>NZ_JBVHHL010000010.1:0-225761 GCF_055561075.1 Streptomyces sp. NPDC022910
CGGTCATCGTCACGCTGTTCCTGGTCCTGTCTCGCCCTGCATCAGATCAAAGAGACGTGCACCTCATCGGTCTCACCGGAGTCTGACAGACAGGGCCGGCGCGTCCGTCGTCCTCACTGTGCTCCGTGACGGCGATGCGGTCGCGGAGGTCATGTCAGATGCCATCGGCCGGCTCGACCACGACGCCGTCTGGGTACAGGCGAGCACCGTAGGGCCACGGAAAGCCGACGCGCTGGCCGGTCTGGCTCGTGATCACGGTGTTGCGTACCTCGACGCACCGGTATCGGGAAGCACCGCTCCCGCACGGCAGGGCAAGCTTGTCTGGCTGGTTGCCGGCCCCGAGGACGTCCTTGAACGGGTGCGTCCGCTGCTCGACGATCTCGGTTCGTCCGTGCTCCACGTCGGGACGGGGGTTGAGGGAAACGCCGTCAAGCTTGCGGTCAACGCCTGGATGGCCGCCTCGACGGTTGCCATGAGCGACGTCCTTGCGCTGTGCGACGATCTCGGCGTGGACCACGCGACGTTCGTCCGGGTGCTTGAGGCGGGCCCGCTCGCCATGCCGTACGAGTTGCAGAAAGTGCGCGTCATGGACGATGCCTCGTACGCGCCCGGATTCGCGGTGCAACTCGCCCTGAAGGACATCGAACTGGCCGCGGCAGCCGCCGCCCCCAGCCCTCTGCTCCAGGCCGTCCGAGAGCGCCTGGAAGCAACCGTCGCAGCCGGCCACGCCCACGACGACCTCGCCGCCGTCGACTACCTCAGGAAGCCGCCGTCGTAGTCCGCCTGCGAATCCTTGCTCACCGGCCCCTTGCCGGCCGTATACCGCGTCCGGCCGGTCAGCTGCGGGGCCGCATCGTTCGAGCCGTCTTCCAGGATTGAGGTACAGAAATGACGATTGCCGCCCAGAACCGCCCGCGTATCGGCTGGATCGGTGTCGGCCGCATGGGCTTCCAGCTGGCGGCCCGGCTGCTGGACGCGGGGCACGACGTAGCCGTCTACAACAGGGCCCGTGCCAAGGCCGAACCGCTGGCTGAACGGGGAGCGACGATCGCCGACCGGCCGGCTGATCTGGCCGACCGGGACGTCGTCTTCACCATGGTGACCGCCTCGACCGCCCTGGAGGCGGTCACCACAGGCCCCGGCGGCGTGCTGACCTCGTCGGATGCCGCGCCGGGGGTGCTGATCGACTGCTCCACGGTGTCCACTCAGGGGTCCGCGCTGATCCGGAACGAAGCCGCCAAGCGGGGGACCGACTTCCTGGCCGCCACGGTGAGCGGGAACCCGAAGGTGATCACCGCGGGCAAGCTGACGGTCGCGGTCTCTGGCTCACCCGAGGTGTTCGGTCAGGTTGAGCCGTTGCTGGCTCTGCTGGGGCGTGGGGTGACCTATGTCGGTGAGGGCGAAGTCGCCCGTCTCGTCAAGATCGCGCACAACGTCTTCCTCGGAGTCGTCACCCAGTCGCTCGCCGAGATCACCGTCCTCGCGGAGAAGGGCGGTGTCAGCCGTGCCGCATTCCTGGAATTCCTCAACGACTCCGTGATGGGCTCGGTCTTCACCCGTTACAAGTCGCCCGCACTGGTCAACCTGGACTTCACCCCGACGTTCACCATGCCGCTGCTGCGCAAGGACTTCGACCTGGGGCTCTCCGCGGCCCGCGAGCTGGAGGTCCCGATGCCGCTCGCCGCCACCACGGCTCAGCTCATCGCGGGTGCCATCGGCGCAGGGCATATCGAAGAGGACTTCGCCTCCTTGATCCTCGAACAGGCCAGGAACTCCGGCATCACGCTGGAGGCCCAGAACGTGCCAGTGGATGACGGCCTGTCACCGCAGACCTGATGATGACGGTGTCGCCGCGGTCGGCGAGTCGATGTGCCAGAACGCGTCCCGGGGGAGCCGCTTACTCGGACGATGATCGAGGTGGTCACGAGTCAGGGGCTCCCTTCGACGGACATGCAGCCACTCAGGGGTCTCATGAAGACCACCTTCAGCTCACCGCTCCTCCTCCCAAGGCACCCAAGGCATAAGTCACCGCTTATGCCGCGGCAACAATGAGCAGTTGACGCGCTGCGGTCCAGGCCACCCGGCGACGACCGGAACCGATGCCGAGAACCGCGCCGACGGCAAGCGAGGCGAGTGCTGTCACAGCCACGGAGGCGGCCACCGCCGGGCCTCCAGCGGTGAAGAACCAGGGCAGCAGCGGCACGATCGCGCCGACCGCGAACAGGAGCAGCGAACTCACTGCGGCGACCACAGGCGAACCGGCTTCCTCGGCGCTGACGCCGAACAGGATGCGCAACGCCGTCTCCCGGTTGGTGCGTTTGGCCGTGGCGACTCCCCAGCTGGCCCGAGTTGCGGTCTCGGCGTCGAGGCCACGGTCACGTATATCTTGCGCCATGTGTGCCAGCACAACAGGCGGTGAATGTGTCCACGCCCGGTGCAGCGCATCCTCCATCCCTCCGGCGATCTCCCGCTGACCATGCAGGGAGACCCACTCACCAGCCGCCATCGACAGCGCACCGGCGAGCAGACTGGCCAGTCCCGACAGTCGTACCGTGCCTGCACCGGCATGTGCGCAAGCCAGGCCCAGGATCAAGCACAGGTTGGTGACCAGGCCGTCGTTGATGCCCAGTACGGCAGCCCGGATGCCGCCACTTGGTGTGCCGGTGTGCCGGCCTCACGTCCACCGTTCCGGCGGCCGCCCGCGCGCGGGGCGGCCGCCGTCGGGCGGCCAGGCGGTGTCCGACACCGCCTGGCCCACGCCTAGCCCCCGACAAGCCTGATGTCCTGCTCCTGTACCGCGTGGAAGCGGGGCAGCGGCAGGCCGGTGGCACTCAGCTCCATCAGGGTGGCCTGGACGTGCGCCCGGCCTGTGGTGTACGCCTCCTCGACGGTCTCCGAGTTGGTCCAGCGGTGCTCGGCGCCGTCGCAGACCGCCAGGGTGCCGCCGACACCGTGGCGCACGCGGGTGTCGCCCTGGGACACCGAGGAGGACACGAAGACGGGGCCGCTGCTGCGAAGACAGCGGTAGGTGCCGGAGAGGGTGATGGTGCCGTCGGCCGTGAGGTGTCCGGTCGGGTCGACGGTCACCTCGTCGTACGGACCGGAACGGGCGCCCGCGGCGGGGGCGGCGGACAGGAGCAGGGCGGCGCCGAAGACCACCCCGAAGACCTGGCGCACGGACATGGAGTACCTCCTGGAGTGGGGGGAATCCACACGTACCGGGAGGCGGTGCCGAGGGGCGTGATCTTCACCCCTTCGTGGCGAGTCCGCACCGACCGTCTTCGGCGTGTCCGGGGGTTGTCCGCGTGGTGTCACGCTTTTCGGCAGGCGGTTCCGATGAGTCGGCGGGCGGAGCAGGGTCTTACTCGACGAGGCGACAACCGGCCGCCCATCCCTCATTCGGAGGTGCGCCATGTGTTCCCATCAGCCGACATGCCCGTCGTCCGACACCACCGTCGCGCACGTGGTCGCCGCTCATCCGGAGCAGGGTTGGAACCTTCTCTGCAACGGCGTGATCGTGTTCGACGACACCGGCGAGCTGCTCCCCGACGGCAGCGTGGTCGCTCCGCACCGCGTCCCGATGGAGCGGCTCGCCATGGCGGCCTGACACAGGGCCGCCGCGGGGGTCACGGGAGCACGGCGAAGCCGTCCAGTTCCACGAGGGCCGCCTCGTTCCAGAGGCGGGTGATTCCCACGACCGCCATCGCGGGGTAGTCGCGGCCCGCCAGGTTCCGCCAGATGCGGCCGAGTTCGGCGGCGTGGGCGCGGTAGTCGGCGACGTCGGTGGCGTAGACGGTGACGCGAGCCAGGTCGGCCGGGGTGCCGCCGGCGGCCCGCAGGGCGGTGAGCAGGTTGGTGAGTGCCTGCTCGAACTGCTCGGGCAGGGAGTCGCCGGCCACCTTCCCGTCGGCGTCCAGGGCTGTCTGACCCGCCAGGAAGACCACCCGCGACCCGGTCGCGACGACGGCGTGCGAGAAACCGGTGGGTGCGGAGAGGGTGGGCGGGTTGATCCGTGAGAGCTCGGGGGGGTCGCTGCGCTCAGTGGTCACGGGGCCTCCACGGTGGCGTACAACTCCTTGGCGATGATGCCGCGCTGCACCTCGCTCGCGCCCTCGTAGATCCTCGGGGCGCGCACCTCCCGGTAGAGGTGTTCGAGGAGATGGCCACGGCGCAGGGCGCGGGCGCCGTGCAGCTGGACGGCCGTGTCGACGACGTACTGCGCGGCCTCGGTGGCGAGCAGTTTCGCCATGGCGGCGCGGTGCGGCACGTCCGGTGCGCCTTCGTCGTACGCCGTCGCCGCCGCGTACACCATGAGGCGGGCCGCCTCGGTGCGCAGGGCCATCTCGGCGACCTGGTGGGAGACGGCCTGAAGGTCCTTCAGCTTGCCGCCGAAGGCGTCCCGCCCGGCCGTGTGTGCGAGCGTCGCGTCGAGGGCCGCCTGCGCCATGCCGACCGCGAAGGCGCCGACGCTGGGCCGGAAGAGGTTGAGGGCGCCCATGGCGACCCGGAAGCCGCGGTCGGGTTCGCCGAGGACGTCGTCCGCGGTCACGGACACGGCGTCGAAGGCGAGTGTGCCGATGGGGTGCGGCGAGAGCATGTCGAGGGGGGTGCCGGTCAGGCCGGGGCGGTCGGCGGGCACCAGGAAGGCGGTCACGCCACGGGCGCCGGCACCTGGGGTGGTACGCGCGAAGACGGTGTAGAAGTCGGCCTCGGGGGCGTTGGAGATCCAGCACTTCTCACCGGTGAGCCGCCAGCCCGACGGGTGGTCGGACTCGGCCGTGAGCGACAGCGCCGCCGCGTCCGAGCCCGCATCCGGCTCGGTCAGGGCGAAGGCGGCCACCGTGGTGCCGGCGCGGACGCCGGGGAGCCAGCGGGCGCGCTGGGCCTGCGTGCCGTGCGCGTGCACCGGATGCGCACCGAGGCCCTGCAGGGCGAGCGCCGTCTCCGCCTCCGTGCAGACGTACGCCAAGGACTCCCGCATCAGGCACAGGTCGAGCGCGCCCGAGGTGAACAGACGATCGATCAGGGAGAGTTGACCGAGTTCGACGACGAGTTCCCGGTTGACGCGGCCCGGTTCGCCCTTCTCCGCGAGCGGGCGCAGCCGCTGCTCGGCCGCCGTACGCAGCTCCGCGCACCAGGCGGTCTGTGCGGGATCGAGCGAGAATGCGGTCATGGCCGGTCCCCTCTCCCTGACGGCGAACCCGGGCCGGGCGAGCTGTCCACCCGACCGTATCGCGGACCGTTGACTGTCGTCACCAACACGATACGCTCGATGCGCGAGCCCACCACGACAAGGGGGCGAACCGCCATGGACCAGAGGGACGCCACAAGCTGTACGGACCCCGAGAGCGCCGCGGCCTCGGCAGGCCCCGCCCCCACCGCCCACCGCGACACCTTCGCCCGCGACCACCTCCCGCCCCGCGCACAATGGCCCGAGCTCCGCTTCGATCTGCCCGAGCTGCGCTACCCCGAACGGCTCAACGCCGCCGCCGAACTGCTCGCCCGCACGGATCCCGGCCGCCCGGCCTTCCGAACGGCGGACGGCGACGTGTGGACGTACGGTCAGCTGCGCACCCGGGTCGACCGGATCGCGCACACGCTCACCTCCCGCCTCGGCGTCGTCCCCGGCAACCGCGTCCTGCTGCGCGGCCCCACCACCGCCTGGCTGGCCGCCTGCTGGCTCGCGGTGCTCAAGGCGGGCGCGGTCGCCGTCACCGTGCTCGCCCAGCAGCGCCCGCACGAGCTGCGCACGGTGTGCGAGATCGCCCGGGTCGGCCACGCCCTGTGCGACGCGCGCGCGGTCGAGGACCTGGCGAAGGCCGACATCCCCGGGCTGCGCATCACCCCCTACGGCGGCGGCTCCCCCGACGACCTGCTGCGTCTGCCGGCACCCGAGAAGCCGTACGCGCCCGTGGACACGGCGGCCGACGACGTGGCGCTGATCGCCTTCACCTCCGGCACCACGGGGCGGCCCAAGGGCTGTATGCACTTCCACCGCGACCTGCTCGCCATCGCGGACACCTTCTCCAAGCACGTGCTGCGGCCGCGGCCCGACGACGTCTTCGCAGGCAGCCCCCCGCTCGGCTTCACCTTCGGGCTCGGCGGGCTCGTCGTCTTCCCGCTGCGGGCCGGAGCCAGCTCCCTGCTGCTGGAACAGGCGGGGCCCAGACAGCTGTTGCCCGCGATCGCCGAGCACCGCGTCTCCGTGCTCTTCACCGCGCCGACCGCGTACCGTGCGATGCTCGACGAACTGGACGGTCACGACACCACGTCGCTGCGGCGCTGTGTGTCGGCCGGCGAGAACCTGCCCGCCGCGACCTGGCGGGCCTGGTACGAGCGCACCGGGCTGCGCGTCATCAACGGCATCGGCGCCACCGAACTGCTGCACATCTTCATCTCCGCCGCGGACGACCGGATCCGCCCGGGAACCACGGGAGTTCCGGTACCGGGCTGGCACGCGCGCGTGCAGGACGCGAACGGCGCACCCGTGCCCGACGGCGAGCCCGGGCTGCTCGCGGTGCGGGGCCCGGTCGGCTGCCGCTATCTCGCCGATCCTCGGCAGAGGGAGTACGTCCAGGGCGGCTGGAACGTCACCGGCGACACCTACGTCCGCGAACCCGACGGCTACTTCCGCTATGTCGCACGCGCCGACGACATGATCATCTCGGCCGGGTACAACATCGCCGGGCCCGAGGTCGAGGACGCCCTGCTGCGCCATCCCGACGTGGTCGAGACGGCGGTCGTGGGACGGCCCGACGAGGCGCGCGGACAGGTCGTGGTGGCGTACGCGGTCCTCAGGGCGGCCGCGCCCCGCGACCCGGAGGCACTGCGTGCGTTCGTGACGTCCGAACTGGCGCCCTACAAATGCCCGCGCGAGTTCGTCTTCCTGGACGCGCTGCCGCGTACGGCGACGGGCAAGCTCCAGCGCTTCCGGCTGCGCACGCACCTCGTCGCGGACGCGGCCCCGGACGCCGTCGCCGGCGTCACCTCCGCACCGGCAGAAGGTGATCTTGAGTGACCCGAACGATTTAGAGTGATCAACGTGTCCGATCCGCACGCTCCGCGGTCCCTCATCGTCACGTTCTACGGCGCCTACGGCCGCTTCGCCCCCGGCCCGGTGCCGGTGGCGGAGTTGATCCGACTGCTGGCCGCGGTCGACGTGGACGCGCCCTCCGTACGGTCGTCGGTGTCGCGGCTGAAACGGCGCGGACTGCTCGTTTCGGCCCGTACGGCGACGGGCGCGGCCGGCTACGCCCTGTCGCCGGACGCACGGCAACTGCTCGACGACGGCGACCGGCGCGTGTACGCGACGACGCCGCCCAAGGACGAGGACTGGGTGCTCGCGGTGTTCTCGGTGCCGGAGTCGGAGCGACAGAAGCGGCACCTGCTGCGCTCCCGGCTCGCCGGCCTGGGCTTCGGCTCCGCGGCTCCCGGGGTGTGGATCGCCCCGGCACGCCTGTACGAGGAGACCCGGCACACCCTGGAAAGGCTTCGCCTCGACCCGTACGTGGACTTCTTCCGTGGTGAGCATCTCGGGTTCACGCCGACGGCTGGAGCAGTGGCCCGCTGGTGGGACCTGGCCGCGATCGCCGAACACCACGAGGCGTTCCTCGACCGGCACGCGCGTGTGCTGCGCGACTGGGAGGCCCGTGAGGACACCCCGCTCCAGGACGCGTACCGCGACTATCTGCTCGCCCTGGACTCCTGGCGTCATCTGCCCTACGTCGACCCGGGGCTGCCCGCCGAGCTGCTCCCCGAGGACTGGCCGGGTGCCCGCTCTGCCGCCGTCTTCCGGGCGCTGCACGAACGGCTGCGGGACGCGGGAGCGGTCTTCGCGGGAGTGTGATCCCGCCGGCCTTTCCGGGGCGGTGATGCGCGTGCATCCGTCCGGCGAGACCTCCGTGACCACCGGCATCGATGTGCTCGGCGGTCCGGCCGGACGCCGTCTGCGCGCCCGAGTCGATCAGCGTCCGTCCTGCCGATCAGCGGGACGTCTCGCGGGGCCACGTGATCACCTTTGGGGCGGTCGGCCGGATGGCCGACCGGCCCCGCAGAGTTCAACGTCCCAGCGTGAGCCGCGGCTTGGGAGCGTCCGTGCGTCCCGTCTGAGGGCGTCGGCTGCCCGCCCGGTAGGGCGCCGGCCACTCCACGCCCGGGCCGCTGTACCCCTGCTCCGCCGCCGCGTGCAGCGTCCAATGGGGGTCGTACAGATGCGGGCGGGCGAGGGCGCACAGGTCCGTGCGCCCGGCCAGGATCAGTGAGTTGACGTCGTCCCAGGACGAGATGGCACCCACCGCGATCACCGGGATGCCGATCTCCTGGCGGATCCGGTCGGCGTACGGCGTCTGGTAGGAGCGCCCGAACTCCGGCTGTTCCTCCGCCACCACCTGCCCGGTCGACACGTCGATCGCGTCGGCGCCGTGCGCGGCGAAGGCACGGGCGATCTCGACGGCGTCCTCGGCCGCGGTGCCGCCCTCGGACCAGTCGGTCGCGGAGATCCGTACGGTCATGGGCCGCTCCTCGGGCCACACCGACCGTACGGCGTCGAAGACCTCGAGCGGGAAGCGCAGCCGTTTCGCGAGCTCGCCGCCGTAGGCGTCGGTCCGCCGGTTGGTGAGCGGCGAGAGGAAGCCGGAGAGCAGGTAGCCATGGGCGCAGTGGAGTTCGAGCAGGTCGAAGCCGCTGCGCGCGGCCCGCCAGGCGGCCGCGGTGAACTGCTCACGGATGTCGGTCAGTTGGGCACGGGACAGCTCGCGGGGCGTCTGGCTCCCGGGCTTGTACGGGATCGACGAGGCAGCAACGAGCCGCCAGTTGTCCTCCTCCAGCGGCTCGTCCATGCCCTCCCACATCACTTTGGTCGAGCCCTTGCGGCCGCTGTGCCCGAGCTGCACGCCGATCGCGGTGCCCGGTGCCCGGGTGTGCACGAAGTCGGTGATCCGCCGCCACGCCTCCACGTGCCGACCGGTGTAGAGGCCCGCGCAGCCCGGGGTGATCCGGCCGTCGGCGCTCACGCACACCATCTCCGTCATGACCAGGCCGGCGCCGCCGAGCGCCCGTGCGCCCAGGTGGACGAGGTGGAAGTCGCCCGGGACGCCGTCCTGTGCCGAGTACATGTCCATCGGCGAGACCACGACCCGGTTGCGCAGGGTCAGGCCGCGCAGCCGGAAAGGGGTGAACATCGGGGGTGTGCCGGGCGGGCAGCCGAAGTCCCGCTCCACCGCCTCGGTGAAGTGCGCGTCGCGCAGCCGCAGGTTGTCGTGGGTGACCCGGCGGCTGCGGGTGAGCAGGTTGAAGGCGAACTGCCGGGGGGGCTGGTCGAGGTAGAGCCGGAGGTTCTCGAACCACTCCAGGCTGGCCCGGGCCGCGCGCTGTGTGGAGGCGACGACCGGGCGCCGCTCCTCCTCGTAGGCGGCCAGGGCCTCCCGCAGCGAGGGGTGCTCCTCCAGACAGGCGACCAGTGCCAGCGCGTCCTCCACGGCCAGCTTCGTACCGGAGCCGATCGAGAAGTGCGCGGTGTGCGCGGCGTCGCCGAGGAGGACCAGGTTGCCGTGCGACCAACGCTCGTTGACGACGGTGCGGAAGGTGGTCCAGGTGGAGTTGTTGGACCGCAGGGGCCGGCCGCTGAGCGCGTCCGCGAAGATCTTGGCGCAGCGCTCGATCGTCTCGGCGGTCTCCGACTCGGCGAACCCGGCGGCCCGCCACACCTCCTCGCGCATCTCTACGATGACGGTCGAGGCGTCGGCCGCATACGGATAGCCGTGCAACTGCATCACACCGTGCTCGGTCTCGGCGATCTCGAACCGGAACGCGTCGAAGGCGAAGTCGGCGGCGAGCCAGATGTAGCGGCAGCGGTGCTCCTCGGCCGAGGGCCGGAACACCTCGGTGTACGCCTCGCGCGTGCCGCTGTGCACGCCGTCGGAGGCGATCACCAGGTCGTACGACTCCGAGAGCCGGGCGGGATGCGGGGCCTCGGTGCGGACGCGCAGGTCGACCCCGAGCGAGCGGCAGCGCTCGTGCAGGATCTCCAGCAGCCTCCGCCTGCCGAGAGCGGCGAACCCGTGGCCGCCGGAGGTGTGGCACACGCCCCGGTGCACGATGTCGATGTCGTCCCAGCGCACGAACTCGTCCTTCAGCGCCGCGTAGACGACGGGATCGGCGTGCTCGATGCCACCGAGGGTCTCGTCGGACAGGACCACACCGAAGCCGAAGGTGTCGTCGGGGGCGTTGCGCTCCCAGACGGTGATCTCACGGGACGGGTCGAGGCGCTTGAGAAGGGCGGCGGCGTACAACCCGCCGGGTCCCCCGCCGATGACGGCGACGCGCAGCGGCCTGTGGGCGGACACAGGCCCCCGGTCACCGACCCGCGGACACGTCCCCACCTCCGACACGGGCCCGGCCTGCCGCTCCACCCCACGCTCCGGCACGGGCCCGGCCTGCCGCTCCACCCCACGCTCCGGCACAGGCCCGGCCTGCCGCTCCACCCCACGCTCCGGCACAGGCCCGGCCTGCGCCTGCGCCGGGGGCCCACACGTAACCACCGGCTCCGCCCGCGCCACGACCCCGCGCGCCGCTACAGACCCCGCCCCCTCCATCAGCCCGCGCACCACCACAGACCCCGCCTGCACCACCCGACCGGACCCAGCCCCCGCCACGACCCTGCGCGGCCCCGTTCGTCCACCCCGCGCGCACTCCCTCGTCGGCCCCGCTTGTCCCTCCGGGTCGCAGGCCGCCCTCGGTCGCACCCGCTCCTCCGGCCGAGCCCGACTCTCGTGTGCCGCCGTCATGGCTACCTCCCCCGCCACTTGGGCGGCCGCTTCTCCATGAAGGCGGCGTGGAACTCGGCGTAGTCCTCGCCGTTCATCAGCAGTGCCTGCGTCGAGGCGTCCAGTTCGACGGACGCGGCCAGCGGCATGTCCAGCTCGGCCGTGAGGAGCGCCTTGGTCTGGGCGTACGCGAGCGCCGGGCCGTCGGCGAGGCGGCGGGCCAGCGCCTGGGCCGCCTCGTCGGCGTGGCCCTCCTCGGTCAGCTCGCTGATCAGCCCGATCCGTTCGGCCTCGGGCGCCCGCACGGGCTCACCGAGCATGAGCAGCCGGGTCGCGTGCCCGAGCCCGACGACCCTCGGGAGCAGATAGGCGGCACCCATGTCACCGCCGGAGAGCCCCACCCGGGTGAAGAGGAACGCGAAGCGGGCTGAGGGATCCGCCACCCGGAAGTCCGCGGCCAGCGCGAGGACCGCGCCCGCCCCGGCGGCCACCCCGTGCACCGCCGCGATCACCGGGAAAGGGCACTCCCGCACGGCCCGTACGACCTGCCCGGTCATCCGGTTGAAGTCGAGCAGCTGGGCGGTGTCCATGGACAGTGTGGCGCCGATGATCTCGTCGACGTCGCCGCCCGAGCAGAAGCCCCGGCCCTCACCGGCCAGCACCAGGGCCCGGACGGACTTCTCCCGCGACAGCTCGGCGAGCAGGTCGCGCAGGTCGGCGTAGGCGCCGAAGGTGAGCGCGTTGAGTTTCTCGGGGCGGGCCAGGGTGACGGTGGCGACCCCGTCGGCGTGGACGCATCTCAGGTGACGCCAGTCGGCGGTGCGGGCGGCTGAGCCGGTGAACGGACTCATGACGTGCGGCCTCCTCGGACGGGGGCGGCTGTCTGCACTGGTGCTCTGTGACGAAGTTATCACTCATTCGTGACTGTCGTCACGATAGCGCGATAGTACGAGGCGGCAGCCCCGCCGGGCGCCGTGTGACAGCCGCCCAGCTCGCGTCACACCTCGTCGACAGGCCGGTAACAACGGGCTCTGCCACGCGAGGCCGGGCGCCGCCCGGGGTAAGCAGCCCCGTACCGGGCCGGTGCCGGGGCCGAAGGAGGTCCCGGGCAAAGCCCGCCGACGGCGCCGCTCGGGGCGCGCCGTACCATGCCTCTTGTTTGAAAGCAGGACGACCTGCGCCATGAACGGACCCGCCTTGTACGAACCTCCCGCACCCGCCTCCTGGCGCGTCGCGCTGCCGCAGACCGCCGCGGCCGTGCCGGTGGCCCGCGCACTGGTCCGTACCGCGCTGGCGGAGCAGCAGCACGCGGCCGACAGCGACACCGCGGAACTGCTCACCGCGGAACTGGTCGCGAACGCCGTGGAGCACGCTGCGGGCGAAGGACCGATAGAGCTGGTGGTCGAGCTGCTGCCGACGGGCTGCAAGGTCGAGGTGCACGACCCCGACCCGGCGCCGCCCGGCACCCTGACCCACCCGGTCGTGGAGGCTCCCGACCCCTGGCAGGAGCACGGGCGGGGCCTGCTGCTGATCCGCAGCCTCAGTTCGTCCTGCGGTCACCGCCCCACCGCGTCCGGCAAGGCGGTGTGGTTCAGACTGCCTGTGGTTCCACGACAGTGGCGTCCGGCGTGACGGCACCCGTCACGAGCCGTGAGCGCCGGCGACCGTAGGGCACGTACACCAGGCATCCGGCCGCCAGGAACACCGCGAACTGGACCCAGGTCGCCGGGCCCGTCTCGTACATCAGGTAGAGACAGAAGCCGATGCCGAGCAGCGGCACCACGGGATAGAGCGGCACGCGGAAGCTACGGGCGAGGCCCGGTTCGCGGCGGCGCAGGGCGATCACCGCGACGTTGACCACGGCCATCGTGGCGAGGGTGCCGATCGTGCACAGGTTGACCACCGCGTCCAGCGAGGCGAAGGCCGCCGGGACCGCGAAGACGACCGCCACGATGAGGGTGCCGGCGACCGGCGTCGAGGTCTTCGGCGAGACGCGCTCGAAGACGCGCGGGACGAGGCCGTCGCGGGACATCGACATCAGGATGCGGCTCTGCCCGTACATCACCGCGAGGACGACCGAGGCGATGGCGACGACCGCACCGAAGGCGATGACGCCGCCTCCGATGGCGGAGCCGGTCACCTGGTTGACGACGTACGACAGCGCCGCGGGCCGGCCACCCACCTCCGGACCGCCGATGGCGCCGATCGCGGCGAGCGCGACCGCGCAGTACAGCACTGTCACGAGGCCGAGGCAGACGAGGATCGCCACGGGGATGTTCCGGCGGGGGTTCTTGGCCTCCTCGCCGGCGGTGGTGATCGCGTCGAAGCCGATGTACGAGAAGAAGGCGGCGGTGGTGCCGGCACCGATGCCGCCGAGCCCGGCCGGGGAGAACGGGGTCAGGTTGCCGTGCTTGAAGGCGGTGAACCCGATGGCGCAGAAGACGACGAGGATGGCGAGCTTGAGCACGGCCATGGCGGCGGTGGCCCGGGCGCTCTCCCGGACACCGCGCACGAGGAGCATGGAGGCCATGGAGATGACGATCACGGCAGGGAGGTTGACCACCCCGCCGTCGCCGGGTCCGGCGCAGAGCGCGGCGGGCAGCTGCCACCCGACGAGGCTGCGCAGCAGTTCGTTGACGTACTGGCTCCAGCCGACCGCGACGGCCGACACGGACACGCCGTACTCCAGCAGCAGGCACCAGCCGACGAGGAAGGCCGTACCCTCGCCGAGGCCCGCGTAGGCGAAGGAGTAGGAGGATCCGGAGACCGGTATAGCGCCGCCCAGCTCGGCGAACGCCAACGCGGTGAAGACGCAGGTGAGGGCGGCGAGCACGAAGGAGACGACGACGGCGGGACCGGCCTGGGCGACCGAGTCGGAGAGGCCGACGAAGATGCCGGTGCCGACGATCGCACCGACGCCGAAGCAGACGAGCTGGAACAGCCCCATATGGCGCTTGAGGCCGTGACCTGCGAGATCGGCGCCGGCCTCGGCGACGAGCAGCTCGGGGGACTTGATGCGGAACGGGTTGGCGGAACTGCCGGGCATACGGATGGTGCTCTTTCGGTGGTGCGGAAGCGACGTGGGGGTGCCCCCCTGCTCGAGCGAAGCCGAGAGCTTGGGGGAGGGTCGCAGCGACGGGCCGCGGAAGGGGTGGTTCCGGGCCCGTCGAGGATCGTACGGGAGGTTTCCGGGTCGGTACGGCGGCGGCGGACGCGCCGGTCAGGCGAGGGTGGCCACCAGGACGGCCTTGATCGTGTGCATCCGGTTCTCCGCCTCGTCGAAGACGACGGAGTGCTCGGACTCGAAGACCTCGTCGGTGACCTCGAGCTCGGTGAGCCCGTGCCGCTCGTGGATCTCGCGCCCGACGTCGGTGCCGAGGTCGTGGAAGGCCGGCAGGCAGTGCAGGAACTTCACGTCGTCGTTGCCCGTGGCGCGCAGCACGTCCATGGTCACGGCGTACGGGCCGAGCAGCGCTATGCGCTCGTCCCAGACCTCCTTGGGCTCGCCCATCGACACCCACACATCGGTGGCGACGAAGTCGGCGCCGCGCACGCCCTCCTTCACGTCGTCGGTGAGCGTGACACGGGCACCGGAGACGGCGGCGAGCTGCCGGGCCACCTCGATGATCGTGGTGTCGGGCCACAGGAGCCCGGGGGCGACGATCCGGACGTCCATGCCGAGCAGGGCGCCGGTGACGAGGTAGGAATTGCCCATGTTGTATCGGGCGTCGCCGAGGTAGGCGAAGGCGATCTCGCTCAGCGGCTTGTCGCTGTGCTCGGTCATGGTGAGCACGTCGGCGAGCATCTGAGTGGGGTGCCACTCGTCGGTGAGGCCGTTGTACACGGGAACCCCGGCGTACGCGGCCAGCTCCTCGACCACGCCCTGTCCGTGCCCCCGATATTCGATGGCGTCGAACATCCGGCCGAGCACCCGGGCGGTGTCCTTGACGGACTCCTTGTGCCCGATCTGCGAGCCGCCCGGGTCCAGATACGTCGTGTGCGCACCCTGGTCGGCGGCCGCGACCTCGAAGGCGCACCGCGTGCGGGTCGAGGTCTTCTCGAAGACCAGGGCGATGTTCTTGCCCGTCAGACGGCGCGTCTCGGCCCCGGCCTTCTTGGCCGCCTTCAGCTCGGCCGCCAGCTCGATCAGAGAACGGAACTCCTCCGCGGTGAAGTCCAGCTCCTTGAGGAAGTGACGTCCGGCGAGGGCGGTCGGGAGTGTCGCCATGGGGGCGCTCCAAAAAGTGCGAGGGGGCGGGACGAACAGGAGGACGAATGAAAGTCTATACGATGTCCCACATTTCTATACGGATGCTTCGGCCGACATCAGACCCGTTCCCTCTCCACCGGACAGCTCATGCACCGAGGTCCGCCCCTCCCCCTGCCCAGCTCACTCCCCGGAATCTCGATCACCTCGATCCCCTGCTTGCGCAGATGGGTGTTGGTGGTCGAGTTCCGCTCATAGGCGATGACAACGCCCGGCTCGACGGCGAGGACGTTGCACCCGTCGTCCCACTGCTCCCGCTCGGCCGCGTGCACGTCCTGTGTGGCGGTCAGCACACGAATCTCGCTCAGGCCCAGCGCGGCGGCTATCGCCCGGTGCATGTGCTCCGGCGGATGGTCGGTGACCTTCAGCTCCTTCTCGCCGGCGCCGGGCTCGATGGTGTACGAGCGGAGCATGCCGAGCCCCGCGTACTGAGTGAAGGTGTCACCGTCGACCATGGTCATCACGGTGTCGAGGTGCATGAGCGCGCGCCGCTTGGGCATGTCGAGGGCGACGATGGTCCGGGCCGAGCCGGCGGCGAAGAGCTTGTGCGCGAGCATCTCCACGGCCTGGGGCGTGGTGCGCTCGCTCATACCGATGAGCACGGCGCCACTGCCGATGACCAGGACGTCCCCGCCCTCGATGGTGGACGGATAGTCGGCCTGCCCCTGGGACCAGACATGGAAGTCCTCGCCGCGGAACAGCGGATGGTGCCGGTAGATCGCCTCGAAGTGGACGGTCTCGCGCTGCCGCGCGGGCCAGCGCATCGCATTGATGGAGACGCCGTCGTATATCCAGGCGGAGGTGTCGCGGGTGAAGAGGTGGTTGGGGAGGGGGCGCAGGAGGAAGTCGTCGAGCTCCATCACATGGAACCGCACGGAGGTCGGCTCCGGATGAGCGTCGAGGAACTCCCGCTTGGTCATGCCGCCGACGAGGGCCTCGGCGAGCTCGGCCGCGGGCAGCGCCTCGAAGGCGGCGCGGAGGTGGTCGGTGGCGAGCGGCCCGTACTCCTTCTCGTCGAAGACCCGGTTCAGGACGAGCGACCGGGCCGCCGGGATCTCCAGGACCTCGGTGAGCAGATCGCCGAAGAGATGGACGACGACCCCGCGGTCGCGCAGCACGTCGGCGAACCCGTCGTGCTCGGCGCGCGCCCGGCGCACCCAGAGCACGTCGTCGAAGAGGAGCGCGTCCTTGTTGCTGGGGGTGAGCCTCTTGAGCTCGAGGTCCGGCCGGTGCAGGATGACGCGGCGCAGCCGCCCGGCCTCGGAGTCGACATGGAATGCCATGTCTCCATCCTGACCATTCGGGTGCGGGTTCACCCTTCGTTCGCGGCGAACCGGAACGTGCGAGGCGGTGATTTCGTCCTCTTGACGATAAGCGGATGCCCTCATTACCGTCTGCATGACGAAAATTGAAGGGCCTACGGGCTCTCGGTACGAGGGGGCATGGGACACATGGCCGCGGGCGGCGCGGACGTGGACGAGCTGACCATGGTCGAGGTCGTTGCGGACGACGCGCAGCGGCTGGTGGCCCTCAACGAGATCTACCTGGGCGCGGCCGGTCACCAGACGGCCCGCTACCGCCTGGGCCTCGACGGCGACGGGGGTGTCGTCGAGGCCCAGGCCTCGTCGGGGGTGCTGGTGGGCACGGGGACCGGTGCGACGGGCCGGCTTCGGTCGGTGTGGCAGGAGCGGGGCGGGCGGCTGCCGCTCCCCGCGCCCACGGAGGACCGGCTGCTCTGGTTCGTCCGCGAGGGCTGGCCCTCCCCCGCCACCGGAACCTCGTTGGTGGCGGGGGAGCTGCCGGCGCCACGACAGCTCAGCATCACCGTCGGTCGGAGCGCCTGATCGTCTTCGGAGACGGGATGGAGGCCGACTCCCTGGAGCTGACCTGGGGACAGTCGGTCCGGGTGGGCGTGTGCGGAGAGCGGCTGCGGCTGGTGGGCTGACGGAATCCCCGTCACAGCCGGGGATCCACCGGCTCCGACTCCAGCGCCAGCACCCCGAAGACCGCCTCGTGCACCCGCCACAGCGGTTCGCCCTCCGCGAGCCGCTCCAGTGCCTCGAGGCCGAGCGCGTACTCGCGCAGTGCGAGCGAGCGCTTGTGGTTCAGGAACCTCTGGCGCAGCCGGGTGAGGTTCTCGGGGCGCGTGTACTCCGGGCCGTAGATGATCCGGAGGTACTCGCGGCCACGGCACTTGATGCCGGGCTGCACCAGTCGGCCGGCAGCGCTGCGCACCACCGTGTCCGCCGGTTTGACGACCATGCCCTCGCCACCGCGCCCGGTCATCTCCAGCCACCAGTCGACACCGGCCCGCACCGACTCCGGGTCCCCGGTGTCCACGAACAGGCGCCGCGTCGTCTGCAGCAGCCCACTCCCGTCGTGTTCGACGAGCCGGTCGATCAGGGCGAGCTGCTCGTGGTGCGACATGGCGGCGAGGCTCCGGCCCTGTACCGCCAGGATCTGGAAGGGCGCCAGACGGACGCCGTCCAGACCGTCGGTCGTCCAGCAGTACCGGCGGTACGCCGCCGTGAACGCCGCCGCGTCCGACGCTCGTTCGCGCTGGCGCGCCAGCACTCCGGTCATGTCCACACCGCGCGCCGCCGCGCCCTCCAGCGCTGCCAGCACCCCCGGGAACACCGCCCCCGACGCCGCGCCGACCGCCGCGTACTGCGTACGCAGGAGCCCCGACGCCTTCACCGACCACGGCATCAGCTCGGCGTCGAGCAGCAGCCAGTCCGTCTCCAGCTCGGCCCAGAGGCCCGCCTCGGTGATCGCCGAACGCAGCCGGTCGAGGATCTGCTCCGTGACCGCCTCGTCGTCGAAGAAGGGGCGTCCGGTGCGGGTGTAGAGGGAGCCGGTCGGCCCTCCCCCGCTCTCGGCCGCGCTCGAGCCGGAGGTAACCCCGACCCCGAACCGCTCGCGTGCCGCCTCCGCGTCCCGGCACACCAGCGCCACCGCCCGCGAGCCCATGTGCTTCTCCTCGCACACGACCCGCGCGACCCCGTCCTCCTGGTACTGCGCGAAGGCCTCGGCCGGGTGCTCCAGGTAACCGTCGACGTGCGAGGTCGCCGTCGGCGCCATGGTCGGCGGGAGGTACGGCAGCAGGCGCGGGTCCACGGCGAAGCGGCTCATGACCTCCAGGGCCGCCGCCGCGTTCTCCTCGCGGACCGAGACCCGGCCGGCGTGCCGGGTCTCCACGACGCGGCGGCCGTACACGTCCGCCAGGTCCAGCGGCCGTCCTTCGTGCCCGCCGGGCGCCTCGGTGGCCAGCGGCCGGGCCGGCTCGTACCAGACCCGCTCCGCGTATACGTCGACCAACTCCCGCTCCGGCCAGCGCAGCGCGGTGAGCTTGCCGCCGAAGACGGCACCGGTGTCCAGGCAGATGGTGTTGTTGAGCCAGGTCGCCTGGGGGACCGGGGTGTGACCGTAGACGACCGCCGCCCTGCCCCGGTAGTCCTCCGCCCAGGGGTAACGCACCGGCAGGCCGAACTCGTCCGTCTCCCCCGTGGTGTCGCCGTACAGCGCGTGCGAGCGGACCCGGCCGGAGGTGCGGCCGTGGTACTTCTCGGGCAGACCGGCGTGGCAGACCACCAGCCGGCCACCGTCGAGAACGTAGTGACTGACCAGTCCGTCGATGAACTCCCGTACCTGCTGCCTGAACTCCTCGCTCTCGCCCTCCATCTGCTCGATGGTCTCGGCGAGCCCGTGCGTGTGCTGGACCTTGCGGCCGCGCAGATGACGCCCGTACTTGTTCTCGTGGTTGCCCGGCACGCACAGTGCGTTGCCCGACGCCACCATCGACATGACCCGGCGCAGCACGCCCGGGCTGTCGGGGCCGCGGTCCACCAGGTCGCCGACGAAGACGGCCGTACGCGCCTCCGGGTGCGCACCGTCGATGTATCCCAGCTTGCCCAGCAGCGCCTCCAGTTCGGACGAGCAGCCGTGGACGTCGCCGATGATGTCGAAGGGGCCGGTGAGGTGGGTGAGGTCGTTGAAGCGCTTCTCGGTGACGACCGTCGCGTTCTCGATCTCCTCCACGCCCCGAAGGATGTGCACCTTGCGGAAGCCCTCCCGCTCCAGATGCCTGAGCGAGCGGCGCAGTTCGCGTCTGTGGCGCTGGATCACCCGGCGCGGCATGTCGGCCCGGTCGGTGCGGGCCGCGTTGCGCTCGGCACACACCTCCTCGGGCACGTCGAGCACGATCGCGATGGGCAGCACGTCGTACTGCTTGGCCAAATCGATCAGCTGACGGCGGGCCTCCTGCTGCACGCTGGTCGCGTCGACCACAGTGCGGCGGCCGGCCGCCAGGCGCTTTCCGGCGATGTAGTGCAGGACGTCGAAGGCGTCCCGGGTGGCGCTCTGGTCGTTCTCGTCGTCGGAGACCAGACCTCGGCAGAAGTCGGAGGAGATGACCTCCGTCGGCTTGAAGTGCCTGCTGGCGAAAGTGGACTTGCCCGACCCCGACGCGCCGATGAGGACCACGAGGGAGAGGTCGGTGACGGGCAGGACCCGTCCCGTGCGGGTCTCGGTCATGCGGCCTTCGCCTCCTTCTCGTTCGTGGCGGTCCTGATGCTGAACACGGCCATCTGGGTGGGCGCTCCGACCTCAGGGTCGTCCGGGCCGACGGGGACGAACTCGACGTCGTAGCCGTGCCGTCCGGCCACGGTCGCCGCCCAGGTGCGGAACTCCTCGCGGGTCCACTCGAAGCGGTGGTCGCCGTGGCGTACGTGTCCGGCGGGGAGCGTCTCCCAGCGGACGTTGTACTCGACGTTCGGGGTGGTCACGAGGACCGTGCGGGGGCGCGCGTGCCCGAACACGGCGTATTCCAGGGCGGGCAGCCGGGGCAGGTCGAGGTGCTCGATGACCTCACTCAGGACGGCGGCGTCGTAGCCCTTGAGCCGGTTGTCGGTGTAGGCGAGCGAGCCCTGGACGAGCTGCACGCGGGCCGCCTGACGCTCGCCCATGCGGTCCAGCCTGAGCCGCCGGGCGGCGATGGTGAGGGCCCGCATCGAGACGTCCACGCCCACGATCTCCGTGAACCGCACGTCCTTGAGGAGGGCCTGGACCAACTGTCCCTGCCCGCACCCGAGGTCGAGCACCCGGGCGGCACCGGACGCGCGGAGGGCGGCAAGGATCGCCTCCCTGCGCTGCACGGCGAGCGGCGCCGGCTTCGCATCCGCCTCCGGCGACTCCGCCTCGGCCGAGTCCGCCTCTTCCGACCCCGACTCGACCGCGCCGCCGGTCACCTCGACCGCGCCGCCGGTCTCCTCGACCGCGTCGTCGATCTCCTCGACCTCGCTGTCGTCGGCCTCGGCCAGCCGCACCAGTTCCAGCTGCTCCATCGCCTGCCGGGTCAGCGACCAACGGCGGGACAGATACCGGCTGGTGATCAGCTTCTGCTCCGGGTGACCGGGCAGCCAGCCCTCGCCGGCCCGCAGCAGCTTGTCGACCTCGTCGGCGGAGACCCAGTAGTGCTTGGCGTCGTCGAGGACCGGCAGCAGGACATACAGATGACGCAGCGCCTCGGCCAGGGTCAGCGTCTCCGCCTCCAGGACGAGGCGGACGTAGCGCGAGTCGCCCCACTCCGGGAACTCGGTGTCGAGCGGGACCGGGTCGGCGGTCACGGTCCAGCCGAGCGGTACGAAGAGGCGTCGTACGAGGTCGGCGCCGCCGTGGGCGGGCAGGGCCGGTACCTCGATGCGGAGGGGAAGCGGCGTGGCCGCGCGCTCCGGGCGGGCGTTGCACACCCCGCGCAGGGCGCTGGAGAACACGCCGCTCAGCGCGACCGCGAGCAGCGAGGAGGCGGCGTAGGGGCGGTCGTTGACGTACTGCGCGAGCGCCGCGTCGGGCGCGCCGCCACGCCCCTTGCCCTTCCCCCGCCGGACCAGCGCCACCGTGTCGATCTCCAGCAGCAGCGCTGCCGTGCAGCGCTGCTCGTCCGCCTCGGGGTAGAACACGTGGGCGGTGCCGTAGGACGTGGAGAACCGCTGCGCTTTGTCGGGGTGCTTGTGCAGCAGGTGCCCGAGGTCGGTGGCCGGGCGGGCGGCTTCGCCGCTCGTGGAGATCGTCAGGAACACATGTCCGAGTCTCCCGGGCTCAAGACCCGGTGACCACCGGTTTTCGATCGGCAGGCCGCCCGCCGGTTCCGCTAACGGCCGGTGTCCTCCTTCTTCCACGGGCCGACGCCGAGTCTGCCTGTGGTGCCGAGGTCGAGCTCCGGTGTCACGATCACCGGGCGGGCACCCGGCTTGGCCCACACGCGCACGTACGGGGCGTCGACGGGGCTGAGGCCGTCTCCGGCTTCGGTCGTGTTGCGCCATGCGAGGACCGCATAGGCGCGCTCGCCGGGGGCGAGGGTGAGGGGCTGGGGCGTGCCGTCGGCGCCGGTGCCGGTGGCGATCTCGTCGCCGCGCACGATGCGCACGCCCGTCACGGGTTCGTGGTCGGCGTCCAGGATCTGGAGCGCGGGGCGGCCGTTCAGGCTGTACGGGCGTGTGCCGCAGTTCTCCAGGTGCAGGCTCACCGCGCGCAGTCCCATGGCGGCGTCGCCCTGGTCGGCGTCGACGCGCACCCCGGAGGCCGGGCAGGGCCCGCCCGACGAGGGGACCTCGTCCACGGGGACAGTCCTCACCTTCTCGATCGCCACGCCCGTCACGGCCGGGGCCTGCACCGGCAGTTCCCCGGTGTCGGCGGTGCTCTTCACCGTCTGCCCCGGCAAAACCACGGCAACGGTCTTGTCCACGGTGTCGACGGCGCCTCGGGACGCCGACAGGAAGCCGAGGGTGACCGTGTAGGTCATGGCCGTCCTGGCGTGGTTGGTGACCGTGAAGTCGGCGGAGAACCGGGCGGGCGCGCAGTCGTGGCCGGACGTCCAGCCGGACAGGCCGGTGATCCGCACACCGCCCTTGGCCGCCTGGGTGCCGGTGGGCAGCGGAAGCGGGGTCCAGGAGGGCTGCGGAGCGGTGCTCGCGGGTGACGGGCCGTCGGTCGGGGCGGCGCCGTACCGGGGCATGCCGGACGGGCACAACGGGTCGGCGCTGACGGCCCCGGGGCCGCCTCCGAGGTGGGTTCCGTCCCTACGCGAGCCGGGCTTCTCCGCACCGCAGCCGGTGAGGACCAGGACCGCCGCCGCGGCGGCGGTCACCGCGGCGCTCGTGGTACGGATCGCCCTGCTCATGACGCCTTGCCGATGATCGTCCGGGCGTTCCTGACGGCCCGCTCGTCCGCTGCGCGCATGTCGTCCAGCTCCTTCCTGCGCTTGCTGATGGCCGCCTTCTGAGCGCGGGATTCGATGGTGTTGAGGTGGCGGGCCTCGCCGGCGGCACCGTCATGACCGGCGAACTGGCATGCCGACAGGGCCAACAGGCCGGTGAGAGCAAGAGGGAGCACTTTACGCACCTGATCATCCGATCAGGCGTGGATCATGTGCGCTGTGATGGAGCCCGCAGTTCCGGCACATGGAGTTCACGTGCCGAGCACATCATCGCGGTCCCTGTGATCGTCGGCCCCGAGTCGCGCCCTAATGGAGGGAGCCCGGGAACACCCGGCCCCCGGCATCACCACGCTCGGCCCCGGCGTCATGGCTCGCCGGCCGGCTCCGGCTCGCTCCGGCCGCGGGACACCCCTCCCGGTCGTCACCGCCGAGGGCCACGGAGGCCGGGCGAGCCACGACGGACGTGTTGATCCAGAAGCAGACGGGACTGCTCGGGTGGGTGCCCCCGTCACAGCCCGGTCACGGCGCGGGCCTGACCTCCCCGCCCGACGGCCCGGGCGGGGAGCCGGGTGACTCGGGCCGTACCGGCTGCGAGCCGTACGGCCGGTACGTACTACGACAGTTGCGACTGGACCCGGGTGGAGATCAGTTCCAGGTGGTCCAGGTCGTGGAGGTCCAGGATCTGCAGGTAGATACGCCGGGAGCCGATCTCGGCGTACCGACCGATCTTGTCGACGACCTCGGCCGGGGTGCCCGCCAGGCCGTTGGCCTTCAGCTCGTCGACCTCGCGGCCGATCGCGGCGGCGCGGCGGGCCACCTCCTGGTCGTCCTTGCCGACGCAGACCACCACCGCGTTCGAGTACGTCAGATCGTCCGCGGCACGCCCGGCATCCTCGGCGGCGGCACGGACCCGGCCGAACTGGCGCTCGCTGTCCTCGATGGAGGCGAACGGGATGTTGAATTCGTCGGCGTACCGCGCGGCCAGCCGCGGGGTGCGCGTCGCGCCGTGGCCGCCGATGAGCACCGGCACCTTGGCCTGGGTGGGCTTGGGCAGGGCAGGCGAGTCGGTGAGGTGGTAGTACTCCCCGTGGAAACTGAAGGTCTTGCCGACCTCGGTCGCCCACAGCCCGGTGACGATCGCCAACTGCTCCTCGAGGCGGGCGAACTTCTCCTTCGGGAACGGAATGCCGTACGCCCTGTGCTCCTCCTCGAACCAGCCCGCGCCCAGGCCCAGTTCGACACGGCCGCCGGACATCTGGTCGACCTGGGCGACCTGGATGGCGAGGACACCGGGGAGACGGAAGGTGGCGGCGGTCATCAGCGTGCCCAGGCGGATGCGCCTGGTCTCGCGGGCGAGGCCGGCGAGGGTGATCCAGGCGTCGGTGGGGCCGGGCAGGCCGTCCACGGTGCCCATCTTCAGGTAGTGATCGGAACGGTAGAAGGCGTCGAAGCCCAGGTCTTCGGTGGCCTTGGCGACGGAGAGGAGGGTGTCGTAGGTAGCCCCCTGCTGGGGCTCGGTGAAGATGCGAAGATCCATGCCTCCATCCTGCACGCTCGAACACCGCTCAACCCCACCTGTCCCACCCACCCCTCCTGACTCCGGTCGGGTGAAAAATCCGTCAATCCGACGACCGGGTGAGCGGCACGGTGACCGGGTCCCTGGGTGATCGTTGCGGGTGCGGAGCCGGACCGCCCGGCACCTGTCGCCGGCGGCCCTGTTTTCGGGCGTCGCCGTGTCCGCGCCTCGGGGGGCACCCGGGCCGAGGAAGCCGTCATGTCGCAGGAAGCCGTGTCCCCGCACAGGGGCCGCAGCAGGAGGCCACCGTCAGCCTCGGAGAGCGACCGCACCTGAGTCTTCCCCGCCTGGGGCTCAGCCAGGAGCCCTGTGTCGTTCCCGTATCTCGCCGTCCCTCGTCGACAGTCTCCGCAGCATCTCCCTGACCCGGTCCCTCGACTCGTCCGCCGCGTCGATGGCCTCCATGCACTGCCAGTAGGTGCCCTCGTCGTCCGCGGCGCTCGCGACCGCGATGAGAGCCATGCCCAGTTCCATGAGGAGCGTGCCGAGGTCGAGGAGGGCTCTGCGCGCGTCACCCAGGTCCGTGAGCTGGGCGGCGCGCAGGTCCGCCACGTCGATGGAGGGTGTGTCCAGGACGCCGCAGCCCCTGCCCGCCAGCTCCGTCAACCCCAGCGCCTCGCCGCGCAGTTCGGGTGGTCCCGAGACCGCCAGCCGACTGCCTATCGCCTGTGCCAGGGCGTACGCCTGCCACGCCTCCGTCATGACCCTGGGCCCGTCCTCGCTCCCCACGAGGGCACGCCTGCTCGTCACGATGAGCCGCACCGCGTCCATGCGCTGCCCCCGCTCTGTCCTGACGTACTACCGCACGTCTGCCCGAACTCCGTTGTTCACTACCCACAGTGAAGGCAGTCCGGACGAAAAGCCAGAGGTAGTCCGAAATCTGTGGACAACCTAAGGGGAGAGGACAACTCCGACAACTCCGGAGAGTGACCATGGGGCTCCCGGTTCCGCGGCGGCACGCCGGCCCTCCCGCGGGGACGGGTTCGCCTCACTCGGCTCCCGGCGGCGGGAACCTCTCCTCGTTGCGGTCGATCTTCGCGTCCAGCGCCGCCAGCGCGTCGATGCCGAGCACCTGGCACAGCTGGAGCAGATAGGCGAGCACGTCCGCGACCTCGTCGGTCACCCGGTGGGCCGTGTCCGGGTCGTCCATCACCCGAGCCGACTCCTCGGGCGTCAACCACTGGAAGATCTCGACCAGTTCGGACGCCTCCACGCTGAGAGCGGCCACCAGATTCTTCGGTGTGTGGTACGGCTGCCAGGCGCGAGCCGCGGCGAACTCCGCGAGCCGCCGCTGCAGCCGCGCCACGTCAAGGTCCTCGCGCTGCCCGGGTTCCTCTGTCACGGCCTCAGGTCTACCACCGTCACGCCGTCCACCCCCGCCGCCCAGGACGCCTCGCTCATCGCGCCCACCAGCCTGATGTGGCCCCGCTCGCACATCCGGGCCGCCAGCTGGAGCAGTTCCCGCGCCTGCCGCCGGTCCATGCATCGGTCGAAGTCGTCCGCCAGCACCGTGAGCGTCTGCAGCGCCGCCGGCACCTCTCCCACCGCGTCGACTTCCAGGACGCCCGGCCCGGTGAGGAGGACAAGGGCAAGCGCCAGATACCGCAGCTCGCCGTCGCCCAGCAGCTTCAACGGCGTGCGCAGTCCCTCGCCCCGGTCGAGCAGCGCGCGGACCGTGCCGTCAGCCAGCGGCTCCGCCACCAGATCGACGACCCGTCCCGCGCACCCGGCCCCGGCCGCCGCGGCCAGCAGCGCGTGCCGCCGGCCGCACTCCGCGCGGGTGCGCAACAGCACCTCCGCGAGGTTGTCGCAGCCCGGCAGCAGCCGGCCCGCGCCCAGCGGAACCGGGGCCCGCATCCAACGGGGGCTCGGGTCGCAGGCGAAGACCGAACGCAGTGCCACCACCATCTGCTCGGCCCCGGCGAGCACCCTGCGCTGGCCGTCCGTCCTGCCGGACACGCGCAGCGGCAGCAGGGCGGTGCCGAGGCGGTCGTCGGGCAGCGGGCCCCGGGTCACTGGGGAGGAGCCCGCCGTGTGCCAGGCCGCCTGCACCGCTCGGCGGTGCGGGTCGCGCAGCGCCGTCTCCAGCAGGACGAGGCCGTCGGACGTCAACCGCTCGCCGACGATGCGCAGTTCGGGCTCGGCCTGGACGGCGATGTCGAGCCGCACAGGTCCCTCCGGGCCGTCGGCCGTGCAGCCGATGCGGAAGCCACGCCGCCGCTGGGCGTCGGGCCGCGCCCGCTCGGGCACGCAGACCACCGGGTCCGGGAACGCCTCCTCGAGCTCCGCTCCGCCCCCGAGCCGCGCCAGCGCCTCGTACGCCTGCAGCGCCCGCGACTTGCCCGAGCCGCTCGGCCCGGTGAAGAGGGTCAACGGCCCCAGCGTGAACCCGGCCCGCCGATGCCCGGCGAACGCGGACAGCCGCAGCTCGGTGACGCACGGCCGGTCGGAGCACGGGTCGGTGGCACCGGCTCGGTCCGGCGGGCACAACGCAGGTGACGCGGTCATACCCGGGACCGTAGGCCCGAGGCGTCGCGGCGAACCGTTTCACCCTCGCGCGCTTCCCACGATCGGGCGACCGGCCGACGGGCGCGGCGACGACCCGCGGTACCGGCCCGCCCGTCGGCCGGGCCTCAGACGCCGGGCACCCCCGCGCCCTCCATCAGGCCTCGCACCTCGGTCCCCGGCGGGGTCAGCAGGAAGACATTGCGGTCGACTCGGTGCATCCCGCTGGAGCGGCCGAAGACCACTCCCGTACTGAAGTCCAGTACCCGCTTGGCGACCTCGGTCTCCGCACCCGTGAGGTCGAGCAGGACGGGCACCCCCGCCATCAGCGTCTCCGCGACCTCGCGGGCGTCCGCGAACACGTTGACCCGCAGGACCACGAAGCGCCGTCGCGCCTCGGTCTCGGCCTCGGGTATCGAGCGGTGGTCGACGGCGGACGGCCAGGCGTCCCGGCCGCGCAACGGAACGACCTGAGCGAGCCCTTCCCACTGTTCGTCGGTGACATCGCGGCTGTTCACCGGTCCTCCCCGCGCTGGCTCGCACTCAATGTCTGCACCGGGCAATTCTTACGCATGATCACCCGTCCGGCCCAGCAGCGACACGGACCGCGACGCCCCCGGTGGTCACCTCGGCCGCACGGCCCCCCGCACGGAGGAGACGTCTGTCCGGCGGATACGCATGCCCCCGGTCGGCCCACCCCCTGCAGGCGGTTCTTACCGCTCTCACACCGGAGTCTTCACCTCCAGAGGCTCGGCATTCATCATGTCCCGTTACGTTCCGGTCGTGCAGTTGGCAGAAGTGAGGCCGTCGACAAGCGGCCGCCGGACACGCCCCCTCGTGGCGCAGGACGAGCCGGACCGGACCCCAGCGCAGTGGCATCGCATCCTGACGCTGCTCGCGGACATCAGTCTGTTCATCGGCACGCGCGGGGTGTGGTCCACCGCCGCCAGCCACCGGCTGGTGATCGCCGCGATCATCTCCGTCTGCTACGCCTCGATCCTGATCACCGGCGTTCTCACGCTGGTGGTGCGGAGCAGCCGCTCGCTGGCGCGCCTCGATCTGATCGTCCTGGTGACGGCGGTCACGCTCGCCTACTGCGCGGTATCCGTGGCACACGACTTCAGCGACGAGTCGATCCTCACCATGCAGGCCGCCCGGGAGCTGCTCCACGGTCACGCGGTGTACGGGCAGCCGTGGCCCTGGCTGTTCGAGCACCACGGCGGCGTCGCCTACACCCCGACGGTGACCGGCGGCTACGACTACACGTACGGCTATCCGCCGCTGACCATGCTGCTGACCGCGCCCCTGTTGTGGATCGGCCACAGCGCGCTGCCGGAGACCCTGGTCACCACGAGCGCGATCGTGGTGGGCGCGATCGTCATGTGGAAAATGCTGCCGACGCCGTGGCGCTCGGCGGCCACCCTGGTGTGCCTGGGCTTCGGCATGATCCCGACGTACGGCCGGCTCGGCTACCCGGCGGTCGTCGCCCTCGCCTTCCTCATCCCGGTGGTGGTGCGCTGGACGCGCATGGGTGCGGGTGGCCTGGCCGACTGGGCACGGGCGGCCTGTCTGGGCGCGGCCTGTGCCAGCCAGCAACTGCCGTGGTTCCTGACGCCGTTCCTGCTCGCCGGGGTCTTCGCTCTGCGGCGCGGCGAGCTGGGGACGCGCGGGGCCGCCCTGGCCGTGGCACGGATCGTCGGCATAGCCGCCGGCACCTGGTTGCTGATCAACGCGTACTTCGTCGTGAGCGAGCCGCGCACCTGGCTCTCGGGCATCGCGCTGCCGATCACCCAGGGTGCGGTGATCCATGGTCAGGGCCTGGTCGACATCTCGCTCTACTTCACCGACGGCAGCGACCGCCTGAGCTGGTACTCGCATGCCAGCATGCTGCTGGCGGCCGGTCTGCTGGCGGTGTTCGTGCTGTTCGTGCGGCGGCTGGGGCCGGCCGCGACCGTACTGCCCTGGTGCGCGTTCTTCCTGGCCACCCGCTCGCAGGACGGCTACTACCTGCTGATGACGCCGCTGTGGCTGGCGGCCGCCGTCACCGTGCCGCCCAGCGCCTTCACCACCGCCTGGCAGCCCCGGCTGCTGGAAGGACGGCGGGCGGCCCGCATGGTGGTGGCCGCGGCCCTGCTGGCCCCGGCCTTCGTGGCCGTGACCGTGGCGGCGACCGGCAGACCGCCGCTGCACCTGCAGGCTGCCGCCGCCTCCCGGACGTCCGGGGCGGTCAGGACCCTCACGGTCAGCGTGAGCAACACCGGCGACGCTGCTCTCCAACCCCACTTCATGGTGACCACCGGGCAGGGCATGAGCCGGTACTGGAAGGTGCTCGACGGACCCTCGTCCGTCGCCGGTCATGGGACGGCCACCTACCGGATCGAGGCGCCGGGGGGCCGCTTCGGCCTGCCCGACAAGAACACCCGCATCCGGCTGCGTGCCTTCTCCGCGTCACCGATGACGCTGTCGAGCCAGGACATTCATCTGCAACGCGAGCCGGCGCCCTCGAAGTGACCGTCCGTCACGTCACCTGTTTCAGCAGCTCCAGTACCACCGGGTCGATCAGCCGGTAGCGGACGACCCGTCCCTCCTTCTCACCCGCGACCATCTCCGCCGTCCGCAGCAGCCGCAACGCCTGCGAGACGGCCGGGTCGTTCATGCCGGTCGCCACCGCGAGGTCGGAGACCGCGAGCGGTCCGGCCCGGTGCAGGGCGAGCAGCAGAGCGAGCCGGCCGGGGTCGGCGAGCAGGGAGAAGCGGTCGGCCCAGGCACGTACGGCCTCGGGTGCGCCGATGGCCTCGATGGCCTCGCAGACCCGGTGGCCGTCGATGGTGCGCCTGCCGGCGCGGTCGGCGGGGACGAGATGCATGCGGGCATTCTCCCAGGCACCTCTGTGTGATCTTCGATACCTCCGGACACCTGCGCAACTGTGCAGTCTTGCAGGCGTTCCCCGCCCGCCCTAAGGTGGGCGGGCCGTGGTGTTCGGGAAGACCGGTGAAAGCCCCCAGGGGCTCAGGCCGGAGCGGCCCTCGCCACTGTGATCGGGGAGTTCCCGTCCCGTGCCACCCGTCCTCGGGTGGCGCCACTGGTCGAGTGTCGACCGGGAAGGTTGGGGCGGGCGCGGTGATCCGTCAGCCAGGAGACCGGCCACGGCATCTCACGAAGTGATCCACGAGGTGCTGGAGCGTGATCGTAATGACCCTGCCCGATCCTGCGTCCTTTCAGTGGCGGCGCGAGGACACCCTGCGGACCGCCGGACTGCTGGCGGTGATCGCGGCCCTGCACGTCGTGGCGTTCGGGGTACTGTTCCTGCTGGTGGTCCCGGAGCACTACGAAGTCGGTTCCAAGGCGTTCGGGATCGGACTCGGCGTCACCGCCTACACGCTGGGCATGCGGCACGCCTTCGACGCCGACCACATCGCCGCGATCGACAACACCACCCGCAAGCTGATGGCCGACGGCAAGCGGCCGGTGTCCGTGGGCTTCTGGTTCGCGCTCGGGCACTCCAGCGTGGTGGTCGTGCTCGCCGCGCTGATCGCCGGAGGCACCCAGCTCGCCGGACGCCTCATGAACGAGACCTCCGGCACGCACCAGGTGCTCGGGGTGATGGGGACGACGGTCTCGGGCTCCTTCCTCTACCTCATCGCCGCCCTCAACCTGGTCGCCCTCAGGGGCATCCTGCGAGTCTTCCGGGCCATGCGGGCGGGCACGTACGACGAGAAGGAACTCGAACAGCACCTGGATTCCCGGGGGTTCATGAACCGCGTCCTCGGCCGCTTCACCAGGTCCATCAGCCGCCCCGGGCAGATGTTCCCGCTCGGCTTCCTGTTCGGCCTGGGCTTCGACACCGCGACCGAGGTCACGCTGATGGTGATGGCCGGCAGCGGGGCGGCCGCCGGGCTGCCCTGGTACGCGATCCTGTGCCTGCCGTTGCTGTTCGCGGCCGGGATGAGCCTGTTCGACACGCTCGACGGCACGTTCATGAACTTCGCCTATCAGTGGGCCTTCTCGAACCCGGTGCGCAAGGTGTTCTACAACCTCACGATCACCGGTCTGTCGATCGCGGTGGCCTTCGTGATCGGCACCATCGAGCTCGTCGGCGTCCTGCACGACAAGCTGGACCTCGGGGACGCGGTGACGGGCTGGATCGCCGGACTCGACCTCGACAACGTGGGCTTCATCATCGTCGGTCTGTTCGTCGTCGTGTGGGCGGCCGCGCTCGCGTACTGGCGGCTGGCGAGGGTCGAGGAACGGTGGACTCCCCGCCCCGCGGACGGGAGTTGACGCCGACGGGGCGGGGCCCCGGTCACTCGGACGCCGACGTGCGGGTGCGGCCGCGGGCGATCGCGAAGCCGGCGGCGGCCAGGCCCAGGACACCGACGACCAGGCCGGCGATGCCGAGCTCCCGGGCGGTGGAGTCGCTGGTGGCGGCGGCCTTGGTCGTGGAACCGCTCGGCTTCTCCTGCGCCGTGCCGGTGGAGGAGGATGTCGCCGTCGAACCGTTGCCCTCGGCCGCGCCCTCGGCGGTCAGATGGAGGACCGGCGCCGGGTTCTCCGGTTCCTCCGCGCCGTTCTGGGTCTCCTCGATCCAGCGGACGACGTTCCCGTCCGAGTAGGTCTGCAGCGTCTTGAAGGTCAACCGGTCGGTGTTGTCCGGGAGCTGGCCGAAGGCGACGTCGAAGTCCTGGTACTGGCCGTGCCGGATGCGCCCGCCGGTCCAGGTGATCTCCGAGACGGCGTCGGTGATGTTGCCGTCGTCCGTCTTGACCGGTGTCTTGAGCTTGGTGGTGGTCACCTGCGCGGTCCAGCCGTCCTGCGGGCTGACCAGCACGCCCAGGATCGGGTGGTCGGTGGGCAGGAAGACCTGCACCTTGGTGGTCGCGGCGGTGTCCTCCTCGTTGGGGACCCGGAAGGTCAGCACGCCGTCCGTGGCGCCCTTGGCGTAGCTCTCGGGGTGCACGGTGACGTGCGCGAAGGCCGCGCCCGCCGCGGTGAGAACGCCGGCGGCGGTGAGAGCGGCGACGATGCCGGCGCGGCGCAGGGTGGTACGCATCGGGGACATGGGTGGGATGGCTCCGTACTCGTGCTCGGTGTCGGGGGGTCAGATCGCGTACGGGGATCCCCGGGGCGGGCCGCGCCGGGACAGGGCGTACCGGAGGAGCGCCTGCCGGAGGAGGTGCTGCCGGTGGGCGCAGGCGGGCAGCGGCCCGACGTACACGGGCAGCGGCGCCGTACGCCACCAGGCGGCGAGGCCCGGGACGAAGGCGGCGGCCTTGCGCAGCAGCGACCACAGGGCGGCCTCGCCGCACCGCAGGCACCAGGCGGCGACCAGGGCCGCGGCCAGGTGCGCGGCGACGGCATGAGGGCTCATCGCGTGCGGCTGGGCGGCCATGTGCATGCCCGCCATGTGCATCGGCGGTTCCGGCGGACCCGCGACGTCGAAGGCGAGGTGGAGTCCGCCCTGTACGACGAGCATCGCGACCGTGATGCCGGGGAGCGAGCGCTCCCGGCCGGCGAGCGCCGTACCGCCGGCGAACACGGGCAGGAACCCGGCCGCGTCCACCCACAGCGGTGGAACGGAGCCGGTGGCCAGCGTGTGTCCCCCGGCGGCGAGCAGCACACACACGACGGCGAACACCGCCGCGCGAACGCTCCGTACCGTCCAGGACACACCCATCGCGTGGGATCCTGCCATGCGGACCCGGCGGCCACCTCTATTTCCGCAGACACGGCGTGTGGGGGCCTGCGGGCCGCGGTCGGGCGGGGGCGGTGCGGGAGCCTATCGTGGCGCCCATGCAGTCCTACACAATCGGCCAGGCCGCCCGTCTGCTGGGAGTGAGCCCGGACACCGCGCGACGGTGGGCGGACGCGGGCCGGGTGGCGACCCGGCGCGACGAGAACGGGCGGCGCGTCATCGATGGCAAGGACCTGGCCGCGTTCTCGGTGGAGCTGGCACGCGGCGGCAGCGGTGATGAGGAAGCCCCGTCGTACACCTCGGTGCGCAACGCCTTCCCGGGCATCGTCACCGCCGTGAAGCTCGGTGACGTGGCCGCCCAGGTGGAGATCCAGGCGGGACCGCACCGCCTCGTCTCGCTGCTGACCCGGGAGGCCGTGGAGGAACTGGGCCTGGAGGTCGGGATGGAGGCCACCGCACGCGTGAAGTCGACGAACGTACATGTCGACCGGACCTGAGCCGGGGCACCCGCCGGGTCAGGTCCACGGGCGGTAACGGCCGTCCACCCGTATCGCGTTGATGCCGCTGACGTACCGCGCCCCGCAGCGGTCCTGCGGCAGCACGAGCTGGGGTCCGGAGCGGTCGAGCGGGGTGTCGTCGATGCCGACCGCCAGGAGCACGGGCGCACGGCCGAAGTCCGGGTCGATCTCGGCCCAGGACAGCAAGGCGTGGTGGCCGTCCGCACCCGTGACGGCGATCAGGAAGCGCAGACGGTCCTTGCGCCGGGCGGGCTCGAACACAGGACCGGCGGCCGACAGCACATCGTGCAGCAGCGGGCCCTTGAACCGGTGGTGCTGTACGCCGCTGGTGGCGCACTCGAAACTGACCCGCACCCGGTGCTGAGGCCAGCCCAGCAGGTCGGGCACGGTCAGCCGCGTCGGACGGGCGAGGTCCCCGGTCAGCGTGAGCTCCGCCGGCACGGCGGCGTCGGCGACCGGTTGCGTCAGGGACTGGCCCACAGGTCACCACCTCCCGGATGACGGTACCCGGGCGGTACCCCCGGGCAAACGCACATGCGACTCTCACTGATCAAAGAGCCAGCTCATGCGATGACACAGGAGGCTTCCGGCTGGCATCTGCGTCAGTATGATCGGCGTATCGGAGGGGTCCGGGAGATCCCTCCCTGCCGAACAGAGGGAGTGGACCCGTGATGACCCGTTCCGCGCGCCGGACCCGCCGGACGCTGCAGGTGACCGGCGCGGGGGCCGCCGCGCTGCTGGCCCTGAGCGCCTGCTCCTCCTCGTCCGACTCGAGTTCCTCCCCCAAGTCGGACTCCTCGGCGTCCTCGGCGTCCTCGGCGCCGAAAGTGTCCGGCACCGTCACCGTCTTCGCCGCCGCCTCCCTCAAGGAGAGCTTCACGACCCTGGGCAAGAAGTTCGAGAAGGAGCACCCGGGCACGAAGGTGTCCTTCAACTTCGGCGGCAGCGACACCCTCGCCGCGAGCATCACCAGCGGCGCCCCGGCCGATGTCTTCGCCGCCGCCAGCCCCAAGACCATGGCCGTCGTCACGGACAAGAACGACGCGGCCGGCACCCCCGCCACCTTCGTGCGCAATCAGCTGGAGATCGCCACTCTGCCCGGCAACCCGGACAAGGTCTCCTCTCTGAAGGACCTCACCAAGTCCGGACTCAAGGTCGTGCTCTGCGACAAGACGGTGCCGTGCGGGGCCGCCGCGCAGAAGGCGCTGGACGCAAGCAACCTGAAGCTCACGCCGGTGTCGTACGAGCAGGACGTCAAGAGCGCCCTGACGAAAGTGGAGCTGAAGGAGGCCGACGCCGCGGTCGTCTACAAGACCGATGTGAAGGCGGCGGATGACAAGGTGGAGGGCGTGGAGTTCCCCGAGTCGGCCAAGGCCGTCAACGAATACCCGATCGTCCTGCTCAAGAACGCGCCGAACGCCGAGGGGGCCGAGGCGTTCATCGCGCTGGTCCGGTCCGACGAGGGCCGCAAGGTCCTGACCGACGCCGGGTTCCTCCAGCCATGACCCGGATCGACATGTCCGACGCCGCTGCCGACACCCTGGCGGGCGGGCCGCTGCACGGGCGTGTCCGCCGCCCCGGGGTGCCTCTGCCGCTGCTGCTGCCCGCGCTGGCCGGCCTGACGTTCCTGCTGCTACCGCTGGTCGCCCTGCTCGTTCGGGCCCCGTGGCGCAGCCTGCCGCACCAGCTCACCAGTACGGAGGTGTGGCAGGCGCTGCAACTGTCCCTGGTGAGCGCGACCGCCGCCACCGCGGTGAGCCTGGTGCTGGGCGTACCGCTGGCCTGGCTGCTGGCCCGGACGGACTTTCCGGGACGCGGCCTGGTACGGGCCCTGGTGACGCTGCCGCTGGTGCTGCCGCCGGTGGTGGGCGGTGTGGCGCTGCTGCTGGCGCTCGGACGCAACGGGGTCGTGGGGCGGTGGCTGGACGCCTGGTTCGGGATCACCCTGCCGTTCACCACCGCCGGGGTGGTGGTGGCCGAGGCGTTCGTGGCGATGCCGTTCCTCGTCATCAGCGTCGAGGGCACGCTCAGGGCCGCCGATCCGCGCTACGAGGAGGCCGCCACGACGCTCGGCGCCTCCCGCTTCACCGCGTTCCGCAGGGTCACGCTGCCGCTGATCGCACCGGGCATCGCGGCCGGCGCCGTGCTGGCGTGGGCGAGAGCGCTCGGCGAGTTCGGGGCCACGATCACCTTCGCGGGCAACTTCCCCGGCCGTACGCAGACGATGCCGCTGGCTGTCTATCTGGCCCTGCAGAACGACCCGGCGGCGGCGATCGCCCTGAGCCTGGTGCTGCTGGCCGTCTCGATCGCGGTCCTGGCGGGGCTGCGGGAGCGTTGGATGAGGGCGTCATGACCCACACCGACCAGATCAGTACCGACAGCGCCCCCGCCGACATGGGTGGCGAGGGGCTCGATGCGCGGGTCGTCGTCGAGCGCGGCTCCTTCCGCCTCGACGTGGCACTGACCGTCGCGCCCGGCGAGGTCGTCGCGCTGCTCGGGCCCAACGGCGCCGGGAAGACCACCGCCCTGCGCGCACTGGCCGGGCTGGTCCCCCTCTCCGGCGGGCATCTGCGGCTCGACGGCGCCCCGTTGGACCGAACGCCGCCCGAGTCGCGTCCCGTGGGCGTCGTCTTCCAGGACTATCTGCTCTTCCCGCATCTGAGCGCACTGGACAACGTGGCCTTCGGCCCGCGCTGCCGGGGCGCGTCCAAGGCCGAGGCGCGGGCGGTCGCGTCCGCGTGGCTGGAGCGCATGGGACTCGCCGACCACGCCCGCGCCAAACCGCGCCGGCTCTCCGGCGGCCAGGCCCAGCGTGTGGCGCTCGCCCGCGCGCTCGTCACGCGGCCCCGGTTGCTGCTCCTGGACGAGCCGCTCGCCGCGCTCGACGCCCGTACCCGGCTCGAGGTGCGGGCCGGACTACGGCGCCACCTCGCCGAGTTCGAGGCGGTGGCGGTGCTCGTCACCCACGATCCGCTGGACGCGATGGTGCTCGCCGACCGGCTGGTGGTCGTGGAGCACGGCCGGGTGGTCCAGGAGGGCACCCCGTCGGGCATCGCCCGCCGTCCGCGCACGGACTACATCGCCCGGCTCGTGGGGCTCAACCTGTACCGGGGGGTGGCGGAGGCGCACACCGTGCAGCTCGACGCCGGCCCCGCGATCACGACCACTGAGGACCTGTCCGGAACCGTCTTCGTGGCGTTCCCGCCGAGTGCCGTCACACTTCATCGGGACCGGCCCAGCGGCTCCAGCGCGCGCAACCTGTGGCGGTGCGAGGTCGCCGGTCTGGAGACGCACGGCGACCAGATCCGCGCCGACCTCATGGGTGAGCTGTCCCTGGCCGCGGACCTGACCACCGTCGCCGCGGCCGAGCTCGGCCTCCATCCGGGCGCCCCGGTCTGGGCGGCCGTCAAGGCGGCGCAGACACACGCGTATCCGGCCTGACACGCCGCGCGGGTACGGCCCGTGAATCCGGCCGCCGTGGGCTCAGCATAGGGACAGAAAAGGACATACCCTACGTCCCGCGAGGCGCGCCCATGAATCTGAGCATCCGCAACCAGATCCCCGGCACCGTGACGATCGTCCTCCCGGGCGAGGTCATGGCGGTCGTCAAGGTCAGATTGACGGGGGGTCAGGATGTCACCGCCGCGGTCACCGCGGAGGCCGTCGACGAGTTGAACCTCGCGCCGGGCGCCTCCGTGCACGCCCTGATCAAGTCCACGGAGGTCGCGCTCGCCACCGCGGCGGTCGAGGGCGTTTCCATCCGGAACCAGTTGCCGGGCACCGTCGACCGAGTCACCACGGGCGGGGTCATGGCATCGGTCAGGATCACGATCGTGGGCGGTGCGCTGACCGCCGTGATCACGAGGGTCGCCTTGGAGGACCTCGGCCTGGCACCCGGCTCATCGGTCGTCGCCCTGATCAAGTCGACGGAGGTCTCCCTCGCCACGGCCTGACCGCTCGCCGCGGCGGGCCGCTGCCGGATAAGGCAGCGTTCACCCGAAGCAGTGATCACGGGAACGTTCGTCACCCGGTTATCGTCTACAGTGCAGCAGACGGTCTACACGATTGTAGTCAGCCGCCGGGTGACGCCACGTCGCGCCCGGTCTCCCGCATGGAAGGGCTCGCGACGATGGCCACACCCTTGTCACTGGGATCACAGCTCGCGGTGAACGTGCTGGACGCCCAGTCCCTGCTCGCGGCCTTCGGGGTGCTGGGCGTGGGCGTCGTGATGTTCGCCGAGACGGGCCTGCTCATCGGTTTCTTCCTGCCCGGCGACTCCCTGCTGTTCACGGCGGGCCTGCTGTGCACCGGCTCCGGCCGGCACGGTGTGCAGCTGTCACTGCCACTGCTGCTGGTCGCCGCGGCCGTCGGCGCGCTCGCCGGGTCCCAGTGCGGGTATCTGCTCGGGCGCAAGGCCGGCGGCGCGCTGCTCGCCCGCAGCCGCTCGGCCCGGTTGAAAGAAGGCGCACAGCGCGCCGAGGAGCTCCTCGACCGGTACGGACACGCGAAGGCGATCGTCCTGGCCCGCTTCGTCCCCGTGGTGCGCACCGTGCTCAACCCGATGGCCGGCGCGCTGCGGGTGCCCGTGCGGACCTTCACGCTCTGGCAGGTTCTCGGCGGCCTCGTGTGGAGCCTCGGCCTCACCCTCGCCGGGTACGCCCTCGGCTCCTCGGTGCCGAACGTCGACAAGTACCTGCTCCCGATGATCGCGGTGATCGTCGCGGTCTCGCTGGTCCCGCTCGCCCTCGAAGTCCTGCGCTCGCGCCGGGCCGCGAAGGACGGTGTCGGCGGATGATGCACGCCTTCGACGGTTCGTGCATGGACGGCTTGGCCTAGCCAGACGGGCGTGGTGGGCCTGGCACACCGCGCCTCCTCCCGGCTGGACTCCTTGATCTACGGCTTGTCCGCGTACTTGTCCGCGTACGGGCTCGGGCTGTTCGCCGTGCTCAGGCCCTGAGCTGGTGGAGCGCGCCACAGCGGCTTCGACACCGCGTCGGTCGCCCTGGCCGGACGGCCGAGCGACGAACGCCGGCGGTGCCCTGGTTTCCCTCGTGAGCACCCCCGGCCGCTGCTGCTCCTCACGGTCCCGGCCGTGGCAACGGTCGTGTGCGCGTGCGCCCGCCTGTCCGGCATCGTCCTGCTGACCGCTCCTCCCCCCGCCGTACGGTCACCAGGAACGTGAAGGTGGTGGGCGCGCCGACCGTGCGGTCAGAGCGCCTTGCGCCGTACGAGCACGCCGAGCACCACGAGACCGGGGACCAGCGGCAACCACACCGTCAGCAGCCGGTAGCCGAGGACCACGGAAGCCGCCGCGCTGCCGGGGGCACCGGCGAGCGCGAGCGCGAGGGCGAGCGCGGCGTCCAGGGAGCCGAGGCCGCCGGGGGTGGGCAGCAGGACGGCCGCACTGCTCGCCGCGAGGTAGGCAAGCGCCACCTGCCCGGGTGGCAGCGGCAGGGCGAGGGACCGGGTGACCGCGATCACCACCAGCGAGTGCATCGAGGCGAAGGCCAGCGACCCGCCCCACAGGGCGGCCGCCCGGCCGGGGAGCCGATGTACGGCCCGCACCTCCGCCAGCACCGCCCGCACGGCACGCCGCAGCGGTCCGCACAGCAGCATCGCAAGCGCCCCTGCCGCGAGGAGCGCGACTGCCACCGTGACCGCGGAGACGCGCGGGAGGCGCAGGAGCCCGGGACCGGCGAGCGCGAGAAGGGCGATCAGCGCGCCGCGCGACACGGCGCCTGCGGTGGCCTTCACCGCGAGCGCGGTCGCCGAGCGGGTCACGGGCAGCCCGCAGCGGGTCAGGAAGCGCAGGTTGACGGCGCCCGCGCCGACTCCCGCGGGCAGAACGTGGTTGGCGGCGGAGGCGGCGAACTGCGCGGCCACCAGGCGCCCGCCCGGCAGCGGCTCGGTCACGGCACCCTGCTGGGCGAGCGCCGAGCACGCCCAGGTCGACACGGTGGCCGTCGCTCCCAGCAGCAGCCAGCCCGGGTCGGCGTCGGCGAGGCGGGCGACGCCCGCCTCGATGACCGGCCAGTGGTGCCTGGCGAGTAAAGCGGCGCAGACGAGGACGACGAGGCTGACGGCCGCGTGCCAGGGGGCGCGCCCGCGCAGTCTCGCCGCCCGGGCCGCCCGGGCCGCCCAGGTCGCCCGGGCCGCCGGTGCAGCGGGGGCGGCCGGTGAAGCGTGTGCGGCCGGGGCCACCTCGGTGGTCGTGGTCGAAGGGGTCATCCGCGTCCGTCCTCGGCCGCCTTGGGGGCGACGTAGATGCGTACACCGTCGAAGGAGTGGGGAATCCAGCCGCGTGCGTACGACGGCGGACGTCCCGCGGCGGTGTCCAGGTACGCGACGGGCATGCGCCGGGCGGTGCGCGCGATGCCGTCGGGGGTGCTGTTCTCGTTGCTGCCGCTCGTCGCCGCCGAGGAGCAGCCGGTGTAGAAGGCGATCGGGACGGCCTCGTTGCCGGTGAGCAGACAGGGCGGCCGGAGGCCGAGGCGGTGCAACTCGGCGGCGGTGCGGGACCAGGCGCGGCGGTCGGCGGTGGTGCGGTCCACCGTGCGGTGCAGCACCGCGTACTGCACGGCCAGATGCCCGGCGAGCCCGATCGCCACGAGTGCCGTGGTGACCGGCCGCCACCGGCCGTCCGGCGCGGTGACGAGGTGGAGGAGGGCGTCGGCGACGGGGATCGCGAGCAGGGCGTAGGCGGGCAGCAGGAAGCGGGGGGCGGCGTACCCGATCAGGAAGAGGTACGGGAAGGCCGCCGTCGCCGCGCAGGCCAGCGGCACCAGGGTGCGGCCCGGGAGCGCCGGGCGCCGGGCCCGGAACGCGATGACCACCGCGAGCACGGCGAGCAGAGGCAGCACGAACCACCAGGCGGTCACCGCCGGGCTCGGCATGGGGCCGGTGCACGGACGGCACAGGGTGCGCCCGCCGAGGCTGCGCACCTGGTCGCCGACGGCAATGTTCCAGCCCAGGCCGCCCTGTATCCGGGAGCCCTCGGAGAGGCGTTGCAGGAGCCCCCCGTAGGTGCGGTAGGCATCCACGATCCACTCGGCCGCTCCGACCGCCAGCCCGCCCACCAGTGCGAGCAGCAGCGGCAGGCGCCGCCATCGGGGCAGGAACATCACCAGGAACAGGAGCGGGGCGGCGGTCCAGACGGCGTCGGTGGGCCGCATCCATGCCATCAGCGCGACGCTCACCGCGACGCCCCACAGGGCCGGCCGGTCGGCGCTGTCCGCGTGGGCACGCAGGAACCAGCCGGTGCCGGCCAGCGCGCCGATCGCGACCCAGTAGTTGGGCATGGCCTGCGGACCGTAGAAGAGGGTCACCCACAGGCTCGCGAACAGTGCGCCTCCGAGGGCGAGGACGCGGACCGGGAAGAGGCCCCGCCAGGCGCTCAGGGCGAAGAACAGGGCGGCGCCGGACAGCACCGCGAGATAGGCCCTGAGCAGTGCGGTGGAGGAGGACCACGAAGTGACCGGGGCGACCAGCAGCGATATGCCCCTGGCGCGCGGCGCGCTGAAGTACGCCGCGGGGGCGTGGGCGCTGACCTGGCTGACGTACACCGTCTCGTCCCAGCCGAGCCCCATGCCGGGCCGTACGAGGAGGAGCTGGGCCAGCGTGAAGACGCCCGCCACAAGGGCTATCAGGCCCTGGCCGCGGTCGCGCCACGACATGCCGGCCACCGACGGCCCGGCGAGCCGGCGGACCCCTGCGAGCGCGGTGTTCGAGCTGTTGGCCATACCCATCCCTCACCCCCTACGGACTGTAGGGGCATCACACCCTACAAGCTGTAGGGGCCGACGGCGGAAATCAGGAAAGAAACAGGTAAAACACGGACAAGCTAACGCGGGCGACCCGGGGATGCAGCGCGAGACGGGCGCTCACCCGGCCGCCTCGCCACCCCGTTACGCCGGTCGAGTGGACCGGGCCCGCTCCGACCCGCGGACGGCCGCTCCGCCGTCGGCACCACGGCTCCCCTACGCGCTGTAAGGTTGCGGGCATGGCTGGCACAGGCCCCCAGGGCAGGGCGGAACGACGCAGCGCCGGTGAACTGGAGAGCGAGGTGCTCGCCACGCTGTGGGCCACCGACCAGGCGCTCACGCCGGCCGAGATCCAGACCGAGATCGGCGGCGGGCTCGCCTACAACACCGTGCACACCATCCTCAAACGCCTGTACGACAAAGGGCTCGTCCTGCGCGACGTGGACGGGCGGCGCGGCGCGTACCGGCCCGCGAAGAACGCGGCCGAACTGACCGCCGACACCATGCACGAGGCGCTCGACCGCGGCCCCGACCCGGTCGCCACGCTCCAGCAGTTCGTCTCCGGCCTCAGCCCCGAGGAGGAGCAGGCCCTGCGCGACCTCCTCGACGGGCGGCCACTCCCCGGCGGACCCGGCGCATGAAGATCGACGTCTATCTTCCGATCCTGCTCTCACTGCTGCTGAGCGCCCTCAGCCCCCTGGTCGGCAGGCGGGTGGCGCCCGCGCTCGCGGCCCGGGTGCTGACCGCGTCCGCCGTGTTCACCGCGGCCGCCACCACCTGGTCGCTGTTCCTGCTCGCGGTCACCCTGGTCAACCAGGCGCCGCCGGTCGTGGCGGACGCCCGCGACGACGGACGCCGGCTGCCCGACCCGGTCCCGGAGGCGATAGCCGTCGCCGCGACCCTGGCCCTCGTCCTGGTCGCCGTGCGCGTGTACCGGGCCGCCCGCGCCGAGCGGGTCACGCGTCGGGCGCTGCGGACCCTGGGCGCCGGTCATCCGCCGGACACGGAACTCGTCGTCGCCGCGTCGCCCGTGCCGCAGGCGTTCGCCATCCCGGGCGGCGGCGGAGCACCGGGCCGGATCCTGGTCACCTCGGCGATGCTGAGCGCCTTGGAACCGGTGGAGCGCCGGGTGCTGCTGGCCCACGAGCGCGCCCATCTCACGCACCGGCACGCGTCCCTGGCGACCGCCGTGGCGCTCGCCGCCGCGGCCTGCCCGCTGCTCGGACCCGTCCGGGTCACCGTCACCTTCCTCGTGGAGCGCTGGGCGGACGAGCAGGCGGCCGACACGGTCGGCGACCGTTCCACGACGGCCCGGGCCCTGGCGCGCGCGGCGCTCAGCGCGCGGCGCCGCCCACCGGCCTGCGCGCTCAACTTCACGGAGCACGCGGTCACCCGCCGTATCGCCGCCCTGCAGGCCGGCCCGCCTCCGCACCTGTGGCCGCTCGCGGCGACGACGCTCGCGCTCGGTGCACTGCCGGGCGTGGGGGCGGCGGACGCGACGGGGGATCTGCTGCAGTTGCTGGAGCATGTGCTGGTGTGAGCGGGCGCCGGCGCGGTCGTACGTGTCCTTCGTGACGATCGCGCCCTCCTCACCACCCGGACCATGCCCCGCACGCGGACGGTCCGGGCCGACCGCAACGACTCGGCGACGCCGGCCGCGCGGGCCGGGCGCACGAGAGGCGTAGATTCGGTGATCCACTCGAACGGAGGAGGCACATGAGCGACGTCATCGGGTTCGCCGGCTCGTTCAAGGACCTTCCCACGACCACCCTCGCCGACCTGCTCGGCCGCGATCAGATCATGGACATCGGCATCCGCCCGCTGTGGCCCTCGACCCCGCGCGTGGCGGGACCGGCGTTCACGGTCCGCTGCCGGCCCGGCGACAACCTCATGCTGCACGCGGCGATCCACCGCGCCCCGCCCGGCTCGGTCATCGTCGTCGAGTCGGGAGACGCAGCAGGTCCAGAAAGTCGTGCCGGTCCACCAGGAATCCGTCGCCTTCAAGGCGCCTGGCGAGGGCATCGCCCGCCCCGTCGTGCCCCGCACCCACACTCGCCGAGATGATGGCGATCCGCCGGCCGGCCGACTCGTCCTGGCTGAGGCGCTGAAGCGGTGACAGCATGCTCGCCCTCGCCGAATTGTCGGAACCGGACACAGTCGATCAGTCTCCTCATTGGCCGGCGCGCCTGGCAGTGGCCATCCTGCTGGAGGCCGTGGTCATCCGCTGCGGGCGAGGGCCGGCGCGTCTGTGGTGCGTTCTGCGGCCAGCCACTGTGCGGCGCTGTCGCGGCGGGCTGCGGTTGCGGCGGTCACCTGGGCGTCCTTGATGCGGGTGCCGGTGGGCAGGGCGAGGGAGGCAAGGAGGCTGTCGGCGGTGCGGTCACCGAGCGCGACGAGCGGGCGCAGGCAGTGGACCCGCACGGTCAGCTCCGGAGCGGACCATTCGTGTACGACCGGTGCGCCGGCCGTGGCGTCGTCGTACTGCTGTGCGGTGAAGGACCCGCCGTCGCCCTTGAGGCCCAGATGCTCGGCGAGGGAGGCCAAGGCGGCGTCGCGCAGCCGCAGCGACTGCCACAGCAGCCGTGCCTCAAGCACGGGAGCGCCGGCCTGGCGCGCCACGCCGTCGAGGGCGTCCAGCGCGTAGGCCGTCGCCAGCCGGCGCTGAGTGCACCGCTCCGCGTCGATCGTCTCCTTGTCCCCCTTGGGGATGTTCGCGGGCGTACCCCGGTCGATCAGCGAGAGGTCCGGGGCGCGGCGTACCTCGGGCGTAAGGGCACCCTCCGCCCACGCGGTGAGCTGCGAGAGCTGGTGTGCCATGAAGCCGGTGCCCACGTCGTGCCGGCCCATCGCGGTGCGGTGCAGGACGCCGGCCCGGGCGTCGTCGCGCAGCCAAGACGCAGGGTCGGTCAGGATCGCGTCGGCGTGCGGGAAGGGCTCGCCCAAGCGCAGCCCGGCGAGCATCGCTGCGGGGCCGCCCGCGCGCCACCGGTCGGCAAAGCCGCCCTTCTCGCCCAGATCCTTGTCCCAGTAGCGCTCCAGATGGGCGATGGCGAACCGCTTGCTGCGCGGCGTGCCCGGCAGGAACGGCCTGTGCGGACGCAACAGTACGGTGGTGCTCGCACCCCACGGGAGGTGCAATCGGCCCGTCTTGGCGCTGGTACGAGTGGCCCAGCGGCGCACCGACCAGCGGAGGTTGAAGCGCGGCAACGGGTCGAACGGCACGCTGGCGGGGTTCTCGCGTCACGCCGCGGCCGGCTCCCGTCGGGTCCGGCGAGGCGGTCGTCGGCCTATTCGAACTGCGTCAGAAGCCGGCCCGCATGAGCATCAGGGCGACCTCGCCCGCGTTCCCCGACAGCGGGCTGACCGCCAGCGTGGTGATCCCGGCGGGGAAGTCGCCGAGTTCCCCCTCGTGCGACCGGCGCCAGGTGACGTTCATGGCGGAGAAGGGGTAGACGGCGCCCCTGCGGCGTCCCGTCGTGCCGCGCGAGTACACCACGAGCGCGATGTCCTGCTCAACCGGTGGTCGCCCCCGCCCTGACCAAGCCCCAGCGAGACCTGCTCGCGAAGCTGGAGATCCCCTCCCCCAAGCAGGTCATCACGCTTCAGCCCGCACCTCGTTGAGCAGCAAGAACACCACCGCCCAGAGAAACGTCCTCCAGGCGGACACACGTATGTCCGCCCTGGTCAGACTCCAGATTCGCCACTCCAGGCCGCCCAATTACGTCGAACCCGGGTCGAAGGCCGGGCGCCGGAGTCGGCCGAGCTCGTCCGCAGCCACCTCGGCGAGGACCTTCCTCGGCCACCCGGTCGGGACTGCCGTGATCGCTCGGCTGTGTCACGTCTGGGTGGAGGGCGCCGGGGCGCCTGGGGACTCGGTTTGGAGCTGGGCCACCGACTCCAGGATCTCGGTGCGCCCCGCGTAGACGCCCGCGGTGCGGGGATAGTGGACGATCACGTCGGTAAAGCCCAGCTCGCACGCCCTGCCCCGCATGTCGTCGAAGCGTGCTTCGCTGGTCAGCGAATAGCCCGGGCAGGAGTCGAGGGAGAGGTGCCGCTGGAATCGGCGGGCGGCTGGAGCTCGTCCATCTGCGCAGCCAGGTTCTCGACCCCTGACCACCAGTCCCGCTCGTCGCCCGCGCCCGCGGGGCCGATCGTGACCCATCCGTCCCCGAACCGGCGGGCGAGCCGCAGGGTGCGTGGCCCGCTGCCCGCGACGATCAGCGGAACCCGGGGCTTGCGCACGCAGCCCGGCGCGGTGCGGGCGTCCTTGGCCGTGAAGTAGGTGCCTGCGTAATCGACATGATCCTGCGTCAGGAGACGGTCGAGCAGCTCGACGAACTCGGCCATGCGGTCGACGCGTTCACGTGGCGGCAGCACCGGGCGGCCCAGCATGGTGGCGTCGACGTCGGTGGCTCCCGCCCCCACGCCGCACAGGAACCGACCGCCGGATATGTCGTCCAGTGCCATCACCTCGCGCGACCAGGGCACCGGATGACGGAAGTTGGGCGATGTGACGAAAGTGCCGAGACCGATGCGGGACGTGCAGGTCGCAGCCGCCGCCAGGGTTGCCGCCGTGCCCAGCCACGGTCCGCCCGCCAGCGTCCGCCATGCCATGTGATCGTAGGTCCAGGCGTGGTCGAAGCCGAGCTCCTCGACCGCACGCCACCTCGATCGGGCCTCCGGCCACGTGTGTTCGGGGAGGATGACTACGCCGATGCGCACCGGTCACGTCCTTCGCCATGGTGAGTGCTGTGGTGGTGATCACACGTTCAGATACGCCAGTACGGCCAGCACCCGGCGGTGGTCGTCCGGTGCCTGTGGCAGGTCCAGTTTGGTGAAGATGGCGGCGATGCGCTTGGAGACGGTGGCCTCCGTGACCACGAGCCGACGGGCGATGGCAGCGTTGGAGCGGCCCTCCGCGATGAGGCCCAGAACCTCCCGCTCCTTGGGACTGAGCCGCTGCAACGGGTCGTGATGGCGGCTCAGCAGCTGGCGCACCACCTCGGGGTCCACCACCGTGCCGCCCCGGGCCACGGTGTCCAGCGCCGAGACGAACTCCTCGACCTCACCGATGCGGTCCTTGAGCATGTACCCCATTCCGGCGCCCTGCCGGTCGGAGGCGAGGAGCTCGGAGGCGTAGCCCTGCGAGACGTACTGGCTGAGCACCAGCACCGCCAGACCGGGATGGTCGGCGCGCAGCCGGCGGGCAGCGCGCAGTCCGTCGTCGGTGTTGTCGGGGGGCATGCGTACGTCGACGATGACGGCGTCCGGTTTGTGTTCGGCCACCGCGGCGATCAGCGTCGGGGCGTCGCCGACCGAGGCGAGCACGGTGTGTCCGAAGCGTTCCAGGAGCCCGACCAGCCCCTCGCGCAGCAGGACGGAATCCTCCGCGATGACCAGCCTCAGTGGTTGCACGGAATCTCCACTCGCAGGACGGTCGGCCCACCGACCGGTGAATGGAGGAACATTCTGCCGTTGAGAACCGCGAGACGGTCCGTGATGCCGACGAGTCCGGTGCCTGCCTCCGCGTCGGCACCGCCGACCCCGTCGTCCCGGATCTCCACCACCAGCTTGCCGTCCCCGAGCCGGCCGCGGACCCAGACGCGGGTCGCCTTGCTGTGTTTGGCGACGTTGGCGAGGGCCTCGCACACCACGAAGTAGGCAGTGCTCTCCACCTGCGCGAAGAGCCGCTCGGGCAGGGCAATGTCGACCTCCACCGGGACCACCGAGCGGCCGGCGACGTCCTGGACCGCCGGTTCCAGACCGCGGTCGGTGAGCACCTGGGGATGGATGTTGTGGATCAGCTCGCGCAGTTCCGTCAGGGCCTGCTTGGCCTGGTTCCGTGCCTCCCGCACCTGCCCGGCGGCGAGCGAGTCCGGGGGCAGATCCAGCTCGGCCAGGCCGAGCTTCATGGACAGGGTGACGAGCCGCTGCTGCGCACCGTCGTGGAGGTCGCGTTCGATACGGCGGCGCTCCACCTCGAAGGCGTCCACGAGACGGGCGCGGGACTCCATGACCTGGGTCAGTTCGCTGTCGTGAGGATCCAGTACGGCGACGGCCATCGCGGCCCGCACGCCCGCCCAGGCCGCGATCGGATACGCCGCGATGGGAAGCAGCACCACGCCGGTGAGCGCTCCGGCCCAGCCGACGGCCGAACTGGCGGTCGGCTGGAAGGGGGCGGTCATCAGGAACAGCGGAATCCCCAGGGACACCAAGGCGATGCCAATGTCCGTCCACCACAGCACCAGCAGCGCGACGAGTCCGTAGCCGAGTTCGCGCAGACCGCCCGCGGCGCGCAGGCGTTCCTTGAGCCTGCTCCACAGCGGAAGGTCCCGCTGCTCGTCGGCGTCGGCCGGCGGCACGGTCATCACGAGCCGCAGGCGCCAGAGTTCGTAGCGCGACACGCCCCCCGCCACGACGGCCGCGGCTGCCAGCAGTACCACGACGGCGAGCGGCCCCAGGACGTCCCACAGGCCATACAGCAGCGCCCCCAGCCCCGCGACACAGGCTCCCATGGCGACGCTGGACAGCAGATAGCCGAGCGACCGCCACGGCCAGGACGAGGTGAGGAAGCTCAACGGGCGTTGCGCGAGGGCTTCCAGCGTATTGCGCGCGATCACGCTGCGACCGTAGCGGTTGACGTCACTCATCGGCATGGGTGCCAGGTCTACTTCTGCTGTCCGGACAGCCCCCAGGCGCGGGCCGTTCCGGTGGCCTCCACCACCCGTGGCCCGGCGGTCGGCCGCTGCCCGCGCCGGACCAGGAGGACGCTCTCGCCGCGCCCGAGCGGGACCCGCACGGCGTGTGGGCCGCTGGGCTGCCAGGGCCTGGGCCTGCCGTTCTCGTCGAGTACCTCGAAGGGGGCTTCGATGCCGTGGTCGAGCAGGAGCGGCTCGCCGGCCTCGCTGCGCACGCGGACCCAGTCGGTACGGCCGTGGCTGCGCGCGGCGTCGACGAGGAAGGCTCCGGGCGCGCGCAGGCCCGCCACCATCGCGTCCGGCCATTCCTGTGGGGTGGCCGGAAACACCCGCAGGGTGCCGCCCCAGGAGTCCAGCAGGAGGTCGACGGCTGCCTGCCCGGCAGCCAGCGGCACGGACACCGCCGTCTCGCCGACCGTCTCTCCCCCGCCCCCGCGGTAGAGCGCTCCGCCGCCCAGGTCCCCCAGGAAGTGCCTCAGGTGCGACAACGCCTCGCTCGCCTCACCCACCGCCGCGGCGAGGCCTGCGGCGGTGACGTAGGAGGAGCCGTGCCAACTGTCGCGCATCGAGGCCCATCGGGCGTAGCTGCGCCGTGCCGGTTCGCTGCGCGCCTGCGGGAGCCCTTCCCGCAGCGGGTGGAGCCACAGCAGGTGCGAGGCGTACGGGTGGGAGCGGGCGAGCGGGGCGCCGCGGCCGATCAATACGCCGTCGGGGCCGGTGGGGTACGGGGTGAGGCGGGCCACGATGTCGCGCCAGCGGTCGAGTTCCGTTTCCTCGAGGCCGAGCCGCCGGGTGGAGTCGATCAGCCCGGAGAGTGCCCAGCGCAGCAGCGCCAGACTGTGAGAAGCGTCGGGCACATCGGCGTAGTGCGGCGAGTGGGTGGCCGGAAGATGCAGCCGCCCGTCGGGCTCCGCCACGAGGAAGTGCGCGTAGAAGCCGACCGCCTTGCGCAACGCGGGGTGCAGCCAGTCGCGGAGGATGCGCTCGTCCATGCTTCTGCGGTACGCCGCCTCGACGGCCGGCAGTCCCCACGAGCTGATGGGGTCGGGGGCCCGGCCACCCTTGGAGCCGACGCCGGGCAGTCCGCCGTACAGATGGCTGTGGCTCGCCGTGCGCGGGCGGTACCCCGTGGCCGCGACCACCGGGTCGAGTCCGAGGTGGTCGGTGGTGCCGAGCAGGGGGTGGCCGAAGCCGGTGACGGGGGTGTCCCGGCGCAGTGCCGCCGCCGACAGATAGATCTGGGTCCAGTAGAACCGCTGCACGGTGCGGTCCGGTACGGAGAGGAAGCCGCGGCGGTAGTGGTCCTGCCACCAGCGGCGGTGCTCGATGTCGAGGCGTTCCGGGGCGGCGAGCGCTCGGCGGACCGCTCCGGCGTCGGCGCCCGCGACCAGGACCCGGGCCGGTCCGCGGGTCTCCTCCTGATACGGGAGCGGGTGGCCGGCGCGCGCGGCAGGCGTCCGCTGCCAGGCGGCTGCCGACTCCGCCCCCTCGGTGGTCAGACGGACCACCAGGACCGCGGCCGCACGGCACGAGAGCGGTGAGGTGCACCCGGCCGCGTGTGGTGGTGATGGTCGCCCTGAGCTCCGCGTGCCACAGGTCCAGCTGCCAGTGGTGCGCGGTGGGCGTCCCCGCGAGCCGCAGGACGATCCCGTCGGCCGGCGACCGCCATGCGTCCGACGTGCCCCGCACCTCGAACGCCAGGAGGTTCGGGGAGTCCCCGCGGCGGACCTGTACGCGCAGGGATCCGTCGCCGAGGCAGGGCGCGTCCTGCCAGTGCTCGGGCGGACGGTCCCAGATCATCCGGGCGTCCCGTACGGACTCCTCGTAGGGGTCGGTCCGTCGGGCCACGTCCGCGGCCCGGGCCGGTGCGCCGCCGAGTCCGACGGCTCCCGCCGCTCCCAGGCCGACGGCCGCCGTTCCCTGCAGGACCGTCCTTCGGCGCGGGGCGGTCATCGGTCACGCCCCGGAACGTTCCGCCCTTCCAGGGCGAGTTTCTCCAGTACGTCGACGGCGGCCGCGGGGCCGTTCAACCGGCCCATACGGGCGGAGAGTTCGTCCAGGGTGCGGCGGATGCCCTGGTCGGTCATCACCTCTTCGAGGGCGGTGACGAAGCGCGGTCCCTCGCTCTCGGCCGGCACGACGACACCCACGCCGGCGGCGGCGAGCCGACGGGCGATCTCCCGCTGATCGGCCGCCCGGGGCACGAGCACCATGGGCTTGCCGAGCGCGAGCCCCTCCAGGGCCGAGTTCATCCCGCCGTGCGAGAGGAAGGCGTCGCAGCGCCCCAGGACGGCGGACTGCGGCACGTACTGACGGGCGATCACGTTTTCCGGCAGCGGCCCCAGTTCGGCCGGGTCGGTGTGCGAGGTGGCGAGCACCACCAGCCAGCGGGTCCCGGCGAAGGCGTCGGCGATCTTGCGGAAGAACTCCGGTCCCCTGGTGAACATGGTGCCGGTGGACACGTACAGGGAGGGCTCGCGCTCGATACGGTCCCAGGGGAGGTCGTCCGAGTAGCCTGCGGCGGACCCGTCGGTGCCCACGGGTTCACGGCGCAGCGGTCCGACGAAGTGGAAGCGCTCGTCGAACGACTCCCGGGCGGGCTGGAGTTCGGGCACGGTGTTGACCAGGGCCTTCGCGGCTCCCGCCGTGACCCGTCGGCGCAGCCCGGGCTGGATCCGTGCGATGCCGAGCAGTTTGACCAGGGTGGCCGCGCGGGGGCCGAGGTGCAGGCGGACCTCGTCCAGGAGCACCTCTTCGCTGATGGCGTAGGTCACGTAGAAGGAGACGAAGGGCACGCCGGCCGCTTCGGCGGCGCGGATTCCCCAGATGGCCATGATGTCGGTGACGACGACGGCCGGATCCCAGGCCGGCCAGCGGCCGACGAGTTCCCTGGTCAGCCGCCGCTGCTCACGGAAGACGTCCCGGATCCGGCGGATCCGGCGCAGGCGGTGACCGAACGTCGGCTGTTCCGGTACGCCCCCCCGGGTCGCTCTCGTGCCGCAGGTCGACGGTGTGGAAGGGCAGTTCGTCGTCCCTGGGGGTCTGCCAGAGCCCCTCGGCGTCCTCGGTGAAACGCATGCGCACGGTCTCGGCCTCGGCGGAAGCCCGCCGCACGGCGTCGTGCAGGGCGGCGACATCGACGGCGCCGTCGATGTCGAAGCACACCCCGCAGTTGTAGAGCGGCTGCCCCGGCTGCAGTTGCTGGGCCACCCAGACGCCGAGCTGGGCGGCGGTCGCGGGTCGGCCCGCCTCGCGTATGTCAAACACCTTCGGCCCGCTCCTTCTCCAGTTCGCCCAGCACGAAGTCGACGAGCTCGCCGATGGTCTGGTGCTCCAGTGCCACGGTCGGCTCGAGCGGAACGCCGAGCCCGTCCTCCAGGTCCGCGGCGAGGGTCACCGCATACAGCGAGTCCAGCCCGTACTCGGCGAGCGGCACGTCCGGCAGAACCTCCGTGTGCGGCAGCCGGGCCTGCACGGCCACGTGCTGCACGACCCACTGCCGCAGCGCGTCCGCGGACCGCGGAAGGCGGGTGTCCTGAGCGCTTTCGGGCACGGTCATGTCGGGCCAGCTCCTCTCCACAGCCCGGTCCAACGGGCAGGGATCACAGGGGAGTTGGGACGTACCGGGAGGGGCGGCGGCTGCCGCCCGGGTCAGCCGGCGTACTCGGGACGCAGTTCTCCGGCGAGCCAGAGCCGGCGCATCTCGGCGCGCTGGATCTTGCCGCTGGTGGTGCGCCGCACCTGGCCGCGACGGAGCAGGACCACGTCTGCGACCCGTACGCCGAACTCCTCGACGACGGTCCTGCGGATCCCGGCGGCCAGTGCCCGCAGTGCGGCGGCGTCGGGCCGGCCGGCCACCTCATGGGTGACGATGAGGCCCTCCTCGGTGTCCTCCTCACCGTCCGTCCCGCCCGGCAACGGGGCAGTGAACACCGCTCCCACGGCACCGAGTTCCGCGTGCCGGGCTCGCAGCTCGTGCTCGATGTCCTGCGGGTAGAGGTTGCGGCCGCGCAGGATCAGCGTCTCCTTGAGGCGGCCCGTCACGAAGAGTTCGCCGTCCCTGACGACGCCGAGATCCCCGGTGCGCAGATAGCCGGCATCGCCGTCGGCGGTACGTGCCTCGAACGTCGCGCGGGTGGCGGACTCGTTGCGCCAGTAGCCGCGGGCCACGCTGTCGCCGCGCAGCCAGACCTCCCCCACCCGCCCGGCGGACAGCACCTCGTGGGTTTCCGGGTCGACGACCCGGACGTCGAAGTCGGCGGCCCGGCCGTTGCCGAGCAGCTCCCGGCCGGGAGCGGGGAAGGGCACCTCGTGGAACTCGTGGCGGGCCAGGCACTCCGTGTCGACGCGGGCGACGGCGGGCATCCGGTGCGCCGCTCCCGAGACGAAGACGGTGGCCTCGGCGAGCCCGTAACAGGGCGACGGCGCCTCGGGGTTCAGGCCGGCGGAGGAGAAACGCTTCACGAACCGGGCCACGGTGGCGGGGTGCACCGGTTCCGAACCGTTCACCGCATGGGTCCAGCGGGACAGGTCGAGCCGGGCGATCTGCTCGTCGCTCACCCGGCGGCAGCACAGTTCGTACGCGAAATTGGGCGCCGCCGACCAGGCGATGTCATAGCGGTCGATCATGCGCAGCCACTGGTAGGGGCTCTTGATGAAGGTGACCGGGTTCAGCAGCGCGCATGTGCTGCCCAGGAAGAGCGCGGGCAGGGTCTGCGCCATCAGGCCCATGTCGTGGTAGTGCGGGGCCCAGCCGCCGAAGCGGGTGCCCTCGTCGATGTCCAGGGCCCAGTACAGGGCCGAGGCGTTGGCGAGCAGGTTTCCGTGGCTGACCATGACGCCCTTGGGGTCACCGGTCGAGCCCGAGGTGTACTGGAGCAGGGCGATCGTGTCGTGCCCCGCGGCCAGCTCCCGCCAGCTGTCGGGGTCGGCCCACTCGTCCGCGTCGGTGGCCAGCAGGTCGAGGTCGGGCAGTTGCTCACCACTCAGCCACTCGGCGACGGCCGGCCGGTTGGCCGAGTCCGTGAGGACGGCCGTCACCTCGGCGTCCGTCGAGATACCCCGCAGACGTCGGCGCTCATGGCCGAAGGAGCCGGGCAGCGGCGCCGGAACGGCCACCATGCCGGCGTACAGGCAGCCGACGAAGGCGGTGATGAACTCCACCGGCGGGAAGAGCAGCAGGATGCGGGATCCGGACGGATACCGGTACTGCAGCTCGGCGGCGATACGGCGGGCATCGGCGTAGGAGTGGTGCAGGGCCTCGCCGCTCTCCGCGTCGCGCACCTGGATGACGGCGTCCTGCTCGGGCCGCTCCCGCACATGGCGGCGTATCGCTTCCACTGCGTTCGATATGTGACTGAGGCTGATCACGATACGCCGTTTCCTCCGTTGCGATAATTCACGTAACAGGACCACGACCGTCGGCCATAAGTTCCACAAAGGCGCTCCGGTTGACTTTCCGTATTCACCTCGGGCACCGACCCGGCGAAGCTATCCCGTATCTCTCAACACGTCAAGCAACCGTTTCCGGCGGACTCCTTATTGCTCTGTGAAGCCACAATCGATCTGCGTCTTTAGGCGCCCGCTTAACCATGGTGACCCCATGGTCGAGCCACTGGTAGCCTGCTTCAAGTTCTCCCGAAGCTCAACATCTGTGCAGCTCAGAGGCGGCCCGTGGTTCAGGAATCACTGCCGGAATATACCGCCGTGGAATTCAAAAGGCTCCACATTCTCGATTCGCAGCGCAGGCCGAGACAGAGGATGGAAGATGGCTAAGAGCGTAGTTGTGGTGGGCGGCGGAACGGCCGGCTGGATGACTGCTTCATACCTGCGGGCCGCATTCGGCGACCGCATCGACGTCACTCTCGTGGAGTCCAAGAACGTATCGTCGATCGGCGTCGGCGAGGCCACGTTCAGTACGGTCCGGCACTTCTTCGACTACCTCGGACTCGACGAACGCGAGTGGATGCCGGAGTGCCAGGCCACCTACAAGCTGGCGATCCGCTTCGAGAACTGGCGCGCCAAGGGGCATCACTTCTACCACCCCTTCGAGCGGCTGCGCGTGGTGGACGGGTTCCCGATCACCGACTGGTGGCTGCACACCAAGCCGGGCAACCGCTTCGACAAGGACTGCTTCCTCATCGCCTCGCTGTGCGACGCCAAGAGCTCGCCCCGCTACCTCGACGGCACCCTGTTCGAACAGGACTTCGCCGAGGACGGAAGCGACGGCCGCCAGTTCCGGACGACGCTCAGCGAACAGAACACGCAGTTCCCGTACGCGTACCACTTCGACGCCACGCTGCTCGCCAAGTACCTCACCAAGTACGGCACGGACCGCGGCGTGCGGCATGTGCTCGACGACGTCCTCGACGTCTCGCTCGACGAGCGCGGCTGGATCAGCCATGTGGTGACCAAGGAGCACGGGGAACTGCACGGCGACCTGTTCGTCGACTGCACCGGCTTCCGCGGCATGCTGCTCAACCAGGCCCTGGGCGAGCCGTTCCAGTCGTACCAGGACACGCTGCCCAACGACAGCGCGGTGGCGCTGCGGGTACCCGTGGACATGGCCGAGCGGGGCATCCGTCCGTGCACCACGGCCACCGCTCAGGACGCGGGCTGGATCTGGACCATCCCGCTGTTCGGGCGCATCGGCACCGGCTACGTCTACGCGAGCGACTACACCACTCCGGACGAGGCCGAGCGCACCCTGCGCGAGTTCGTCGGGCCCGAGGCCGCGGACCTGGAGGCCAACCACATCAAGATGCGCATCGGGCGCAACGAGCGCTCCTGGGTGAACAACTGCGTGGCGGTGGGCCTGTCCAGCGGCTTCGTCGAGCCGCTGGAGTCCACCGGCATCTTCTTCATCCAGAACGCCATCGAACAGCTGGTCAAGCACTTCCCGGGCGAGGGCGAGGCCGACTGGACGAACCTGAGCCGCTCCTACAACCGCCAGGTCGGCCATGTCATGGACGGCGTCCGGGAGTTCCTGGTGCTGCACTACTACGCGGCTGCCCGGCAGGACAACCAGTACTGGAAGGACACCAAGACCCGGCCGCTGCCGGACGCGCTCGCCGAGCGCATCGAACAGTGGCAGGCCAAGCTCCCGGACACCGAGTCGGTCTTCCCGTACTACCACGGCTTCGAGCCGTACTCGTACACCGCGATGCTGCTCGGCCTCGGCGGGCTCCCGGTGCAGGCGCCCCCGACACTGGCCTTCTTCGACGACACCGCCGCCGTGCGGGAGCTGCAGCTCGTGCGGGACCAGGCCGCACAGCTCGTCAGCCGGCTTCCTTCGCAGTACGAGTACTTCGCCCACCTGCACGGACTGCCGCCGGAGCGACGCGCCGCCCGGGTGCGATGAGCGTGCCCCACTGGCTGCCGCTCACCGGCCATGTCGCGCTGGCCGTGGTCGTGGTGCTGGCAGGTGCGCGGCTCGCGCACCTGCTCGCGCGGCGCACCGGCCAGCCGGCCGTGGTCGCCGAGATCGCCCTCGGCATGATCGCCGGGCCGCTGGTACTGCGGCTCGGCGGTGCGGACGCGCTGGACGTGGTGGTGCCCGCCGACGTCCACACCTGGCTGGACTACATCGGGCACGCCGGACTGGCCCTGTTCCTGGTGGGCATCGGCCACGAGCTCAGGAGCCCGTCCGTCTCGGTCAAGGGCCGTTCGATCCTCACGACCACCGCGGGAGCCCTGCTCGTGCCGCTGGTCTGCGGCGGTCTGCTCGCCGTGTGGGTACTGGCCGCTGATGACCCGGCCCTGCGCGGCCACGCTCCCGCGCCGGCGCTGTTCCTGCTGCTCACCGTGGGGCTGTCGGTCACCGCCGTCCCCGTCCTCGCCCGCATCCTGGTGGCGCGCGGCGTGGTGGACACCGCCATGGGGCGGCTGGCGATGGCCTCGGCGGTGGTGATCGACACGGTCGCATGGGTCCTGCTCGCCGTCGCCGTCGGCCTGGCCTCGGGCGGCTCCAAGAACGTACCTCTGCTCGTGCTGGTGGTGTCCGTCTCGGCCGCCGGGTACGTCGCGTTGCGCGTCGCGCTGCGCGGCGGGTCGGCCTCCCGGTTGGCGGCCGGACGTCCGCGTGGGACGCTCGTCGGCATCGCCGTGCTGGCCGCCGGGGCCGCGGCCGCCCTGCGGCACTGGGAGCTGCCCGACATCCTCGGGGCACTGCTGGTCGGCGCCGCCCTTCCGTCCGACGGACCCGACGGGCCCTGGTCCCGTGCCGTGCGCACTGTCTCCGGCGCCGGCCGCACGCTGGTGCCGGTGTTCTTCGTGACGACCGGACTGACCGTCTTCACCCGGGACTTCGACGGGATGCCGTGGGCCGCGATGGCCATGGCGGTTTCCCTGGCGATCGTCGGCAAGGTCTCGGGCACCTACGCGGGAGCCCGGCTCGGCGGGGAGTCCCACTGGGACGGGCTGCGTCTGGGCGTGCTGCTCAACACCCGCGGTCTGACCGAACTCGTGGTTCTCCAGGCCGGGTTCAGCGCGGGCATCCTCACCCCCGACCTCTTCCTCGCCCTGGTGGTGATGACGCTCGTGACCACGGCGATGACCGGCCCCGTGTACAGCCTCGTCGAGGCCCGGGCCGCCCGCGGCGGCGCCCCGGCGACCCCGCGGAAGAAGGAGATGGCCCGGCCATGACCGAACCCCTGCTCGACTCCCCCCAGGCGGTCGGGACGGCACCGCCCGCCGCCCCGGACTTCCGTTCCCTGATGTCCACCTTTCCGACGGGCGTCGCCGTGGTCACCACCATGGGCCCGGACGGCCGCCCCTGGGGCATGACCTGTTCCTCGGTGACGAGCATCACCACCGACCCGCCCACTCTGCTGGTCAGTCTGCGCAGGGGCAGCCCGACCCTGACCGCGCTGCAGCAGTGCTCCGCCTTCGCGGTGAACCTGCTGCACCACCGGGGCCGGCCTGCCGCCGAACTGTTCTCCTCGGGCGACCCGGACCGTTTCGACCGGGTCGCCTGGCGCGGTGGCAGCACTCTGGGCGGCCCTCATCTGCTCGACGACGCGCATGCCGTCGCGGACTGCCGGGTGGAGCGGACCCTCTCCGTCGGCGACCACATGGTGGTCTTCGGCGAGGTGTTCCGGATCGAGCGGCACCAGCCCACCACTCCCCGCCCCCTGCTCTACGGACTGCGTCAGTACCGGTCGTGGTCCGCCGCCGACCCGTTCGAAGGGGACGCCCGGTGACCGCAGCCGTCGAGGTCCGCCAACTGGTCAAGCGCTACCCCCGGCGGGATGTGAACGCCGTGGACGGGCTGTCGTTCACGGTCGCCCCCGGCGAGGTCTTCGGGCTGCTGGGGCCGAACGGGGCGGGCAAGACCACCACCGTGGGTGTGCTCACCACCCGGGTCCGCGCGACCAGGGGCACCGTGCGGGTGGCAGGTGTGGACGTGCGTCGTGAACCCGTCATGGCCCGGGCACAGTTGGCCGTGGTGCCGCAGGGCAGCAATCTGGACCGCGATCTGACACCTCGCCAGAACCTGCTCTTCCACGCCGCCTATCACGGCTTCTCGCGGGCCAGACGACGGGCCCGCGCCGCCGAACTGCTCGACGAGTTCGGGCTGGCGGAGCAGGCCGACGTCAAGGTCGACTGGTACTCCGGCGGCATGGCGCAACGCCTGATGATCGCCCGGGCGTTGATGCACGAACCACGGGTGCTCTTCCTCGACGAGCCGACCACCGGTCTCGACCCGCAGGCCCGCCTGTTCGTCTGGGAGCGGGTCCGCACCCTGCGCGAGCGGGGCGTGACGGTGGTGCTGACCACGCACGACATGAAAGAGGCGGCCGACCTGTCCGACCGGGTGGGCATCGTCGACCACGGGCGGCTGCTCGCGCTCGACACACCGGAGGTGCTCACCCGCGGTGTCTCCGGCCACTCCGTCATGGAGATCACGGCGGTTCCGGGTCCCGCGGACAGCGCCGACGAACTGCTCGCGGCGCTCACCGTCCTGGACGACGTCGAGCGCGGGGAGCGGATCGCGCAGGGCGTCCGGGACCGGCCCGGCAGTGTGCTGCTGCGGCTGTATCTCGCCAAGGAACCGGCGTCCCTGCTGGCACCTGTCGTCGCCGTCCTCGACTCCCGCTGCGCCGTACTGGCCGACGTCCGCCTCGGCGAACCCAGCCTGGAAGACGTATTCATCGAGCTCACCGGAAGAGGACTGCGATGACCACCGCGCAACCCACGGCAGCACCCGAGAGCGCCGGGCGGGGGGGGGGGGGGGCGGGCCCGCCCCCCCCCCCCCCCCGGCCGGGGGGGGGGGGCGGCCCCCCCCCCCCCCCCCGCCGCCCGTCCGTTGCCCGGGTGTTCCTCGCCATCCTGTGGCGTGACACCTTCGTGACCGGCAAGGAGTTCGGTCTCCTGCTCGTCCAGATCGCGCTCACGCCGCTGTTCATGCTCTTCATCTTCGCCAAGGTGCTGGGCACGCTGAACTACGTACGGCCGGAGTTCGGCGATCTGCTGCTGCCGGGCATCGCCGCGCTGGCCGCCTTTCTGACGGCGTTGCAGAGCGTCGCGTATCCCCTGGTGATGGAGTTCGGCGTCACAAAGGAGATGGAGGACCGGCTGCTGGCTCCGCTGCCGGTGTACATGGTGGCGGTCGAGAAGCTGCTCATGTCCATGGTGCGCGGGATGATCGCCTCGGCCTGCGTCTTCCCGATGGGGGCGCTGGTCCTGGGCGGCGCGCCCTGGCGTGCGTCCGGGGTACCGCTGCTCCTCGCCGTGCTCGCGCTGGGCTCCTGGGCCGGCGCCGCCATCGGCATCACGGTGGGCACCCTCGTCCCCCCGCACCGGATCAGCATCATGTTCGCGGTCATCATGGCGCCGCTGATGTTCACGGGTGCCACGCAGTATCCCTTGGTATCCCTGGACGAGATCGGCTGGTTCCTGGTGATCAGCGCCCTCAATCCGCTGACGTACGTCTCCGAGGGGATGCGGGCCGCCCTGGTGCCGTCCATTCCCCATGTGGAGCCGTGGCTGTGCCTGCTGGCCCTGACCGGCTACGCACTGCTGTTCACGGCCGTGGGCATCGTCGCCTTCCGGCACCGGGCGCAGAAGTGAGCCCGGAATTACAGCTGGGTCTACCCCAGGTCTCCAGTCAGCGCCCCTGCGGCGGACCACCTGCACAAGGTTGGCTTTGAGCATGACGAATTCGACTGACACCGTCCAACTGTGGTCCGTGACCAAGCAGTACGGCTCGGGGACGCAGACCGTCACCGCGCTGGACAATGTCACCACCACGTTCGCCCGCGGCACCTTCACCGCGGTGATGGGTCCCTCCGGGTCCGGCAAGTCCACGCTGCTGCACTGCGCGGCGGGCCTCGACCGCGTCACCGACGGCAAGGTGATCATCGATGACACCGATCTGAGCGACCTCGACGAGACCGCGCTCACCCTGCTGCGGCGTGACCGCGTCGGGTTCGTCTTCCAGGCGTTCAACCTCGTCTCGGCGCTCACCGCCGAACAGAACGTCGCCCTGCCGCTGCGCCTCGCCGGGCGCAAGCCGGACCGGGGGGACCTGATCGCGGCCCTCACCGAAGTGGGTCTCGGGCACCGCGGCCCGCACCGCCCCAGCGAACTCTCCGGCGGCGAGCAGCAGCGGGTGGCCATCGCCCGGGCCCTGATCACCCGCCCCGCCGTGCTCTTCGCCGACGAACCGACCGGCGCCCTGGACACCAAGACGTCCCGTGACGTGCTGGCGCTGCTGCGCGGCGTCGTCGACCGCCACCAGCAGACGGTGGTCATGGTCACCCACGACCCGGCGGCCGCCGCCTACGCGGACCTGGTGCTGCTGCTCGCCGACGGCCGGATCGTGGACGAACTGCGGGGCCGCAGCACCGTCGACACGATCGCCGCCCGTATGGCCGCTCTGGAGGCCGTCGCATGCTGAGTCTCGCCACCATCCGCCAGCGCTGGGTGTCCTTCATCGGGACCTTCACCGCCCTGTGCCTCGGCGTGACCATCCTCTGCATGACCGCGCTGGTGCTCGCCTCCGCCACCCCCGAGGCGCCCAAGCGCTACGCGGGCACCGAGGTGCTGGTGCAGAGCCCCGGAGCCGACCAGTCGGACGGCACCTTCACCGAGAACCTGCCCTGGTCGCCCGAGCGCACCAACAAGCTGGTCACCGAGCTGAGTTCGGTGCCAGGTGTCGCCGCGGCGGTGCCCGACCGGTCCTTCTACGCCCAGGCAGTGGTCGACGGCAAGCCGGTGGACGACCCGGGCGGGGAGCTGCGCGGTCACCCCTGGGCCAGTGCGGCGCTGGCGCCGGACAAGCTGACCTCGGGCCGCGCCCCGCAGGCGGACGACGAGGTCGCCCTGGACAAGTCCCTCGGTCTGGCCCCCGGTGCCTCGGTGACCCTGCTCACCGCCAAGGGACCGGCCCCGTACACGGTGTCCGGCACGGTCGACTCCGATGCCTTCTACCTCACGGACGCCGCCGCCGAACCCCTGTCCGGCGGTGTGCGGGTCATCGGCCTGGTCACCGACAAGGGCGCGGACGCCACCGCGGTGGCGAGCGCGGCCGAGAAGGTCGTGGGCAAGGACGACAAGGTGCTCGCCGGCGGCGGCCTGACGGACCTGGAGGCCAAGACCGCGGCGAAGACCCGCTGGATCGGCATGCAGATCCTGATCGCCATGGCCGGACTGACCGCGTTCGTCTCCATCTTCGTGGTCGCCTCGACGTTCGCGTTCAGCATCGTGCAGCGGCGCCGGGAGTTCGGTCTGCTGCGCACCGTCGGCGCCACTCCGCGCCAGATCCGCCGGATGATGTACGGCGAGGCGCTCGGCGTGGGGGTGGTGGCGGCGACGACCGGGCTGGTCCTGGGCTCGGTGCTCGCCCCGGTGCTCGGCGGTCTGCTGGTGGACGGCGGCCTGGAGCCGGCCGGCTTCACCGTGCGCATGCAGGCGCTGCCCCTGATCGGCTCCTTCGCGCTCGGTCTGCTGGTCGCCCTGCTCGGAGTCTGGTCGGCGTCCCGGCGCGCGGCCCGGATCGCCCCGCTGGAGGCGCTGCGCGAGGCCGCGCTGGAGAAGCGGCCGATGACGCGTGGCCGGTGGATCGGCGCGGTCGGCTTCACCGCCTTCGGACTGATCCTGGTGCTCGTCGCGGCCGGCAGCTCCTCGGACGAGATGATCAACAACGCGCTGTACGCGGCGATGGCCCTGATCGTGGGCCTGACGCTGTTCGCCCCGGCGGTCATCCCGCTCGTGGTCAAGGCCGTATGGTGGCCACTGGGCCGACTGCGGGGCGCCACCAGCATGGTCGCCAGGGAGAGTTCGCTCACCGCGGTGCGGCGCACCGCTTCGACGGCGGCACCGGTGCTGGTCACCGTGGGCTTCGCCGTCCTGATCGCCGGCATGTTCCAGATCAAGGCCAGCGGTTACGCGCTGGAGGAGACCGTCCGCCAGGACGCGACGTCCGTGGTCACCCCGAAGGGCACCCCGGGCCTGACGGACGCCGCGGTCGCCACGGTGTCCGACGGGGCGTCCCTGCTGCCCACCCAGCTCTACGTGGGAGGCACCAACCACATCGGTGCGATGGGTGTGAGCGAGGGCGCCTTCGAGAAGGCGCGGGAGAAGATGACCGTCAAGTCCGGTTCGCTGGACGGCCTCCAGGGCCAGAACACCATGATCGTGCGGTCCTCGACCGCGGCCTGGCTCGGCTGGACCACCGGACGGACCGTGCCCGTCACGTTCGAGGACGGCAGGACCACGAAGGTCGAGGTGGTCGCGGAGATCACGGACGACTCGTCGACGGCCAGCGTGCTGCTCACCCGTGACACGGTGCGCGCACACTCCCCCTCCGCGCTCACCGAGGTCGTGTACGCGACCGGCTCGCAGCGGCCCGTGGTGCCGGTCGAGCTCGGCGCGGAGGCCCTGAGCACGTCCGACTACGCGGCACGCACGGACGCCGAGGACGACCGACTGGTGCAGATCTTCCTGATCATCCTGATCGGGATGTCGCTCGGCTACACCTGCCTCGCCATCGCCAACACCCTGATGATGGCGACCGCCGACCGCGCCGGGGACTTCGCGGTGCTGCGGCTGTCCGGGGCGACCCGGCGACATGTGCTGCGGATCGTCGCCGCGGAGTCGGCGCTCTCCGTGGGCATCGGCGCCGTACTCGGACTGGGCATCGCACTGGTCACCCTGCTCGGTATCAGGTCGGGACTGTCCGCTCAGCTCGGCACCCAGGTCAATCTCAACCTGCCCTGGCCGACGATTCTGCTGACGGTCGGGCTGTGCCTGGCCCTGGCGCTGGTCTCCAGCGTCCTGCCGGCCCGGATGGCTCTCCGCAGGACCGGTGCCCGGGCCGCTGCCTGACGGCCCTCAGACTGGTGCCCCGGGATGCGCTCACCCCCGTCGCTCCCGGGGCACCGCCCGTTCACGAAGGGCGGGGCCCGCGGCATCCGGTGCGGTGCATCGCAAGGCGGCGAGCCGCCCGCGTACCGGGTGTACGCGGGCGATCCCGACAACGCAGCGGTGGGGGTCCCTCCCGCTCGGGCGAAGCCCGGAATGGGGAGCCGTGCCAGGCATCACGGGCCCGGCTCCCTCCCACTCGGACGAAGCCCGAAGTGGGGAGCCGTGCCAGGCCTCGCGGGCCGGCGGGACCTTCGAAAGACCCCTACGGGGCGAGAGCCCCGCGCAGCGCGTCGAGGGCCCGCGCGGCTACCTGCGGAGCGGCGTGGCTGTGCCGGGGCAGTTCCACGGCGGCGATCCCGCGATAGCCGGTCTCCCGCAGCGCGACCAGCGTGCCCCTCAGATCCAGTTCGCCCGTGCCGAATTCGAGGTGCTCATGGACTCCCTGCCGCATGTCGTCCAGCTGCACATTGACGAGCAGACCCGCGGCGCGGCGGATGCAGGCCGCCGCGTCGACGGGCTCGACCGCGACGCAGTGGCCGACGTCCAGGGTGATGCCCAGCAGTGCCGGGTCGCCCAGTTCCGCCCTCAAGGCCAGCGCCTGCTCCAGGTGCTGGACGAACATGCCGGGTTCCGGTTCCAGGCCGAGCGGCACCCCGTACCGCTCGCACTCGTCCAGCACCGACTCGACACCCGACTTCACGCGCAGCCACGCCGTGTCCGCGGCGACGGTGGAGGGTCTGATCCCCGACCAGAACGAGACGCAGTCCGCATCGAGTTCGGCCGCCACGCGCACCGCGCACGACGTCACGGAATGCGTGGGCGGCAGCGACGAAATCCGGGCGAGCCAACTGCACCGGCGTTATGAGACAGCGTGCGACCCGAGGCTCAACCGGAGCCAGTCGCTCGATCTGGCGTTTCTCGTGGCCGAGATGCTCCGCGAACGTGCCGCCGGACCCGAGCGCGACATCACTTCGGAGGCACCCGGGCCGGCGAGGGAGGTGTGACGGAAAACGGCCCGGATCCCGCACGGAACCGAACCGCTCAGAGCATCCCGAGCCGCGTTAACCCGCCGTTATGCTGCCGAAAACCGGGCCTGACCAAACCAGTCCAGGGGCGCGCTCTCCGGCTCATCCAGGCACTGATCACCGCTGTCGAGGCCCAGCACGCCTGTTCGGCAGGAGCGGCAGGAGCCGCACCCCGGTCTCACCGTCGACGCAGAGCATCACCCCACTTCACCATCACGGCGCAAGGACAGGCAGTGGGGTTCCTCGTCCTCCAGGAACAGGACCGGAAAGAGCACGTCGCCACCGAGAAAGAACTCGCCGAGGCCAAGAAGTACTCCTGGGTCAGGATCCCTCGCTTCGACCACACCCCGGCCGAACGTCTCCGCATCGTGCTCAGCGGCGGCCAGCCGCACCGGGCCGGCGAATGGGCCGACACCCCCACGCCCTCTTGAGGACCAGCTCGCGGAGATCGTGCAAGAGGTCGGTCTCCGCGGAGAGGCGGCCGAACGCAAGCGTCAGGCCGACCTGGAGGAAGCACAGCAGCAGCGCCTGCGCTGGGAAGCCGCGAAGCGACGGGCAACGACCGAATGGGCAGAGGCATACCGTGTCCGGCACCTCGAAGCGCAAGAAGAAGCGTGGCGGCGCGCAGCGGGCCTGGCCGAGTACGGCAGCGCGCTCCGCCTCCACGCGGAGAGTCTGCCGACCTGGCCGGCCAGGGACGAAGCCGAGGCATGGATCTCATGGGCCGAGAGCCACATGACACGCCTGAACCCCCTCAACGGTTCACCGTTGCTGCCGGAGATCCCTGAACCCCGCCCCGAGGATCTCAAGCCGTTCATGCGCGGCTGGAGCCCCTACGGACCCACCTACTGAGCGCCCGCTCCGCCAGACATCCGGCCCACCGAACTACGGAGGCAGCATGCCTGCCGCCGCAATCAGCGGCGCCGGAATCCGGCTGATTTTCCTCAAGTTCCCGCAAAGCCAGCCCTCGGGAAGAGCGCATCCCACGTCGCATGACCTCCCCGAACAGCCAGGTGACGCCCCGCCAGAACGAGCGTCATTTGAGCGTCACGAGCGTCATTTCAGCGTCAAGATATCGCCCGTAACACCCACAGCGCACATAATGCACACGCATAAAATCGCAGGTCAGGACCCCTTCGCGGCCGGTTCAAGGATCGCCACGCACTCCACATGATGCGTCATCGGAAACAGGTCGAACGCCCGCAACGTCCGCACCCGGTACCCGCCCTCCCGGAAGTACGCCAGGTCCCGTGCCAGTGCCGCCGGATCGCAGGCCACGTATGCGATCCTCCGCGCCCCCAGAGACGAAAGGTGCTCGACCGTCTTCCGGCCTGCCCCCGTCCGCGGCGGGTCGAGGACGATCAGGTCGACCTCAGTGATGCCGGTGCGCGGCAGGACCGACTCGACCTTGCCCTGTTCGATGCGGACGCGGTCGAAGTCGGCCAGGTTGTGCCGGGCGTCCTCCACCGCTCGCTTTCCGGACTCGATGCCGAGCACCGCGCCCTTCTCACCGAGCCGGTCGGCGAGCGCGCCCGCGAAGAGGCCGACGCCGCAGTACAGGTCCAGCGCCGTCTCGCCCTTGCGCGGCAGCAGCCCCTGCATCACCGCCGTCACCAGCGTGTCCGCCGCCTTCGGGTGGACCTGCCAGAAGCCGCCGGCGCCCACGCGGTACGTGCGTCCGTCGGCGCGTTCGCGGACGAAGGGGCGGCCGTGGACGCGATGCACCCCGCCCGACCTCTCGTCGACCCGCAGCACCGACACCGGCCGGTCCAGCGCCACCAGCGGCAGCCGTGCGCCCGGCTCAGGCGTCAGGATCACCTGGCGGTCCTGCGATCCCGTCGCGGCGATCGCCTCGACGGAGTCCATGCCCGTCCAGTCCCGCTTCTCGACGCCCAACTCGCTGACGCCCTCGGCGGCGATCATGCAGTGGTCGATCGGCTCCACCTCGTGCGAGCGGTGTCGGCGCAGCCCCGCCCTGCCGGACGCGTCCACCGCGTACTGAACCCGCGTACGCCACTGCGGCACCGCACCCGCCGGCAGCTTGTCGCCCTCGGCCGGCACCACCGTGCCGTCCCAGCCCGCCTCCTCGGGCGTGAGGCCCGCGAGCCGGCTGAGCTGCTCGGCGATCACCTCGCCCTTCAGCCGGCGCTGCGCGCCCGGCTTGGCGTGCTGCCAGTCGCAGCCGCCGCAGCGGCCGGGGCCCGCGTACGGACAGGGTGCGTCTATGCGGTCCTTGGACGCCTCGAGCACCCGCACCGCGTCCGCGCGCAGGAAGCGGGCGCCCTCCTCGCCCTCCGTCACCCGCGCCACGACCCGCTCACCGGGCAGCGCGTGGCGGACGAAGAGGACCTGGCCCGCGTCCGTGCGGGCGATGCAGTGACCGCCGTGGGCGACGGGGCCGATCTCGACCTCGTACTCCTCCCCCACCAGCGACTTCTTCGGTTCTGCCTGCATGGCGGGACGACTCCAGATACGAGAAACGACTACGAGATACGGGCAACGACTGCGAGATACGAACAACGACCACGAAACGACGACGCGACCGGCTCGGCCGGACAACAGCCCACCAGTCTACGTGGGTGTTGTCCGGCCGTTCACCACAAGCCCGGGCGGCCTCAGACCTGCGAAGCCGACGACTCCTTGGCCCGTTCCTCCGCCGGACCACGTCGCACCGCGCCCGGCGCGTTCCACTCCTGCCGCCTGCGGGCCCGCAGCTTCGCCGCCTCCGAGGACTGCAGCTGGTACGGCACCGAGGTCACCATGACACCCGGCGTGAACAACAGGCGGCCCTTGAGCCGCAGGGCACTCTGGTTGTGCAACAGATGCTCGTACCAGCGGCCCACCACGTACTCGGGGATGATCACGGACACGGCGTCGCGCGGGGACTCGCGGCGCAGGCTCTTGACGTACTCGATCACAGGGCGCGTGATCTCGCGGTACGGCGAGTCGAGGATCTTCAGCGGTACGTCGATGCCGCGCCGCTCCCACTCGTCCCTGAGCGCCTTCGTCTCCGCCGGGTCGACGTTGACGCTGAGCGCCTCCAGGGTGTCCGTACGCAGCAGCTTCGCGTAGGCGAGGGCGCGCAGCGTGGGGCGGTGGATCTTGGAGATGAGCACCACCGAGTGGACCCGCGAGGGGCGGACGCTGTCGTCGCTCGGACCCTCGGGGGCGGCGAGCTCCTCGGCCACGCCGTCGTAGTGCCTGCGGATCGCGGTCATCGTCGCGTAGAAGATGCACATGCCCAGCAGGGCGACCCAGGCGCCGTGCGTGAACTTCGTGACCAGGACGACGACCAGCACCAGGCCGGTGAAGAAGGCGCCGAAGGCGTTGATGGCCCGCGAGCGCACCATGTGGCGGCGCTTGGCCTGGTCCTTCTCGGTGGCCAGGTGGCGGTTCCAGTGCTTGACCATGCCGGTCTGACTCAGCGTGAACGACACGAACACACCGACGATGTACAGCTGGATCAGCCGGGTCGAGTCGGCGCCGTAGATGACGATCAACAGGGTGGCCGCGCCCGCGAGCAGCACGATGCCGTTGGAGAAGGCGAGGCGGTCGCCGCGGGTGTGCAGCTGGCGGGGCAGATAGCGGTCCTGCGCAAGGATCGAGCCGAGCAGCGGGAAGCCGTTGTAGGCGGTGTTCGCGGCGAGGAAGAGCACCAGCGCGGTGGCCGCCGCGAGCACGACGAACAGGAGGCTGCCCTTGCCGAAGACGGCCTCGGCGACCTGCGAGATCACCGGGTTCTGCACATAGCCGGAGCCCAGCGCGACACCGTTGTGGAGCAGGTCGGCGGCCGGGTTCTCTGCCATGTGCACCTTGGTCGTCGTGGCCAGGGCGATGATGCCGCAGAACATCGTGACGGCGAGCAGGCCCATCATCGCCAGTGTGGTCGCCGCGTTCTTCGACTTGGGCTTGCGGAACGCCGGGACGCCGTTGGAGATCGCCTCGACGCCGGTGAGCGCCGCACAGCCGGAGGAGAAGGCGCGCAGCAGCAGGAAAACCAGCGCGAAGCCCGCTATGCCCTGGTGCTCGGCTTTGATCTGGTACGAGGCAGTGGGCGCCCGCATGGTGTCGCCGAGGGCCAGCCCGCGGAACGCGCCCCACATGATCATGATGAAGACGCCCGCGACGAAGACGTACGTCGGGATGGCGAACAGCGTGCCGGACTCCTTGACCCCACGCAGGTTCATCAGCGTGAGCAGCACGACCACGGCGACCGCGCAGGACACCTTGTGCTCGACGACGAACGGGATCGCCGAGCCCAGGTTCTCGATGCCCGACGCGATCGACACGGCCACCGTGAGGACGTAGTCGACGAGGAGGGCGCTGGCGACGGTCAGACCGGCCTTGGGGCCGAGGTTGGTGGTCGCCACCTCGTAGTCCCCGCCACCGCTCGGATACGCGTGCACGTTCTGCCGGTAGGAGGCGACCACCGTGAACATCAGCACGACGACCGCGACCGCGATCCAGGGGCTGAAGTGGTAGGCCGACACGCCCGCGATGGACAGGACCAGCAGTACTTCCCCCGGCGCGTACGCGACGGAGGACAGCGGGTCGGAGGCGAAGACGGGGAGTGCGATGCGCTTCGGCAGGAGCGTTTCCCCGAGCCGGTCACTGCGCAGGGCGCGCCCGATCAGGATGCGTTTGGGCACGTCGGTCAGTTTGGACACAACAGAGGATCGTAAGGGTTCGAACTGGGGACCCTCCACCCTCCGATGGAGATATGCCTCACGAGTGAAATCGCAGGGGGGCGGCGCTGCGGATTCCGCAGGTGCGGGATCCCCCATGCCTATATGACAGAACCCGTTCAGTTGCCGCCTTCGGAGGTTCCATGCATGCGACCGCGGAGTACCTCGCCGCCGCCGCCCGTTCGTCGGCCTCGGATTCCTGACTCCTCTCGGCTTCCGCGGCATCGGTTGCCAGTGATCGCACAAAGGCGTCCGGCGCGCGTGCACAGGGGTGCCCTACGCGGACCGTGCGTGTGTAGCTTGGGCGGCGGTCTGAGACCCTGTCCTTGGCGTTTCGACTGAGCCGTGACCATTGACACCGGAAGGACGGTCGTGCACATCGTCATCATGGGCTGCGGAAGAGTGGGTTCCGCTCTTGCCCAGACCCTGGAGCAACGGGGGCACACGGTCGCCGTGATCGACCAGGACCCCACCGCCTTCCGACGGCTGGGCTCCGGGTTCGGCGGCCGCCGCGTCACCGGAGTCGGCTTCGACCAGGACACCCTGCGCGAGGCTGGTATCGAGGACGCCGGTGCTTTCGCCGCGGTCTCCAGCGGCGACAACTCGAACATCATCGCCGCGCGCGTGGCCCGCGAGATGTTCGGCATCGAGAACGTCGCGGCCCGTATCTACGACCCCCGCCGTGCCGAGGTCTACCAGCGTCTCGGCATCCCGACCGTCGCCACGGTCCGCTGGACGGCGGACCAGATGCTGCGCCGTCTGCTGCCGTCGGGGGCCGAGCCGCTGTGGCGCGACCCCACCGGCGGCGTCCAGCTCGCCGAGGTGCACGCCTCGCCGAAGTGGGTCGGCCACAAGATCAGCACACTGCAGGAGGAGACGGGCGTCCGGGTGGCGTTCCTCACCAGGCTGGGCGAGGCCATGCTGCCCACCTCGCAGACGGTGCTGCAGGAGGGCGACCTGGTGCACGTGATGATGCGGACGGACGACGTCGACAAGGTCGAGACGGCGTTCACCGAGGGGCCTGAAGGGGAGGGCGGTCACTGATGAGGGTCGCCATTGCCGGTGCCGGTGCCGTGGGTCGTTCGATCGCGGGCGAGCTCCTGGAGAACGGGCACGAGGTCCTGTTGATCGACAAGGCGCCGACCGCGATCTCGGTCGAGCGCGTCCCCCAGGCGGAGTGGCTGCTGGCCGACGCCTGCGAGATCACGTCCCTGGACGAGGCGGCGCTGCAGCGCTGCAACGTGGTGATCGCCGCGACGGGCGACGACAAGGTGAACCTGGTCGTGTCCCTGCTGGCCAAGACGGAGTACGGCGTCCCGCGCGTCGTCGCCCGCGTCAACAACCCCAAGAACGAGTGGCTCTTCAACGAGGCATGGGGCGTGGACGTGGCCGTCTCCACCCCGCGCCTGATGTCGGCGCTGGTCGAGGAGGCGGTGAGCGTCGGCGACCTGGTCCGGCTGCTCCGCTTCAGCCACGGCGACGCGAACCTGGTCGAGCTGACCCTGCCCCCGGAGTCGGCCCTCGCCGGCACGCAGGTCGGCGACGTCCAGTGGCCGGAGGACACGTCCCTGGTGACGATCATCCGCGGTACCCGGGTCCTGACGCCGTCCCAGGAGGACTCCCTGGAGGCAGGCGACGAACTCCTGTTCGTGGCGGCCCAGGCCCGCGAGGAGCAGCTGGAGGAGTTGCTGTCGGTGCGGCGCGAGGACGGCTAGGACCGGCCGGGACCTGTCCGACGATCATGTACGGAGCCAGAGGTGGCCGTCCGCCGCGTGACCCTTGCGCAAGCGGGCGGCCTGGCACGCCCTAGGACACGGCCCGGCGGCGACGGCGGTACACCACCGCTCCGGCCACGGCCGCCACGGCGACCAGGACCGTCGGGATCAGCACCGCGGGCCGCACAGCCGACCGGTGCGGCGGAGCCGGTGACGCCTCCGGCGGGATGCCGGCGATGTCGTTGCCGGGCGTGCGGTCGTAGGGGTTGTACGTCCGGATGGTGCCGTGGGCGCCCGGCACCTGCCGGTCGATGCGGAAGCGGAAGCCCACGGTGGTCGTCCCGTCGCCCCCCGGCCAGAACACGTCGCTGTTGAGATCGCAGACGAAGGCCCCGCCCGGCTTCTCCGGCCGGTTGCACGCCCACTTCCCGTCCGTGTCCTCGAAAGTGAACGGGACGGACGTGACCGTGGTGCCCTTCGGCGGGACCACCTCGAAGCGGCCCTTCTCGTCAACCAGCCTGCCGGGGCCGAGATCGCGCACCCCGAGCGTCACGCTCACCGTGTCGCCGACCCGCCCCCGCACGGTGCCGGTGACCGCCGCGTAGTCGGCCTGCACGGTGGTCTCCACGACGGTGACGGCGCCGGTGCCGTCGCGGAGACCTCGTTCGGGCGTCCTGGCCAGCGTGAGCGGGGCGCCTGTACCGCGTACCGTGAGCTCGGCGGGCTGCTGCGGGTCGGACGACCAGGAGTAGTCCAACGTGCCGGTCAGCTCCTCGGGGACGGCCGTGAAGGTGAAGGGCGAGCTCGTGCGGTAGGCGGTGCCCGGGGCGGCCTTCGTCGGGAACGTGCACCAGGCAGAGGTGAACGTCGGGTTGTAGGAGCAGTTGCGGGGACGAGACGTCAGCACCAAGCCGCCCTGCGCGTTGATCCGTAGGGCGATGCCGCGCTCCGTGGAGAAGCGGCTGGGGTTGGAGAACCTCGGCGTCAGCGACGCGGACTTTCCCGGCTCCAACCCGGCCACCTTCCCCTGCTCATCGGGCGAGTACAGCGTGGGCCCCCCGACGATCATGCGGGTGGTACCGGTGACGGAGGTCGCGTCGTCCGCGCTCGCGGTGTACGTGACCGTCCCGCTGTCGCCCGGCTCCGTCCCGTCCACGCCGTGGACGGTGAAGGGCGGCATGCTCTCCCCGTCGTTCTGCAGGGTGCCGTACTCGCACGTCCACACCCAGCCCCCGCCGGTGCAGTTGTTGCCGCTGCCCTTCCCCACACGGGCCACCCCCTCCAGCCCCGACGCGTCCACCACGACCTTGATGTTCCGGGCCGGTTCGGTGTTCCCGGGCACGACGGCGACGGGCAGGACGAACCCGCTGTTCCCGGCCTCGGCGCCCTCGTCGGCGTTGTACATGATGAAGGTGCCAGGGGCCTCGAGCCGCAGCTCGACCTCGCCGGACCCGTCAGCGACGGCGGGCGCGGCGGCCGTGAGGAGGAGTGCGGCGAGGGGCGCGACGAAGGCTCCCCACCACCTGCCCTTCCGCGTGCGTGCGGCCGGTATCGGCATGCGGGGCACTATGCCATCCGCCTCCGGCGGCCCCTGGGAGGGGCCGACCGTCGTGGGACGGCTTCCACGCAGACCGCTCCGGCCCGGTGCCGTTCGTCGCGACCGATCCGGACGAGAGCCTGGCTGCCCGGCTCGACGCCGACCCCGTCACCGGGCGCCGTACCCTCGACCTGTCACCTGTCACCTGTCACCTGTCCTACGGTGAAGGACGGCATTCTCGGGCCGTACGACCTGGTCCACGCCCCGGCTGCGTCCATCACCCGCCCAGCGCCGCGTCAGCGAACACGACGCACCAGCGGCCCGCCGGCCGGCGACCCGGCGGCCAGTGGAGCCCAGGGTGTCCGTCCCCGACCGGCAAAGAACCCGGAACCCGGTCGTGACCCACGTTCGGGCCACGACCCGGCAACTGGCGGTGCGGCTGGGTGGTCGAAGTCGGCTGAGCACCGCTGGGCCGTTACCGGGGGCGGGTCAGCCGGCGGAGCGCTCGTCGGTCGAGCGGCGGCGCAGCGCGGTCTGCTGGACGGCGGGCGGGTTGTAGGCCATGTCGAGCACCCCGATGTCGGTGCCGGGAGGCACGATGGCGTCGATCCGGTCGAGGACCTCGTCGTTCAGCGTGGTCTTCGCACCGGCGAGAAGGTCATCGAGGTGCTCCATGGTGCGCGGGCCGATGATCGCGGAGGTGACGCCGGGGTGGGCGATCGCGAAGGCCATGGCCAGGTGCGTCAGCGACATCCCCGCCTCTTCGGCGAGGGGGATGAGCTGTTCGACGGCGTCGAGCCGCCGCTCGTCGCTCAGGTGCTTGAAGCCGAAGCCGGCCCGGTGACTGTCGCTCTGCCGGCCCTTGCGGTAGCGGCCGGTGAGCAGGCCCCCCGCGAGGGGGCTGTAGACCAGGGTGCCCATGCCGTAGCGCTCGCAGACGGGCAGTATCTCGCGTTCGATGCCGCGGTTGAGGATCGAGTACGTCGGCTGCTCGGTGCGGAACCGCTCCAGGACGCGCCGCTCGGCGACCCACTGTGCCTCGACGATGTCCGAGGCGGGGAATGAGGAGGTGCCGATGGCCCGGACCTTGCCCGCGCGTACCAGGTCGCTGAGGGCGGAGAGGGTCTCTTCCACGTCGGTGTCCGGCGCGGGCCGGTGGATCTGGAACAGATCGACGTGGTCGGTCCCCAGGCGGCGCAGGGAGTCCTCCAGCGCGCGGACCAGCCAGCGCCGCGAGTTGCCCTGCTGGTTGGGGTCGTCCCCCATCGGGAGGTGGGCCTTGGTGGCCAGCACGACGTTGTCGCGGCGGCCCTTGAGGGCCTTGCCGACGATCTCTTCGGACTCGCCGCGTGAGTAGGCGTCGGCGGTGTCGACGAAGTTGATGCCCGCGTCCAGCGCCTTGTGGATGATGCGTACGGAGTCGTCGTGGTCGGGGTTGCCTATGGCGCCGAACATCATCGCGCCCAGGCAGTAGGGGCTGACCTTGATGCCGGTTCGGCCCAGCGTGCGGTACTGCATGGTTCTCCTCGTGCGTTGACCGGTGCCCGCTGCAGCGCGATACGCTTGCGTAAGCGGAACGGCGTTCCGCCAAGACGATACGGAACGTTGTTCCGGTTAGCAAGAGGAGTGCACCGTGCCCGATGGCCCGACGGATGGGGGGCGTTCCCGCCAGCGCGTGCGCGCCGACGCACAGCGCAGCATCGACACGCTGCTCACCGCGGCTGCCGAGGTGTTCACCGCCTCCGGCGTGGACGCCCCCGTGCGACAGATCACCGCCAAGGCGGGCGTGGGAGCAGGCACTCTCTATCGGCACTTCCCGCAGCGCTCGGACCTCATCGCCGCGGTCTTCCGCCACGAAGTCGACGCCTGCGCCGACGCCGCACCCTCCCTCGCAGCCCAGCACGAACCGGTCGAAGCGCTCGCCCGGTGGTTGCAGCGCTTCGCGGGCTTCATCGCCACGAAACGCGGACTCAGCGCCGCCCTGCACTCAGGAGACCCGGCCTACGACAGCCTGCCCTCCTACTTCCAGCAGCGCTTCGAGCCCGTCCTCGGCGCACTCCTCGACACCGCGGCGAAAGCCGGCCGCATCCGCTCCGACATCGATCCCGAAGACCTGCTGCGCGCCGTAGGCAACCTGACCCGGCCCGCCCAGGAAGACGACGGACACACGCAGCGCATGATCGCCCTGCTCATCGACGGACTCCGCTACGGCACCCACACTCAGGAAACCCGCTGAGTGAGTGTTTGAGGGTGTCTGAGGCCGGTCAACAATTGCTGCACATGCCGCTGTGCGGTGGATGGGCCCTGTGACACGCCCGGCTCCCTCTTCTTCGGCACCGCCACCACCGCAGTGCTGGTGATCCGTCTCCGCACGTGATCGTCCGGACAGGTCCTGGCCGAAGTGGAGTCCGGGGGCGCAGATCCGGGGCGCCCGCACCACACCGGGACTAGGACTCCCGGCGGTGCCGCCCCGCAGACGCCTCGCGTTCCCCCGCAGACGCCTCGCGCTCCCCCGCAACAGTCTTCTGCTCCTTCGCGGCGGCCTCCTCCGCCTCCATCTCCGCGAAGACATCGATCGGCGCCGGCGCCTTCGCCAGGAACACCCACGTGAGCCAGACGGCGAGCAGGAACGGCGGGATCTTCAACGCGACGAGGATCCAGCCGAGTTGGGCGGTGTTGGCCCACCAGTACAGGGGGAAAAGGATCGCGCACTTGGCGAGCAGGATCAGCCCCCAGGCCCAACTCGCCTTGGTGTACGCCTTCTTGCGGCCCGGGTTGCGGGTGCGCCAGGAGAGGTTCTCCTTGAAGACGGGACCGAGGATCAGGCCGATCAGGGGGACTCCGGCGAGCGTGGTGATGATGTACGCCAGGGCCAGCCCCAGCGTGTAGAGCATGCCCGGCAGATAGAAGTCCTTTGCGTTGCCGGTCATCATCGCGAAGACCACGCCGAACGCCACGCCGAACACACCGCTGAAGGCGTGCTTGACGGTGTCCCTCCTGACCAGGCGCACGACCACCAGCAGCAGTGACACCGCGAGCGCGGCGATCGCCGACCAGTGCAGGTCCTTGTTGATCGTGAAAATGGTGACGAAGAGGAGGCCGGGCACCACGGTCTCGACCATGCCGCGGGCCCCGCCGAACGCCTCGAAGAGCGCGGCCTCGGTCACCGCCCGCGAATCGTGCTGGGCGTCTTCGGTCGGCTTCTCGAGTGACGTCACCGGCTACTCCCGTCCGAGTGGTCTGAGTTCGTATTTCGGATTGAACAGCACTCTGCGGCCCCGGCTCATCGAGATCCGGCCCGACGCGATCAGCTTGCGTCCCGGCTCTATGCCGACGATGGAGCGCCTGCCGAGCCACACCACGTCCAGGGCCGCCGAGCCGTCGAACAACTCGGCCTCCAGCGCCGGCACACCGGCCCGCGGGCGCAGCGTGACCGTGCGCAAGGTACCAGTAACCGTGACGATCTGCCGGTCGTGGCAGTCGCCGATCCGCGTACAGCCCGCGGTCTCGGCGTCCTCGCGCAGTTCCTCCGACTCCAGGTCCTCCTGCGACGAGGAAAGCCGGTCGAGCATGCGCCGGAGCCGGCTGACCGGCTTTTCGGAACGAGGAACGGCAATCATACCGAAAGCGTACCGGGGTGCGCCGACACGGACGCACCCATGGCGCCGCCCCTGCCTCCCCGGCTCACCTCTCGAACCGGTAGCCCATGCCGGGTTCGGTGATGAAGTGCTGCGGATGCGACGGGTCCGACTCCAGCTTCCGCCGCAGCTGGGCCATGTACACCCGCAGGTAGTTCGTCTCTGTCCCGTAGGACGGCCCCCACACCTCCTGCAGCAGCTGCTTCTGGCTGACCAGGCGGCCCGTGTTGCGCACGAGCACCTCCAGCAGATGCCACTCCGTGGGGGTGAGACGTACGTCCCTCCCGGCGCGGTTGACCTTCTTCGCGGCCAGGTCGACGGTGAAGCCCTCGGTCTCCACGATCACGTCGTCCTCGCCGCTCCCGTTCGGCTCGGCCCGGCGGACGGCGGCACGGAGGCGGGCCAGCAGCTCGTCCATGCCGAACGGCTTGGTGACGTAGTCGTCGGCTCCCGCGTCCAGCGCCTCGACCTTCTCGTCCGAGGAGTGGCGGGCGGACAGCACCAGGATCGGTACCCGGGTCCAGCCGCGCAGACCCTTGATCACCTCGACGCCGTCCATGTCCGGCAGCCCGAGGTCCAGCACCACGGCATCGGGGTGGCGGGCGGCGGCGAGCTGGAGCGCTGTCGTGCCGTCGGGGGCCGCGTCGACCTCGTACTTGCGCGCCTTCAGGTTGATCACGAGGGCGCGCACGATCTGCGGTTCGTCGTCGACCACGAGCACCCGGGTCATGTGGTTTGCCTTTCTGGTTCGGCGTGTCGTACGGGGCCGTGCAGGCTCTCCACAGCCCGGAGAGTGAGGACCATCGTGAGCCCGCCGCCGGGGGTGTCCTCGGCGTTCAGGGTGCCGCCCATGGCCTCGGCGAAGCCGCGGGCGACCGCCAGGCCGAGACCGACGCCGGCGCCGCGCGGGGCGTCGCCGTAGCGCTGGAACGGCTCGAAGATCCGTTCCTTCGCATCGTCGGGCACTCCGGGACCACGGTCGACGACGCGGACCTCCACGCGGTCGGCGAGGACGCTCGCGGAGACCAGCACGGGCGCCCCCAGGGGGCTGTACTTGACCGCGTTCTCGACGAGGTTGGCGACCGTGCGCTCCAGGAGCCCGGCGTCCACCTCGACCATCGGCAGGGTCTCCGGGATGTCCAGCTCCACGCTGTCCTCGGGCACCCCGCCGAGCGCCATCGGGACCACCTCGTCCAGATCGACCTCCCGGATCAACGGGGTGACGGTGCCGGTCTGCAGCCGCGACATGTCCAGCAGGTTGCCCACCAGGTGGTCGAGCCGGTCGGCGCCCTCCTCGATCGCCGCCAGCAGTTCGGCGCGGTCCTCCTCGGACCACTCCACGTCGTCCGACCGCAGCGAGGTCACCGACGCCTTGATGCCCGCCAGCGGGGTGCGCAGATCATGGCTCACGGCAGCCAGCAGTGCGGTGCGGATGCGGTTGCCCTCGGCCAGCGCGCGGGCCTGTTCGGCCTCCTGCTGCAGCCGCTGACGGTCCAGGGCGACCGCGGCCTGCGCGGCGAAGGCGGCCAGCACCCGGCGGTCCGCAGCGGGCAGGACGCGACCGGACAGCGTCAGCGCCATGTGGTCCCCGACCGGTACGTCCACGTCGGCGTCCTCCGGTCGTCCGATGGGCGCGCCCGAACCCACGCGGCCGGCGCAGGTCCACGGGTCGACCTCGCTCGTCCGTTCCAGCAGCGCCGCCGACTCCATGGCGAAGGTCTCGCGCACCCGTTCCAGGATCTCTTCCAGACTGGTCTCGCCGCGCAGCACGCTGCCCGCGAGGAAGGAGAGGATCTCCGACTCGGCGCGCAGCCGCGCCGCCTGGTGCGTACGGCGGGCCGCCAGATCCACCACGGAGGCCACCGACACCGCGACCGCGACGAAGATCACGATGGCGACGATGTTCCTCGGATCGGCGATGGTCAGCCGGTGCAGCGGGGGTGTGTAGTAGTAATTCAGCAGCAGCGAGCCCAGCGCCGCCGAGGCGAGCGCCGGAAACAGCCCGCCGAGCAGGGCCGACGCCACGGTCAGCGCCAGGAACAGCAGCATGTCGTTGGCGAGACCGAGGTGAACGTTGTTCAGCAGCAGCGCGAGCCCGACCGGCCCGACGACGCCGACCAGCCAGCCCGCCACGATGCGCGTACGGCCGAGGCGCGCTCCCCGGGCCACCGGGAGACCGCGCCCCTTGGCGACCTCCTCGTGGGTGACGATGTGCACGTCGAGGTCGGGGCCCGACTCGCGGGCCACCGTGGCGCCGACGCCCGGTCCGAAGACGTACTGCCAGGCCTTGCGGCGCGAGGAGCCGAGGACGATCTGGGTGGCGTTGGCGCCGCGCGCGAAGTCCAGCAGGGCCGCCGGGATGTCGTCGCCCACCACGTGGTGGAAGGTGCCGCCCAGGTCCTCGACGAGGGTGCGCTGGACGGCCAGCTCCTTGGGGGAGGCCGAGGTGAGTCCGTCGCTGCGGGAGATGTAGACGGCCAGCACCTCGCCGCCGGCGCCCTTCTCCGCCAGCCGCGCGGCCCGGCGGATCAGGGTCCGCCCCTCCGGGCCTCCTGTCAGGCCCACGACGATCCGCTCGCGCGAGCCCCAGATCGTCGACACCCGGTGCTCGCTGCGGTACTCGGTCAGGTACTCGTCGACCCGGTCGGCCACCCACAGCAGTGCCAGCTCCCGCAGCGCGGTCAGGTTCCCGGGCCGGAAGTAGTTGGACAAGGCCGCGTCGACCTTGTCCGACTTGTAGATGTTGCCGTGGGCCATCCGCCGTCGCAGCGCCTGCGGCGACATGTCGACCAGCTCGATCTGGTCCGCGCGTCGCACCACCTCGTCCGGGATGGTCTCGCGCTGCCGTATGCCCGTTATGGACTCGACGACGTCACCGAGGGACTCCAGGTGCTGGATGTTGACCGTCGAGACCACGTCGATCCCGGCGGCCAGCAGCTCCTCGGCGTCCTGCCAGCGCTTGGCGTTGCGGGAGCCCGGGACATTGGTGTGGGCGAGTTCGTCCACCAGGGCGACAGCGGGGGCCCGACGCAGGACGGCGTCCACGTCCATCTCGGTGAAGACCGAGCCTCGGTGGACGAGCTCCTTGCGGGGTATCTGCTCCAGGCCGTGCAGCATCACCTCGGTGCGCGGGCGGTCGTGGTGCTCGACGAAGGCCACCACGCAGTCCGTGCCGCGCTCGACGCGCCGGTGTGCCTCGGACAGCATGGCGTAGGTCTTGCCCACGCCCGGTGCCGCACCGAGGTAGATCCGAAGCTTGCCGCGTCCCATGGCCCCATTGTCTTCCCGTCGCAGCTGTGGACGCTGCGTACGCTGCGTCGACCTTACGGCCAATAATCACGGCAAATGGGACGTGCGTCCTGAGGCGGGACGTCTTTGACGGAACCCTGATACGTCCACCGGACCCTGCGGACGGTACGGCGGCCGAGGCCGGAACCGGTCAGGCGCCACGGCCGCCGTACGCAGGTCAGGCGGGGTTGTCCCCGTGCGTCAGGGTCTCCCAGGCCACGAAGAGGTTGTTGCTGCCCGCCGGACGATTCTGCTGGGTCAGCGCCTGGGTGTTGGTCATCGCGATGCCCAGGCGGTTGTGGAGGGCGTTGTAGCCGACCTCGGTGACCGGTCCGAGGCCGAGGGTGAGCGAGCCGCCGCAGAGCCAACTCGGCACGGTGGCGCCCAGCTGGTACTTGGACTGGAAACCGAGCGCCTGCCGCAGCCGCTCGCCGACGTCCGTGCCGTACAGGTCCTGCCCCTGGATCCGGCTGGTCTCGGCGATGTGCGAGATGGCGGCGACGCCGTACCCGGTGTGCGTGAAGTCGCGGCAGGTCTCCTGGGTGAGTCCGGTGACGAAGGTCGACTGCCCCTGCCAGTAGCTGACGATCTTGTCCTTGGTGTCGAGGTTCTGGCTGGGCACGGTCTTGGGCAGATCACCGTCGGATGCGAGGTAGACGTAGGCGGCCGTTCGGGTCCGGAACTTCGCCACGGCCTTGTCGTACGACGACTTGTCCTCGAGGAAGACGGAGATGCCGACGGCGGCGTCCATCATCGACAGTTCCCAGTTGCCGTTGGAGTTGGAGCCGTTGATCACCTCGGGCAGGTAGACGTCACGGAGCACGGTCGCGAAGCGGCCGGAGTTCGCCCACGTTCCCGTGTAGGTGTACTTGATGATCTCCGCGGCCTTGGGCCAGGAGGAGCCCGCCCAGCCGGTCTGCAGGGGCGCGTTGCTGTTGGTGTGCTCCTTGATGACGGCCGACCAGGCGTCCATGAGCTGGATGGACTTCTTCGCGTACCGGTCGTCGCGGGTGATGTACCAGGCGAGGGCGTTGGTGTACGCGGCGATCGCGTCCTCGCGCTCGTCGGTGCAGCCGTAGTTCGGATTCGAGTACGAGCCACACTCGACGGTGGCGCGGGGCTTCGCCGTGCGGTTCAGATCGGCGTACTTGCTCGCCATCATCTGGTCGAAGGCACCCTTCCAGGGCTGGGCACCTGCGTCGACCTTGCCGCGGGCGAAGTCCAACTGGGCCCTGGAGACGGTGACTCCGGGGTGGACGAAGGTGGTGGGGGCGGCGTCGGCGCGGTGGGCTCCCGGCCGGAGCAGGAGACCGCCGACCAGAGCGGCGACCAGCGTGACGAACAGCAAGGCCCGGGATCTGCGGCGATGACGTGGGGGTGCAGCAGGCATACGACAGCCATCCGTTCTCATACATGAACGATGAGCGTCTTTTTGAACGCTCGCGATGGCCGGAGACCATAGGTACAGACCAACTGCCCGTCAAGGGTCCGCACACGAGGACACGAAGAGGCCGTACCCCTCGACGGGGTACGGCCTGTTGTCGGTTTGTCCGTGAAGGTGTCAGCGGACCTCGGTGATCTCGGGTCCGCGCTGCAACTGCCCCATGCCGCCGGAGAAGCGAGAGCCGGCCTCCTCCTGCTGCACGCCCTCGGGCACCATCTGCGCGTCGTTCGGCAATTTCAGGACGATCGGATCGCGCGGCGCCATCGGGCCCTCGCCACGAACCACGACCGTGTCCCGGAAGATCTGCTCGAGCAGGCCCGCCGCCTGCGGCTGCACGGCGCCCTGACCAGAGATCACACCGCGCAGGAACCAGCGGGGACCGTCCACACCCACGAATCGCACGACCTGGAAACCGCCCGTGCCGTCCGGCAACTGCACCGGTACCTGAGCACGCAGCTCCCAACCCAGCGGCCCCTCGACCTCGTCGACGATGCCACCCTGCTGGGTGATACCGCTGGCGATCTCCTCACGCACCTCGCCCCAGATGCCCTCACGCTTGGGCGCGGCGAAGGCCTGCAACTGGACGGCGCTGTCCCGCAGCACGACGGTCGCCGCGACGATCGCGTCGCCCGCGACCTCGACCCGCAGCTCCATGCCCTCGACCCCGGGCACGAACAGACCTCCCAGGTCCACCCGGCCATCGCCGGGCTCGCGGACCTCGGAGCTGTCCCAGGGGCCGTCGGGACGCGGCTCCGGTTCGAGCCTCACGCGCTCGCGCTCGACCTCTTCGTCCGCCTCAGTGTCGACACCGTCGACGACCTGCTCGGCCTCGCCGGCCGCGTCCTCGGCGGCACCCTTCTTGTTGCGACGTCCGAACACGTCACTGTCCTTCCCGGTCGGATACGACCGAAGCGTATCGATTCCCACCCGCCCCGCCGCCCACGGCGCCATGACCGCCGGTGGACCCGAAGCCCCCCGCGGCCCGCGCCGAGTCGGGAAGCTCCGCCACCTCCTGGAAGCGGACCCTCTCGACCTGCTGGACGACCAGTTGGGCAATCCGGTCGAAGCGCTCGAACCGCACGGACTCGCGCGGGTCGAGATTCACCACGATCACCTTGATCTCTCCACGGTACCCGGCATCAACCGTCCCCGGGGCATTCACAAGGGCGACACCGCAGCGGGCGGCGAGACCGGAACGCGGATGTACAAAGGCCGCGTACCCCTCAGGCAGCGCGACAGACACGCCCGTGGGCAGTACGGCCCGCTCCCCGGGCTTCAGCTCACAGCTCTCGGTGGTGCGCAGATCGGCTCCCGCGTCGCCGGGGTGAGCGTACGCCGGAAGCGGTACGTCGGGGTCGATGCGCCGGATCAGCACGTTCACGGGGTCGCTGCTCACGGGTTCACCTCGAAGGCTCGGGACCGCCGGACCTGGTCCGGGTCGCTCATGGCCGCCTGGATCTCCTGCGGGCGGCCGTTGTCGATGAAGTGGCCGACCTTCACCTCGATGAAGAGGGCCTCCGCACGGACCGCGACGGGCCCGCCGGGGCCACCGATCCGTCCGGTCGCCCGCGAGTAGATCTTCCGGCCGGCCACCGCCGTCACCTCGGCCTCCAGATACAGCACGGTACCCACGGGCACCGGCCGTGCGAAGTCGGTCTCCAGCCGTCCGGTCACCGCGATGGTGCGCAGCAGCCAGTTCAGCGAGCCGAGGGTCTCGTCGAGGGCGGTGGCGAGGACCCCGCCGTGGGCAAGACCGGGTGCGCCCTGGTGGGCGGGCTGGACGGTGAACTCGGCGGTGATGGAGACGCCCTCGCCGGCTCGCGCCTGAAGGTGGAGTCCGTGAGGCTGTTCTCCCCCGCATCCGAAGCACTGCTCGTAGTGCGCGCCGAGCAGCTCGCCCGGCGCGGGGGCGTCGGGGTGCCGTATGGGCGCCACGGCGTCATCAGGGGGCGTCAGAGCTGCGGAAGTTCCACTCACAGGCGCAGACCTTACCCGCGCGTGAACGTATTCCGGACACCGTGCCAAGCTTGGCTCCATGCTGCTCTCCGCGTCGCCGTACGAAGAACGCCTCACCGCGCCCCGCTCCTGGTGGCTGATGTGCCTCCTGATCGGCGTCGCCATGGCCCTCGTCCTGGTCCCCTTCGGCACGCTGCCGCTGCTCGGCGGACTGGTCGGCGGCACCGCCGCCGCGGCGGTCGTGGCGAGCTCCTACTGCTCCATCCGCATCCGCGTGGTGGGCGGCTCGCTGATCGCGGGCGAGGCGAAGATCCCGGTGTCAGCGCTCGGCGAGACGGAGGTCCTCGACGCGGACGAGGCCCGCGCCTGGCGCACGTACAAGGCGAACACGCGCGCCTTCATGCTCCTGCGCGCGTACATCCCGACGGCCCTGAAGGTCGAGGTCACGGACCCGGCGGACCCGACGCCGTACCTCTATCTGTCGACCAGGGAGCCGGAACGCCTGGCGGCGGCGATCAAGGCGGCCCGGGCGGAAGGGTAGCGGCGGGGCCGCACAGGCCCCTCAGTCCTCGAGCTGCAGAGGATGCTCCGGCTTCTCCAGTGGCGGCAGCTCCGGCAAGGCATCCCACGGCACCTGCGCCTTCCGCAGGTCCTTCCGGACCCGCTCCGCTAGCCGCCTGGTGTCCCGTCGGTTCATGACCGCCCCCACCGCTGCCCCCACCATGAAGGGCATCAGGTTCGGCAGGTCCCGCACCACGCGCTTCATGATCTGCTGTCGCAGTTCCCGCTTCATCTGCCCGCCGAGGGCCGCGTCCACTGTCGACGGTTTGGTCACGTCGATGCCGCGTTCCGCGGACCAGGACTTCAGGTACGCGGTGCTGCGCTGGATGAGGGCCCCGGGCGGCCGCAGCCCGTACACCTCATGCAGTTCGGCGATCAGCTTCAGCTCGATCGCCGCGACCCCTGTGATCTCCGCGGCCAGTTCGGTCGGCATGGCCGGCGGCACCGGCAACATGGCCGCGGCTCCGATCCCGGCCCCGACCGTGGCCGTCGCTCTCGCCGCGCCCACGACGAGCCTGTCGGCGAGTTCCTCGGGTCCGAGGCCCGGGAACTGCCTGCGGAGGGTCGCGAGGTCCCGTACGGGGATCCGCGGAGCGATCTCGATGATCCGGTCGGCGAGGTACCCCAGGCCCGCCCTGGCCTGGCTGCCGCCCTTGCGGACGCCTTCCCGGAATCCGGCCCGGACGGCGGCCGCACGGCGCCGTGCGGGAACCGGAGGGCCGGCCGGCGCCTCGGGCCCTACTGGGGCCGCGGGGGCGCGTGCCGGTTCGAGCGAGGCTGTTCCCGTATCGGAAGAGCCCCGCTCGTCGTCACGCACGCCGTGGGAGCCTTGCTGGGGCTCCTGGTCCGCTCCCCTGCGCGGGAAGCGGCGCTTCCGGGGAGGGGTCGAGCCGTTCACGGCCGACCCGGCCTCAGTCGCAGTCGCGGCAGATCGGCTGACCGTTCTTCTCGCGGGCCAGCTGGCTGCGGTGGTGCACCAGGAAGCAGCTCATGCAGGTGAACTCGTCCTGCTGCTTCGGCAGCACGCGGACGGCCAGCTCCTCGTTCGAGAGGTCGGCGCCCGGCAGCTCCAGGCCCTCGGCGGCCTCGAACTCGTCTACGTCGACGGCCGAGGTGGACTTGTCGTTCCGCCGGGCCTTCAGCTCTTCAAGGCTGTCGGAGTCGACGTCGTCATCGGTCTTGCGTGGAGTGTCGTAATCGGTTGCCATTTCGCTCTCCCCCTCTGGGTGTCTGCGGGTGTCTCCAGCGCACGTAACGCGTGAGAGGCCGGACTTGTGCCCGCCTCGAGGCGGAGATTTTGCCTCACATCAAGGTCTGTTACTCAATCGACACCCAACCGGACTCCTCAAGAGTGATCGGGTTGGATGGCGAACCGGACCGTACACGGTCCGAGTACCACACTTCAAAGGCATCTCCCCGTGTACTTCCCGTGATCAAGGGCCGGGAAAACCCGGATTTTCGGGCTTTATGGGCGCCCACGGAGTCACGGAGAGTAGATGGCCGGAATGACATCGCTGTGATCGATCACACACAGGCTGCCCGCATCCTGGATCAGAAAATTCCGCGCAAAGCGAACATCGGCCCGGCACGGCGCCCTGGTCAGGTGGGCAGGGTGACACGCATCACCAGGCCACCGCCTTCACGGGGCTGCGCGGTGATGTGACCGCCGTGGGCGCGCGCGACGGACCTCGCGATGGACAGGCCGAGGCCCACTCCCTTGTCGCTGCCCGTGCGCTCCGTACGCAGCCGTGTGAAGGGCTCGAAAAGGTTGTCGATCTCGTAGGCGGGGACCACCGGTCCGGTGTTGGAGACCACCAGGACCGCCTGCCCGTGCTGCACCTCGGTCGTCACCTCGACCCAACCGCCTTCCGGGATGTTGTAGCGCACCGCGTTCTGGACGAGGTTCAGAGCGATCCGCTCCAGCAGGACCCCGTTGCCCTGGACGACCGTCGGGACGCGCTCGCCGCGGATCTCCACGCCCTTGGCCTCCGCCTCGGCGTGCACCTGGTCGACGGCCTGCGAGGCCACCTCCGCCAGGTCCACGGGCTTGCGCTCGACGATCTGGTTGTCGCTGCGGGCGAGCAGCAGCAGTCCCTCCACGAGCTGCTCGCTGCGCTCATTGGTGGCGAGCAGCGTCCTGCCGAGCTGCTGCAGCTCGACGGGCGCTCCCGGGTCGGACAGGTGCACCTCGAGGAGCGTGCGGTTGATCGCCAGCGGAGTGCGCAACTCGTGCGAGGCGTTGCCGACGAACCGCTGCTGGGCCGTGAAGGCCCGCTGCAGCCGCTCCAGCATGTCGTCGAAGGTGTCCGCCAGCTCCTTGATCTCGTCGTCCGGACCGTCCAGTTCGATACGGCGGGACAGGTCCGAGCCCGCCACCGCGCGCGCGGTACGGAGAATCCGGCCGAGCGGCGAGAGCACGCGGCCGGCCATCGCGTACCCGAAAGCGAAGGCGATCACAGCAAGGCCGAGCAGGGCCAGCAGCGAGCGGCTGAGCAGGTTGTCCAGGGCATGCTGACGCTGCTCGTTCACGCAGGCGTTCATGGCGTTGTTGAGCTCGCTCGCCGTGGGGGACGAGGGGAAGTTGCAGGTGTCGCTGGCGACCTGGCCCGAGAGGATCTTGAACGGCAGTTCGCTGCCCACGTTGAGCGCGTGCGCCGCGAACAGGTAGATGATCGACAGCAGCAGAATGCCGGCGATCAGGAACATGCCGCCGTACAGCAGGGTGAGCCTTATGCGGATGGTCGGGCGCAGCAAGGGGAAGGGGAGCTCGGGCCTGCGAGGGTCCCAGGTGGGCTTGGGAGGTGCCGTGGGCGGCGCGGGTGTCGTGGCCACGGTCATCAGATCCGATATCCCGAGCCGGGCACGGTGACGATGACCGGGGGCTCGCCGAGCTTGCGGCGCAGCGTCATGACGGTCACCCGCACGACGTTGGTGAACGGGTCCGTGTTCTCGTCCCAGGCCTTCTCCAGGAGCTGCTCCGCCGAGACGACCGCGCCCTCGCTGCGCAGGAGGACCTCCAGGACGGCGAACTCCTTGGGGGCGAGCTGGACCTCCTTGCCCTCGCGGAAGACCTCGCGGCGGTTGGGGTCGAGCTTGATCCCGGCACGCTCCAGGACGGGCGGCAGCGGCATGCTCGTACGCCGGCCGAGGGCGCGCACACGCGCGATGAGCTCGCTGAACGCGAACGGCTTGGGGAGATAGTCGTCGGCGCCGATCTCCAGACCCTCCACGCGGTCGCTGACGTCGCCCGACGCGGTCAGCATCAGCACGCGGGTGGGCATGCCGAGCTCGACGATCTTGCGGCAGACGTCGTCGCCGTGCACGAGCGGGAGGTCCCGGTCGAGGACGATCACGTCGTAGTCGTTGACGCCGATGCGCTCCAGGGCGGCCGCACCGTCGTACACGACGTCGACGGCCATGGCCTCCCGGCGGAGTCCGGTGGCCACCGCATCGGCGAGCAGTTGCTCGTCCTCGACGACGAGTACGCGCACGTCGCTTGTCCTTCCTCTGTCCACCCGCGTAACCCGATTGCGGGCAGCCCGCGGGCAGGTCTGTCATGGATGACCTCCATCCTGCCCTTTTCGGCCATAAACCGGCTGTAAGACGGGGGGCCGCCCGGGAAGCCGGTGCGGGAGTGCGGGAATGAGAAATTTTCTCGCGTGGTTGAGGTTTCCGCGGAAGGGAGCGGGGGGAGGACGGCTTTACACCCCGCGATCACGCTCTGCATGTGGCACACCACGATGTGGTCGGCTGCTCACCGCTTCCCGTAGGGCGGGCGTGGGTGTCCGGCACCGTCGCCGCCCAGCCAGGGCAGCGCTGGGCACCCAGTAGACGTGATCGCCCCTTCCCAAGGGCACACCCCTGTGCCAACGACCCACGACCCAGGACGAGGGGGCGCAGCATGGACGCATTCACCGCAGGACTTCTGCAGCGCATACGGGCGACCGAGTCCGACTTGACGCGGGCTCGCGAAACCGGCGACGACTTCCTCGCGGAGGTCGAACAGTCGGAGCTCGACGACCTGCATCGCCTTGCCGCCGAGCACGGTGTGGAAGTCGGCGCGACGCGCGTCTGATCAGCTCGCACGAAGCGGGCTCCGGCAGATCCAGGCCGGGGCCCGCTTCGCGTCCTACGCCGCCCTGGAGCACCGCGATGCGCCCTGGCGGCGGGTCCCAGAAGGCCACGGGCTGCAAGAACGCCACGGGGCCAAGGGGGGACCTCAGGCTCGGCTGAACGGGGGCACGGTCACCCAAGAGGTCGGGACACACGGGACGCCCGCACAGCCCGCCGGAGACATCCGGACGACCAGCACTCCCGAGCGAACGGACCGCCTGGGAGGACTGCAGGACCGGAACCCCGAGCGGATCGGCGGCCGGAACGCCAGGACGCCAGGACGCCCGAGGGAGCGGACCGGCCAAGACGGCCGCGCGATCGGGAACCTCCGAGCGGATCAACCGCCGGAACGCCCGACGGCCCGGATGCCCGAGCGAGCAGACCGGCCAAGACAACCGCACGTCCCGAACACCCCAGCGGACCGGCCGCCAGAAAGCCCCAACGACCCGAACGCCCAAGCGCGCAGACCGGCCACGACAACCGCACGACCAGAACACCCCAGCGGACCGGCCGCCAGAAACCCCGGCGCCCCGGATGTCCGAGCGGGTCAGCCGCCGCAACGCCCGGAAGACCCGGATGTCCGAGCGGGTCAGCCGCCGAAACGCCCGGACGGCCCTCGGCCACGCCTCCCGAGCCCGGCCGCAGAGGTCTGCGACCGGGACGTCCGGCCGACGGGCCCGGGGTTCGGGGCAGGCGGGCCGATCTGTCGAGGGCCGAGCAGGTGCCGCCGGAGGCTCCACAGGCCCGGTCTCCGACCGGGCGCCGGGTTCTTCAGTCGTGCCATGCCCCCAGTTCGTCCAGCCTTGCCTGGAGTCGTTCGAAGAGGCCGGGTGGGGCCGCGATCGTCAGGGCCGGGGAGACCGGCTCTCCGGAGCGGCCGCCGGTCAGGGCACCCGCCTCGCGGGCGATCAGGTCGCCCGCCGCGTAGTCCCAGGGGTTCAGCCCCCGCTCGTAGTACGCGTCCAGGCGGCCCGCCGCCACGTCGCACAGGTCGATCGCGGCGGAGCCGCCCCGGCGGATGTCCCGCACCTCGGGGATCAGCCGCCGGACCACCTCGGCCTGCTGGGCCTTGCGCTCGGCGAGGTAACCGAAGCCGGTGCCCACCAGGGCGAGGCCGAGCTCCGGCGCGGGGCGCACTCGCGCGGGGCGGTCGTTCACGAACGCGCCCTCTCCCAGAACGGCCCGGAAGACCTCACCCCGCATGGGTGCGTGGACCACCCCGACGAGCGTCTCCCCGTCCTTGCGGGCCGCGATGGAGATCGCCCAACTGGGCAAGCCGTAGAGGTAGTTGACAGTGCCGTCGATCGGGTCGATCACCCACTCGACGCCACTGCTGCCCTCGACGCTGGCCCCCTCCTCTCCGAGCAGGCCGTCTTCCGGCCGGCGGTCCGAGATCAGCCCGGTGATCAGCTTCTCGGCGGCGATGTCCATCTCGGTGACGACGTCGATGGCGCTGGACTTGGTGGCGGCGACCCCGAGGTCGTCGGGGCGCCCGTCGCGCAGGAAGGCGCCCGCGCGGGTCGCGGCGTCCAGCGCGATCTCCAGGAGTTCGGCCCTCAGCCGGTCGGACGGCTCGGACTGCTCGGACTGCTCGGTCACGGTGCTCCTCACGCGTACGGGCTGTCGGCGCCCGCGGCGGCGGGCTTGGGGGTGCGGGCCGGGCAGCAGCCCACCGGACAGACGTTGTGGCTCGGGCCCAGGGCGCCCAGGGCGCACGGGGTCACCTGCTGCCCGCGCTCGGTCGCGGCGCGCTCGAGGACCAGGTCGCGGATCGCGCCGGCGAACCGAGGATCGGCCCCCACGGTGGTCGAGCGGCGCACCGGCAACCCGAGCTCCTCGGCCTTCGCCTGCGCCTCCGTGTCGAGGTCGTACAGCACCTCCATGTGGTCCGAGACGAACCCGATGGGCGCCATCACGACCGCCGGGACCCCGGCGCCGTGCAGTTCCTCCAGGTGGTCGCAGATGTCCGGCTCCAGCCACGGGATGTGCGGGGCGCCCGAGCGCGACTGGTAGACGAGCCGCCAGGGGTGGTCGACACCGGTCCGCTCGCGCACGGCCTCGGCGATCAGCTGCGCCACGTCCAGGTGCTGCTTCACATACGCCCCGCCGTCCCCGTGGTCCTCGACCGGGCCGGAGGTGTCTGCCGCGGAGTCGGGGATGGAGTGTGTGGTGAAGGCGATGTGCGCGCCGGCCCGGACGTCCTCCGGCAGGTCGGCGAGGGACTTCAGCACACCCTCGATCATCGGCTCCACGAAACCGGGGTGGTTGAAGTAGTGCCGCAGCTTGTCGACCCGCGGTGGCCGAAGGCCCTCGGCCTCCAGGGTGGCCAGCGCCCCCGCGAGGTCCTCGCGGTACTGGCGGCAGCCGGAGTAGGAGGCGTACGCGCTCGTGGCGAGGACCAGGATCCGTCCGTGTCCGTCGGCGACCATCTCGCGCAGGGTGTCGGTCACATAGGGCGCCCAGTTGCGGTTGCCCCAGTAGACGGGCAGGCCGAGGCCGTGGTCGGCGAAGTCCTCGCGGAGGGCGTCCAGGAGGGCGCGGTTCTGGGCGTTGATGGGGCTGACCCCGCCGAAGAGGAAGTAATGCTGCCCCACCTCCTTCAGGCGCTCCTTGGGGATGCCCCGGCCCCGCGTCACGTTCTCCAGGAACGGAACCACATCGTCCGGCCCCTCCGGGCCTCCGAACGAGAGGAGCAGCAGGGCGTCGTAGGGGTTGGCGTCGAGTGCGTCGGGCATGACTACGATCCTGCCACCCGCCACCGACAACACTCCCGCCACCCGCCCGTCCTGGCAGCGCGCGCCCAGCGAAGATCGACCAGGAGTTCGGGGAGCGGTCATCCGCGGGTCCGGGTTCGGATCGCTGAAGGCACCCACTGGACACCGTCCGAACAGTGGTGCGGACGCGATGTCAGGCATACGTTAGGGTTGCCTGACTCGTAAGGCGCATGCTCGCATTTCACGCCTTACCGGACGCATCGGAGACTCCGTGCCCAGCCCCTACCGCGCCCTGTTCGCCGTCCCCGGCTCCAAGGGCTTCTCCGCCGCCGGCTTCCTCGGCCGGATGCCGCTGTCGATGATGGGCATCGGCGTGGTCACGATGATCTCCCAGCTCACCGGGCGCTACGGGCTCGCGGGCGCGCTCTCCGCCACCATCGCGCTGTCCGCCGCCGCGGTCGGCCCGCAGATCTCGCGCCTCGTGGACCAGTACGGGCAGCGACGGGTGCTGCGCCCGGCGACGCTCGTCGCGCTGACCGCTGCCGCGGGGCTGCTGTTGGCCGCGCACCTGACCTGGCCGGACTGGGTGCTGTTCGTCTGCGCCTCGGGCATCGGCGCGGTGCCGAGCCTCGGCGCCATGATCAGGGCCCGCTGGGCGGCGCTGTACCGGGGCTCCCCCCAGCTGCACACCGCCTACTCCTTCGAGTCCGTGGTCGATGAGATCTGCTTCATCTTCGGGCCGATCATCTCCATCGGCCTGTCCACGAGCTGGTTCCCGGAGGCCGGGCCCTTCCTCGCCGCGTGCTTCCTCGCGGCCGGCGTCTTCTGGCTGACCGCCCAGCGTGCCACCGAGCCCGAGCCGCACCCGAGTGAGCGGCACACCGGCGGCACCGCGCTGCGCTCGCCCGGACTGCAGGTCCTCGTGGCCACCTTCGTGGCGACCGGAGCGATCTTCGGCGCCGTCGACGTGGTGACCGTCGCCTTCGCCGACGAGCGGGGCCACAAGGCAGCCGCGAGCGTCGTACTGGCGCTCTACGCGGCGGGTTCCTGCGTCGCCGGCCTCGTCTTCGGGCTGCTGCGCTTCACCGGGGCGCCGGAACGAAGATGGCTGCTGGGCATATGTGCCATGGCCGTGAGTATGATCCCCCTCCTACTGGTCGGAAACTTGCTGTTTCTGGCTGTGGCGCTGTTCGTTGCAGGCCTGTCCATCGCACCCACGATGATCACCACGATGGCCCTCATCGAGCGGCACGTACCACGCGCGCACCTGACCGAGGGAATGACCTGGGTGTCCACCGGGCTCGCGGTCGGCGTCGCGATCGGCTCCTCAGCGGCCGGCTGGGTGATCGACACCGCCGGCGCGGGGACCGGGTACGGGGTTCCGGCGGTGTCCGGGGCCGTCGCGGTCGCAGTCGGTTTCCTCGGGTATCGCCGGCTGAGCAGGCCGGTTCCGCAGCGGGGAGGGTCCCTTGAGCACCACAGTGAGCGGGAAGAGCGGCACGTGGCGTAACTGGGCGGGCAACGTCACCGCCCGGCCCCTGCGGGAGGTCACCCCCGCCTCGGTGGAGGAGCTCTCCGCGGCCGTACGGACGGCGGCCGAGGACGGTCTGAAGGTGAAGGCCGTCGGCACCGGGCACTCCTTCACGGCTGCCGCCGCGACCGACGGCATGTTGATCCGCCCTCAACTGTTGACCGGCATCCGCCATATCGACCGTGAGGCCGGCACCGTCACCGTCGAGGCCGGCACCCCGCTCAAGAGACTCAACGTCGCGCTCGCGCGCGAGGGGCTGTCGCTCACGAACATGGGCGACATCATGGAGCAGACCGTCTCCGGCGCCACCAGCACCGGTACGCACGGAACCGGCCGTGACTCGGCCTCGATCGCCGCCCAGATCAAGGCACTCGAACTGGTGACGGCGGACGGCTCGGTGCTCACCTGTTCCGAGAAGGAGAACCCGGACGTCTTCGCGGCGGCACGCATCGGCATCGGCGCCCTGGGGATCGTCACCGCGATCACCTTCACGGTGGAGCCGATCTTCCTGCTCACGGCGCGCGAGGAGCCGATGCCCTTCGACAAGGTCCTTGCCGACTTCGACGAACTGTGGGCCGAGAACGAGCACTTCGAGTTCTACTGGTTCCCGCACACCGGAAGCACCAACACGAAGCGGAACAACCGCAGCGCGGGCCCCGAGAAGCCCGTCGGACAACTGAGCGGCTGGTTCGAGGACGAGTTCCTCTCCAACGGCGTCTTCCAGGTGGCGAACTGGGTCGGCCGCGCCGCACCGGCCACCATCCCGGCCATCGCCCGCATATCCAGTCGCGCCCTGTCGGCCCGTACGTACACCGACATCCCCTACAAGGTCTTCACGTCGCCGCGCCGGGTGCGGTTTATGGAGATGGAGTACGCCGTTCCGCGCGAGGCACTGGTGGAGACGCTGCGCCAACTGAAGGCCATGGTCGACCGTTCGACCCTCCGCGTCAGCTTTCCCGTCGAGGTCCGCACCGCACCGGCCGACGACATCGCCCTGTCCACGGCATCCGGACGGGACAGCGCCTACATCGCCATACACATGTTCCGCGGTGCGCCCTATCAGGCATATTTCACCGCCGCCGAGCGGATCTTCACGGCCCACGAGGGGCGCCCGCACTGGGGCAAGGTGCACACGCGGGACGCGGAGTACTTCGCCGAGGTCTATCCGCGCTTCGGCGAGTTCACCGCACTCAGGGACCGCCTCGACCCGGACCGGCGATTCGGGAACGACTACCTGCGCCGGGTGCTGGGCGCCTGACCGGGCCCGCATGTGAGAGACGTTCAGATCCAGCCCCTTCCGCCTGCCCGCTTTCCCCCGTCCACATCCGTACCGATGTCCGTCGTCCTCCCGCATGAGATGCGGGACGCATGTCCGAAGGGATTGGATCTGTTTCTACCGATTCGGTGAGGTATGCCGCTTTTGACGGCCGCGAAAACGGCGCATCAGGCGGCCAACTCGCACCCCTTGCCAGAAGTTGGGCGGCGTGCCGATCCACGTACGTGGCCCGAATGGAGTACTGTTGCGAGCCCTGGGTCCGGTCTCCCGCCAGGGCGTCCGGGGCCTTGCCGGACCGCCGGGAGGGGGCTAGTTGCACAGGGTGACGGAGTTGGTCACTTAGCGTTGCGAATAGGTAACCGTGTCATAACGGCGATCCAGGGCCCGTGCCCGACACGCCGGGCAACTCGGCAAGGTTGTGGCAGGCTGCACCCGGGCAGGCCACACTCGACTAGCGGAAGCAGCGACGCACGTGACGTCGGCAGGCACCACCCGGGAGGTCCCCATGCCCGAACTGCGTGTCGTGGCCGTCTCCAATGACGGCACACGGCTGGTGCTGAAGGCTGCGGACAGCACGGAGTACACGCTTCCGATCGACGAACGGCTCCGCGCCGCCGTGCGCGGCGACCGTCCCCGCCTCGGCCAGATCGAGATCGAGGTGGAGAGCCATCTCCGCCCCCGAGACATCCAGGCGCGGATACGTGCCGGTGCGTCCGCCGAAGAGGTGGCGCAGCTCGCCGGGATCCCCGTCGACCGCGTACGCCGCTTCGAGGGCCCCGTGCTGGCCGAGCGTGCCTTCATGGCCGAGCGGGCCCGCAAGACGCCCGTGCGCCGGCCCGGCGAGAACACCGGTCCCCAGCTCGGCGAGGCCGTCCAGGAGCGGTTGCTCCTGCGTGGCGCCGAGAAGGACACCGTCCAGTGGGACTCCTGGCGTCGCGACGACGGCACCTGGGAGGTCCTGCTCGTCTACCGGGTCGCAGGCGAACCGCACTCGGCGAGCTGGACGTACGACCCGCCCCGTCGGCTGGTCCAGGCGGTCGACGACGAGGCGCGTGCGCTGATCGGCGAATCCGACGACCTCTCGGCGCCCGAGCCCAGCTACCCCTTCGTGCCGCGGATCGCGCGTCTGCCGCGCGAGGGCCGGCTGGACCGCGCCCTGGAGCGTCAGGCCGAGCGGCCCGTCCTGCCGTCCCAGTCACCCGAACCCGCGGAGGAGACCACCGGCGAGCGGGACTCGCTCACCAGTCTCCTGGAGGCGGTACCGAGCTTCCGCGGCGACCTGGTCGTGCCCGAGCGGCCGGCGGAACCGCAGGAGGAGCCCGTCCAGGAGCCCGCGGCCGAGGAGCCTCCCGCGGCCTCCGCCGGATCCGCCTACGCCGATGTCCTCATGCCGCGCACGGTCGCCAGCCACCGCGACCGTCTGGTCGGCGCGACGGATCGCCAGGCCGAGGCGGACGGCGTCCGCCCGGGCCGCAGGGCGGCGGTCCCCAGCTGGGACGAGATCGTGTTCGGAACGCGGCGTAAGAAGCAGGAGTAGCCGGACGGAGGAGGGCGGGGTCCACGCGTCGGCGTGGACCCCGCCCTCCTGCTCACTGAGGGTCCGCACCCACCGCGACCGGTCGGCCGGCGTGGCTCGACCACTCCGACCACGACCCGACGTACAGCGCGGCCGGGATACCCGCGATCGTGAGCGCCAGCACCTGGTGTGCGGCGGAGACGCCGGATCCGCAGTAGACACCGACCTCGGTGCCCTCCGTGGCACCCAGCGACTTGAAGCGGTCGGCGAGTTCGGCGGCGGACAGGAAGAGGCCGGTTTCGGTCACGTTCTCCGTCGTCGGCGCCGACACGGCACCCGGGATGTGGCCGCCCACGGGATCGATCGGCTCGACCTCGCCCCTGTAGCGCTCACCAGCCCGCGCGTCCAGGAGCAGTCCCGTCCGGGCGAGCGCCGCGGCACCGTCGGCATCAAGGAGCGGCAGAGTTCCCGGTACGGGCTGGAAGTCGCCGGGCGCGGGCTCATCGGCCCCCGAGGCCAGCGGCCCGTCCCAGGCGGCCAGCCCGCCGTCGAGCACGCGCACGTCCGGGTGACCGGCCCAGCGCAGCATCCACCACGCGCGGGACGCGGCCCAGCCCTGCCCGCCGTCGTACACGACGACCGGCCGGTCCGAGGAGACGCCGGCGGCCCTCATGGCCGCACCGAAACGCTCCGTGTCGGGCAGCGGATGCCGTCCGGCGGGTCCGGACGGATCCGCGAGATCGGCGTCCAGGTCCACGAAGACGGCGCCCGGAATGTGCCCGGCCGCATAGGCGGCACGGCCGTCGAAGGGAGGAGCGCCGCCGGCTGCCGCGGCGGTCAGCTGCCAGCGGACGTCCAGGAGCGTCGGCGGCGGCTGTCCTGCCAAGTCGCTCGCGAGTTCGGATGCGGAGATGATGGCCTTCATGGCCCCCATCCTCGCGCACGGGGTGGCCGAGTCGCCCAGGTCCGGCTACTCTGCTCGGCCGGACAGGGTCCGATCACCCCTTGTACGGGATCGGGCACATGCTGTACAGCCGATGGTCAGCACCCCGCCATCACGCCGAAACGGGCGAGATGTCTCACGTCGGGCATCCTCCGGCCGGAGGGCGCCCGGCCATGGCACGGCCGTAGCGCTTGGTGCGACCGGTGGTGCGAGCATCGGCACGGAGCGTGCGCATGCGCGTGCGCGGCGCATGGGCACGCAGGCGGAAGCTGAACGGCCGCCATGAGGGGCCGAGGAGAGAGTGACCATGACCGAGGCGCGGGGGTCGGCGGGCCTGACCGGCACGACGCACGAGAGGCACGCACCCGGCACACCGTGTTGGGTGAGTCTGATGGTGCACGGGATGGCCGCGACCCAAGACTTCTACCGGGCGCTGTTCGGCTGGGATTTCCGGCCGGGACCCCAGCCGCTGGGTCCGTACGTGCGGGCGCTGCTGAACGGCTATGAAGTGGCCGGCATCGGACAGTTGCCACTGGATCGCCATCTGCCCATCGCCTGGACGCCGTACCTCGGCTCCGACGACGTGGACGCGACCGCCGAGCAGGTACGCAGCTGTGGCGGAACCGTGGGCGTCGGCCCGCTGGACGCGGCCGAGGCCGGGCGGCTGGCGATCGCCTGCGACCCGACGGGCGCGGTGTTCGGCATCTGGCAGGCGGCCGACCACCTCGGCACGGGCCTGACGGGGGTGCCCGGGACCCCGGTCTGGAACGAGCTGCTCACCTATGACACGGCGAGCGTCGCCAAGTTCTACCAGACCGTCTTCGGCTACGAGGAGGAACCGGTCGTCTCCCCCGACTTCGACTACGTCACCCTCCACATAGAGGGCCGTCCGGTCGCCGGCATCCACGGCGTCGGGCACGCACTGCCCCGTGACCGCGGCGCGCACTGGATGACGTACTTCCAGGTCGTTGACGCCGACCGGACGGCCGAGCGGGTCGCCGAGCTCGGCGGGCACGTCGTACGTGCCATGTGCAACACGGCCCTAGGCCGCATGATCACGGTCGCGGACCCGGAGGGCGCGACGTTCTCGGTGGTCAGCCCGCTCGGCTGACCCTTCGGGTGAAACGGTGGGGCGTCAGGTGGACGGCACGGGGAGGACGTCCGGGGAGAGGGCCGCCGCGCGGGCGGTGGCGGCCGTCATGCGGCGCCTGTGGTGGCGACGGCAGAGGACCTCGTACCCGATCTCGTCCGCGGACTGGTTGACGTCGCCGACGACGACCTGGGCGCCCTCGACCACCATCACCCCGCCGACCGTGCGGGCGTTGTGCGTGGCGCGGGCGCCGCACCAGCACAGGGCCTCCACCTGGAGGACCTCGACCCGGTCGGCCAGCTCCACGAGGCGCTGCGCCCCGGGGAAGAGCTTGGTGCGGAAGTCGGTCGTGATACCAAAGGCGTAGACGTCGAGGCCGAGGTCGTCGACCACGCGGGCGAGCTGGTCGATCTGCTCCGGCGCCAGGAACTGTGCCTCGTCAGCGATCACGTAGTCCGCGCGCCCGCCCTGCGAGAGATGCTCGACGACGTACCCGTACAGGTCCTGCCCGTCCGCCACCTCCACCGCGTCCGTGACCAGACCGAGCCGTGAGGAGAGCTTGCCCTCGCCGGCCCGGTCGTCGCGCGTGAAGATCATGCCCTGCAGTCCCCGCGCGGAGCGGTTGTGTTCGATCTGGAGGGCCAGCGTCGACTTCCCGCAGTCCATCGTTCCGCAGAAGAACACCAGCTCGGACATGGGGAGTTGAGGACCTTTCGGGGAAGGGTTCAGGGGCGTGCGGGATCTTCGGGAGCGTACTGGGCGCGGGAGCGCGCCCCGCGCTCAGGTACGCACTTCCAGCAGCGGCACCAGCTGCTCCACGGCCGTCATCGAGCCGTGGTTGCCGACCATCGCCGACTCCTTCGGCTCCCGCTCGGACGCGATGATGAGCACGTCGTCGCGGGCCGCCGCGACCACGTCGCCGATGCGCGCGTACACGCGGTCGTCGATGCGCGGGCCGAACCAGCCCGCCTCGATCGCCTCGTCCCGCGAGGCCACCCAGAACTGCTCGCCGAGCACCTCACGCCAGCAGGTCAGGACGTCGTTCTCGGCGCCCGGCAGGGCGTACACGTGCCGGGCGCGCCCCTCGCCGCCCAGCAGGGCTACCCCGGCGCGCAGCTCCCAGTCCTCGTCGAAGTCGATGCGGTGCCGCTCGTCGAACGGGATGTCGATCATGCCGTGGTCCGCGGTGACGTACAGGGCGGTGCGCGGCGGCAACTGCTCGGCAAGCCGCTGGACGAGCCGGTCGACGTACATGAGCTGGCCGCGCCAGGCGTCCGAGTCGACGCCGAAGCGATGGCCGGCGCCGTCGAGCTCGGCGTAGTATGTGTAGACCAACGCACGGTCGCCGACGGCGAGTTGCTCGGCCGCCAGGTCCATGCGGTCTTCGCCGGTCAGCCGCCCGAGGAACGTTCCGCCGCTGAGCGCGACCTTGGTGAGCGGGGTGTGCTCGAAGGTCGGGGAGGTGACCTGCGCCGTGTGGACGCCGGCCGCGTCCGCGAGCTCGAAGACCGTCGGATACGGCTGCCAGGCGCGCGGCTCCGTCCAGGGCTGCCAGCGGAGCTGGTTCATCAGCTCACCGGTCTCCGGGTTGCGGACCGTGTATCCGGGCAGGCCGTGTGCGCCGGGCGGCAGGCCGGTGCCGACCGAGGCGAGCGAGGTCGCGGTGGTGGCCGGGTATCCCGCGGTGATGGGTCGGCTGGTGCCGCCGCGCGAGGACGCCAGGAGCGAGGTCAGGAACGGCGCGTCATCGGGATGCGCTCTCAGCTGCTCCCAGCCCAGCCCGTCGATCAGGAACACGCAGTTGCGGTCGGCCGCGGTCAGTTCCGGTATGGCGGCGGTCTGGCCGGGGACACCCATCCCCGCGGCCAGGGTGGGCAGGAGATCGGCCAGCGAACCGGTGCCGTACTCGGGGAGCGGCGCGGAGCCGGCGGCGAGCGGCTCCGGGTGGTCGTCCCAGGTGGTCAGGGCCATCAGCGGGTGACGTCCGCGGTCGCCTCGGAGAGGGACTGCGCGAAGGCGAGCGCCTGGCGCACCGTCTCCGGGCCGTCCCCGGCCTCGCTGACGCGCAGGCTGAGGTCGTCCGCCGTCGAGCTGCCCGTGTAGCCGTGGTCCGCCTCACAGTTGGGGTCGCCGCAGGCGGCGGGCTCCAGGTCGATGCGGGAGACCGCGCCCCAGCCGATGGTCAGGACGATCTCGCGGGGCAGCTTGCCCGGCGTGTACGACTCAGGGTTGGCGACGACGCGGCTGACGACGACCGACGAGATCCGGCCGAGCTTCACCGATTCCGTGGATGTCGTCGCGTACGGCGTCGGGGAGGTGTCGTCCGCGGCCTGCTCATCGGTGTGGCTGACGATGAAGCGGGTGCCGGTGAGGACCAGCACGGTCACGTGGCGGCGCACCTCGTTCGCGTCGAACGTGGTCTCCTGGTGGACCAGGTACGACCGGATGGGCTCGCCACCCACCGCGGCATCCACCGCCTCGGCAACGAGAGCCGGGTAGTAGCCGCTGCGCTCGATCGCCGTGCGCAGCCCCTGGGTCGTCGTACTGGTCTTGGCCATGACGTCCATCCTACGGTGGCGCACTGACTGCGAGGCACCGCTCGCCACCGGTCAGTACACCGGCAGCCTCCTCGGGCCGAGGTCGTCGCGGGCGGGAGGGGGCGCGAGCCGCACGGTGGCGCCGAGCACGCTGAGGCCGCGGGTGGCGACGACGACGGGCTCCAGGGTGACGGCGACGACCTCCGGATGGTCGTCGACCAGCCGCGACACGCGCAGCATGAGCTCTTCCAGGGCAGGCGTGTCCACAGGGGCGGAGCCGCGCCAGCCGAACAGGAGGGGGGCCGTCCGGATCGACCGGACCAGGGAGGTGGCATCACGGTCGGTGACCGGAATCAGTCGGTGCGCGGTGTCACCGAGGAGCTGCGAGGCGGCCCCGGCGAGCCCGAACGACAGCACGGCCCCGGCCGCCGGGTCGATGACGGCCTGGAGGATCGTGTCGACGCCGCGTGGCGCCATTCCCTGGACGACCGGCCGCAGCTCCTGTGGTCGGCCGAACAGCCCGGTCAACTCCGTGTACGCCCGCCGCAGTTGTTCCTCGTCGGCCAGGTCGAGCCGTACGCCGCCCAGGTCGGCGCGGTGCCGCAGGTGCGGGGCGGTGGCCTTGAGGGCCACCGGGTAGCCGATCGCGCGGGCGGCCTCGACGGCGGCCTCGGGCGTGGGCGCGGGCAGCGCCCTGCGCACGTGGATGCCGTACCGAGTGAGCAGGTCACAGGTCTCGTCGGTGCCGAGCGTCAGCCCCTGCCCGCGTGCGAGCAGCCCGTGGATCAGCTCGGCCGTGCCCTTCTCGTCGATGTCGTCGTACTCGGGCACCTTGCCCGGTTCGACGACCTCGCGGCGCCACTGGGCGTACTTGACGGCTTCGGCAAGGGCCCGGACGCCGCGCTCGGCGGCGGGGTAGGCGGGGATGAGACGGGCCTCGTCCGATGCCTCCACCGCGGCGGGCAACCGTTCCGCCGGCCGTGGAAGGTCGCCGCGCTGTGCCTGTGGTGACGTACTGGCCGCCGCGGACAGCGCCTGCGCTATCCCACCCAGCTCCACGTGCACCACGAGCACGGGCTTGGCGGGAGCCGTGGCCGCCGCCGACCGCAGCGCGTCCGCCAGCGCGGCGTCCCGTGTCGAGGCCTCGCCGACTGCCGGTATCGCCGTCACCACGACGGCGTCGCACCCGTCGTCGGCCAGCGCCGCGACCAGCGCCCGGTGGAAGTCCTCGGCCGACGCCCCCGTCGTCAGGTCGAGCGGCGGCAACGGCCGCAGCCCCTCGGTCAGGCACGCGTCGTACGTCAGCAGCCCCAGCGACTCCGAGTTCCCGAGGATCGCCACCCGCGGTCCCGCCGGCAGCGGCTGCCGGGCCAGCAGCAGCCCCGCGTCCACCAGTTCCGTGATCGTGTCCACCCGGATCACGCCGGCCTGCCGCAGCAGCGCGGACACCGTGGCGTGCGGCAGCCGCGTGGCCCGTACGGCATGGCCCTGCGGGGCGCCGCCGTGCCGCGCCCCCTGCACCACGACCAACGGCTTGGCGGCCGCCGTGCGCCGCGCGAGCCGGTTGAACTTGCGCGGGTTGCCGATGGTCTCCAGATACATCAGGGCGACATCGGTGTCCGGGTCGTCGTACCAGTACTGGAGCACGTCGTTGCCCGACACGTCCGCCCGGTTCCCGGAGGAGACGAAGGTGGAGACACCGGTGACCCCGGTGACCCCTCCCCCGCGCCGGTGCAGCCGCGACAGGAGGGCGATACCGATGGCGCCGGACTGCGCGAAAAGTCCTATGCGTCCGGGGCGCGGCATCTCGGGCGCGAGGGACGCGTTGAGCCGGACCTGCGGCGAGGTGTTGATGATCCCGAAGGCGTTGGGCCCGATGGTCCGCATCCCGTACGACCGCGCCTGCCGCACCAGCTCCCGCTGCCGCTCGCGACCGTCGGGACCGCTCTCGGCGTATCCGGCGGATACGACCACCAGCCCCTGCACCCCGTGTTCGCCGCACTCGGTGACGACCTCGGGGACGCGCTCGGCGGGGACGGCGACGACGGCGAGGTCGACTGGCTCGGTGATGTCGCTGACCGAGCGGTGGGCGGGCACCCCGTCGAGTTCCTTCTGTCCTTCGGGGAAGGCCCTGTTCACCGCGTACAGGCGGCCCGTGTACCCGCCGTCCTTCAGGTTGTCCAGAACGCTGCGCCCCACTCCCCCGGGAGTGCGGCCCGCACCGATGACGGCAACCGAGCCGGGAGCGAGCAGCCGCTGCACGGACCGCGCCTCCGCCCGCTGCTCCCGGGCGCGCTGCACGGCCAGCGACCGGTCGGTGGGCTCCAGGTCGAATTCCAGGCGTACGACGCCGTCCTCGAAGCTGCGCTTCTGCTGGTACCCGGCGTCCGTGAACACCTTGATCATCTTCGTGTTGGCGGGCAGCACCTCCGCGGCGAACCTGCGGATGCCGCGCTCCCTCGCCACCGCGGCGATGTGCTCCAGCAGGGCCGACGCGACCCCGCGACCCTGGTGCGCGTCCTGCACCAGGAAGGCGACCTCGGCCTCGTCGGCGGGCGCGGAGGCGGCCATGCCGTCGGCGCCAATGCGGTCATAGCGTACGGTTGCGATGAACTCGCCGCCGACCGTGGCCGCGAGTCCCACCCTGTCCACAAAGTCGTGGTGCGTGAAGCGGTGGACGTCCTTGGCGGACAGGCGGGGGTACGGCGCGAAGAAGCGGTAGTACTTCGACTCGTCGGAGACCTGCTCGTAGAAGCTGACGAGGCGCTCGGCGTCATCGACGGTGATAGGCCTGATGCGCGCGGTGCCGCCGTCGCGCAGCACCACGTCGGCCTCCCAGTGGGCGGGGTACTCGTGCCGGTCCGACGCGGTCTGCATGGGCCCCAGAGTAAGGCTCGCGTCCGACACCGGCGCGAGGCAGGCTGAGGGCACCGAACCGGGCCCGCCATGGGACCGACCCACGCCCCTTCCTGGGCGCGCTTCACATATGGAACACTGGTCTAGACAACCCTGATACACCTGAAGGGCAGCATCACATGGCTGAGCGCCGCGTCAACGTCGGCTGGGCCGAGGGCCTCCACGCCCGCCCCGCCTCCATCTTCGTCCGGGCAGCCACGGCCTCCGGCGTCCCCGTGACCATCGCCAAGGCCGGTGGCAACCCCGTCAACGCTGGGTCCATGCTCGCGGTTCTCGGCCTGGGTGCCCAGGGTGGCGAGGAGATCGTCCTCGCCTCGGACGCGGAGGGCGCGGACGCCGCGCTGGACCGTCTGGCCAAGCTGGTCGCCGAGGGTCTCGAGGAGCTTCCCGAGACCGTCTGACCCTTCGGGTGTCACCGCACGGCGGAGCCGCGTCGCCCTCACGGCGGACGCGGCTCCGCCGTGTTCGCTCCCCTTCACGGAAGCCGTTCGCGCGGCGCGCCGGTGCCGCGATCACGCAGCGCATGCACATCGAAGGGGACGCAGCCGTCGGGCGTCACGCACGGGCTCTCCTCCGCTCCGGGGAGTTCCCGGCGCACAGAGTTCTCGTGCGGACCGCCACCCTGCGTCGCCACCCGCGCGGGGAATTCGGCAGGCCACGCGAAAAGCGCGCAAGGGCACACGGAAATCGCACGCAACGGATTTCCGGGACGCGCGAAAACAAGGGCAGCCGAAATAGACCTCCGCCGAATATCCCTCTTTGTATACGGCGCCTGTGTTAATGCCGCAGCCCCGACATGTTTACGGCATGTTGCGAAGTTCTCACACTGTCCACCCGGTCTCCCACACCGGGAAAGCGCAGCCGGTGCGCGGACGTCGCGCGCTCGGTGTGCAGCGCCGTGATCGCCCGCGCCCGCTCGCTGTCCCCGCGCGCGACGGCGTCCACGATGCCGCCGTGCTCCGCCCAGGACTCCACGGGGCTGGCCGGCGCCTCGACCGCGTACATCCAGGCGATCTTGTGCCGGAGTTGGGCGAGCGTGGAGGTCAGCGCGGGGCTCCCGCAGGCCTGCGCGAGCGTCTCGTGGAACCACCCGCCCAGGGAGCGCAGATCGTCGCTGTTGCCCCTCCTGGCCCGCTCCTGGCCCAGTCTGACCAGGCCGCGCAGCACCTTGAGGTGGGCCTCGGTGCGGCGCTGCGCGGCCCGTGCGGCACCCAGCGGCTCCAGCAGCATCCGCATCTCCAGCAGGTCGGCGGCCTCCTGCTCGGTGGGCTCCGCCACGCACGCGCCCGCGTGCCTGCGGGTGATGACGAAGCCCTCGGCCTCCAGCGTGCGCAGCGCCTCGCGCACGGGGACACGGGAGACGCCGTACCGGCGCGCGAGCAGTTCCTCGGTGAGCCGGCCGCCGCGCTCGTAGACACCCGCGACGATGTCATCACGAATCGCCGTGCATACCGAGTGCGCCGGAATACGCATGTCCGACCTCCGCCTTAATCCCCGTGAAACGTCGTCGAGTGACACGTGTTCAACCGACTCTATTGCAGCGGGCCGGAATTTCCGACGGCGGGCCTGAATCCATGGATATTTTTTGGACAGACGGCAGTTCGAAACGACGACGGCCCCGGCTCATGAGCCGGGGCCGTCACGTTCGCGCGGAACCGTGGAAGGCAGGTGTCAGACGTTCACACCGTGTGACCGGAGGTATGCCAGGGGATCGATGTCCGAGCCGTACTCCGGGGACGTACGAGCCTCGAAGTGCAGGTGCGGCCCGGTGACATTGCCCGTGGCCCCGGAGAGGGCTATCTGCAGGCCCGGGGTGACCCTCTGGCCCACGGAGACGCCGATGGACGACAGGTGGCCGTACTGCGTGTAGGTGCCGTCGTTCATCTTGATGACGATCTGGTTGCCGTACGCGCCGCCCCAGCCCGTCTCGACGACCGTGCCGGAGCCGACCGCGTGCACGGGCGTACCGCTGGCGGCGTGGAAGTCGATGCCGGTATGGCTGCCGGAGGACCACAGGGAGCCGCCGCTCTTGTAGCCGGTGGAGACGTAGGAGTTGAAGATCGGCGCCACGAACGCGTTCAGGCGTCGGCGCTCGGCCTCCCGGGCGGCCCGGGCCTTGGCCTCGCGCTCCTTCGCGGCCTTCTCCGCGGCCCGCTTGCGCGCGGCCTCCTCGGCCTTCTTCTGCTCGGCGGCCTGCCTCTGAGCGGCGGCCTGGGCATCGATCTTCTGGGCGACCGAGTCGCCCAGGGAGACGGCCCGCATCAGTCCTGTCTGCTCGACGGAGTTGCCGGCGGCGAGCGCCGGGGCGGCCAGGGCACCGATGACGCCGGTGGTGGTGAGCGCCGCGACGCCCACGGCGTTCGTGGTCGTGCGCTTCACGCGGCCGGGACGACGGTGCTTCCCGTTGGCGCAGGTGAACGCCATGAAATGGCTGGTCCTTTCCTTCCCTCTCGCCTACCGGGTTAGCTGACGGGTTCGGAGCAGGAAGGTCTCCTACGGGCTCGCGCCCGATTCACCCCAGGGACTTGGGCCCGCCGACCGCGAAGGCGGCGACAGGAGGGTGGGTCCCCGGCTCCCCTGGCTCGCGCCGTACGGGGACTCGGCGATGACTGTCCGGTGCCGCGGATGCGGCGCACTGCCTGACGGCAGCCCGGAAGACGCTAAGAGGGCCACCTTTCCAACACCAAACCGATCAGAGCGTTTGTAGCGCATCCCACAGGGCAGAGAGGCAGCCTCTATGGCAATACGGACAAACCGCCAAGAAGGCAGAGGCCCTGGTGACAGAAAAGTCACCAGGGCCTCGCGAGGTCACTGCTCGACGCGCGTATGCCCTTCAACGGGGCCACGCCCACCCGGGGGGTCTGCCCCGCGCGCGTGCGGCGTCGCTCTACTCGGCCGCCACGACGCTCACTTCACCGATACCGAGCGCCTTGACGTGCTCCTCGATCTGCGCGGCGTCGCCCACCAGGACGGTCACCAGACGGTCCACCGGGAACGCGTTCACGACGGCAGCCGTGGCTTCCACCGTGCCCGTGGCGGCCAGTTCCTGATAGAGCGTCGCCTGGTAGTCGTCGGGAAGGTGCTGCTCGACCTGGTCGGCGAACGTGCTCGCGACGGCCGCAGCGGTCTCGAACTTCAGCGGTGCCACGCCCACCAGGTTCTGCACCGCGACGTCGCGCTCGGCATCCGTGAGGCCCTCGGCGGCGAGGGTGCGCAGCACCTTCCAGAGGTCGTCGAGCGCCGGGCCGGTGTTCGGCGTGTCGACGGAGCCGCTGATGGCGAGCATCGCGGCGCCCGTGCCGTCGGGCGCGGAGCGCAGCACCTGGCCGAACGCCCGCACCCCGTAGGTGTAGCCCTTCTCCTCACGCAGGACCCGGTCCAGGCGGGAGGTGAGGGTACCGCCGAGGCAGTACGTGCCGAGCACCTGGGCGGGCCACACGCGGTCGTGCCGGTCGGCGCCGACCCGGCCGATCAGCAGCTGCGTCTGGACCGCGCCCGGGCGGTGCACGATGATCACGCGGCCGGTGTCGTCGGCGGTCACCGGGGGCACGGGACGCGGCTTGGCAGGCGCGCCCGTCCAGGCGCCGAGGGTCTCCCCGAGGAGTGCGTCGAGGTCGAGCCCGGTGAGGTCGCCGACCACGACGGCGGTGGCCGTCGAGGGGCGCACATGCCGCTCGTAGAAGGCGCGGACGGCGGCGGAGTCGATGTTCGCGACCGTCTCCTCGGTGCCCTGGCGCGGGCGCGACATGCGCGAGGACGCCGGGAAGAGCTCCTTGGAGAGCTCCTTGGCGGCGCGGCGAGCCGGATTGGCGGTCTCGTGCGGGATCTCGTCCAGTCGGTTGCGTACCAGGCGCTCGACCTCGCTGTCCGCGAACGCCGGCGACCTCAGGGCGTCGGCGAGCAACCCGAGCGCCTTCGAGAGGCGGGAGGCGGGCACTTCGAGGGAGAGACGGACGCCGGGGTGGTCGGCGTGCGAGTCGAGGGTGGCGCCGCAGCGCTCCAGCTCGGCGGCGAACTCCTCGGCGGAGTGCTTGTCGGTGCCCTCGGAGAAGGCGCGCGCCATGATCGTGGCGACGCCGTCGACGCCGGCCGGCTCGGCGTCCAGGGGCGCGTCGAGGAGCACCTCGACGGCGACGACCTGCTGACCGGGACGGTGGCAGCGCAGCACGGTCAGGCCGTTGTCGAGCGTGCCGCGCTCGGGCGCAGGGAACGCCCAGGGCCTGGCCTCGCCGGGCCGGGGCTGCGGGTGGAACTCCATGGTCGCGAGCTCGGTCACTTCGCCGACTCCTCGTTCTCGTCGGTGGTTTCGGCGGCTGCCTGGGCCTCTGGTTCGGCCGCGACGGGCTCGTACACGAGCACCGCGCGGTTGTCGGGGCGCAGACGGGCCTTGGCGACCTCCTGCACCTCCTCGGGCGTGACCTCGAGCACGCGCCGGACGGCGGTCAGGGCGAGCTGCGGGTCGCCGAACAGCACGGCGTACCGGCACAGTTCGTCGGCGCGGCCTGCGACCGTGCCGAGCCGGTCCAGCCACTCGCGCTCCAACTGGGCCTGGGCGCGCTCCATCTCCTCAGTGGTGGGGCCCTCCTCGGCGAACCGGGCGAGCTCCTCGTCGATGGCCGTCTCGATGACCGGCACCTCGACGTCTCCGGACGTCTTCACGTCCAGCCACCCCAGGGAGGGCGCTCCGGCGAGCCGCAGCAGGCCGAACCCGGCGGCGACAGCGGTGCGGTCGCGTCGTACGAGCCGGTTGTAGAGGCGCGAGGACTCGCCGCCGCCGAGGATGGTGAGGGCAAGGTCGGCCGCGTCGCACACGCGTGTGCCGTCGTGCGGCAGCCGGTAGGCGGCCATCAGGGCGCGCGCCGGGACCTCCTCCTCGACGACCTCGCGCAGCTGCTCGCCGATGACGTCGGGCAGCGAGCCGTCGCGCGGCTCGGGCTTGCCGTCGTGGGACGGGATGGACCCGAAGTACTTCTCGATCCAGGCGAGCGTCTGCTTGGGGTCGATGTCTCCGACGACGGAGAGAACGGCGTTGTTGGGCGCGTAGTAGGTGCGGAAGAAGGCGCGCGCGTCCTCCAGGGTGGCCGCGTCCAGGTCCGCCATCGACCCGATCGGCGTGTGGTGGTACGGGTGGCCCTCCGGGTAGGCGAGCGCGGTCAGCTTCTCGAAGGCCGTGCCGTACGGGACGTTGTCGTAGCGCTGGCGGCGCTCGTTCTTCACGACGTCCCGCTGGTTCTCCATGGACTCGTCGTCGAGGGCGGCGAGCAGGGAGCCCATACGGTCGGCCTCCAGCCAGAGGGCGAGCTCCAGCTGGTGGGTGGGCATGGTCTCGAAGTAGTTGGTGCGCTCGAAGCTCGTCGTGCCGTTCAGCGAGCCGCCGGCACCCTGGACCAGCTCGAAGTGGCCGTTGCCCTTGACCTGGCCCGAGCCCTGGAACATCAGGTGTTCGAAGAGGTGGGCGAGGCCGGTGCGCCCGTGCACCTCGTGGCGTGAGCCGACGTCGTACCAGAGGCACACCGCCGCGACCGGGGTCAGGTGGTCCTCGGAGAGCACCACGCGAAGCCCGTTGGCCAGGCGGTGCTCGGTCGCTGTCAGGCCCCCGGAGCCTGCCTCGGCTGTGGCCGTGTGACCCATGGGCATGTACATCCCTTCGCTCGCGGAAGCTGTCGCGGAAACCCGCGGTTTCCTGCCGGTCCTGTCACTGTATGCAAGCGTGCCGACCAGTGGACAAGTTCCCGGGCGGCGTACGCCGAGAGCGAGACCGCGATTACGGCGGGTGGAGGGCGAAACGCGGGGTTGACGGCGGGGGCAACCGGCACCGGACGGGCACCGCGACGGGAGTCCCGGGACACCTTCTGCCTGGGCGAAGTGCGCTGGGAGACGGGTACTGGTCCGTGTTGTCGGTGCGGCGGTCCACAATGGTCCGCGTCAGATTCGTTCATGCCCCGCACAGACTGTGAAGGAGCCGGCAGCGATGGCCCGCCGCAGCACGAAGACCCCGCCGCCCGACGACTCGTACGAGGAGAAGATCCTCGACATCGACGTAGTCGACGAGATGCAGGGCTCCTTCCTCGAGTACGCGTACTCGGTCATCTACTCCCGGGCCCTGCCGGACGCACGCGACGGCCTCAAGCCGGTGCACCGGCGGATCGTCTACCAGATGAACGAGATGGGGCTGCGCCCCGACCGCGGCTACGTGAAGTGCGCCCGTGTCGTCGGCGAGGTCATGGGTAAGTTGCACCCGCACGGCGACGCGTCGATCTACGACGCCCTGGTGCGCATGGCCCAGCCCTTCTCGATGCGCGTCCCCCTGGTCGACGGCCACGGCAACTTCGGCTCGCTGGGCAACGACGACCCGCCGGCCGCCATGCGGTACACCGAGTGCCGCATGACCGAGGCGACGAGCCTGATGACCGAGTCGATCGACGAGGACACGGTCGACTTCGCACCCAACTACGACGGCCAGGAGCAGGAGCCCGAGGCCCTCCCGGCCGCGTTCCCGAACCTCCTGGTGAACGGCGCGTCCGGCATCGCGGTCGGCATGGCCACGAACATGCCGCCGCACAATCTCGGCGAGGTCATCGCGGCCGCCCGCCACCTGATCCGCCACCCGAACGCGGATCTGGACACCCTGATGAAGCACGTCCCGGGCCCCGACCTGCCTACCGGCGGACGGATCGTCGGCCTCTCGGGCATCCGGGACGCGTACGAGACGGGCCGCGGCACCTTCAAGATCCGCGCCACGGTATCCGTCGAGGACGTGACGGCGCGCCGCAAGGGCCTGGTCATCACGGAGCTGCCCTTCACGGTCGGCCCGGAGAAGGTGATCGCCAAGATCAAGGATCTGGTCGGTTCGAAGAAGCTGCAGGGCATCGCCGACGTCAAGGACCTCACCGACCGTGAGCACGGACTGCGCCTGGTGATCGAGATCAAGAACGGCTTCGTGCCGGAGGCGGTCCTCGAGCAGCTCTACAAGCTGACGCCGATGGAGGAGTCCTTCGGCATCAACAACGTCGCACTGGTCGACGGCCAGCCGCTCACGCTGGGCCTCAAGGAACTGCTCGAGGTCTATCTGGACCACCGCTTCGACGTCGTCCGGCGTCGCTCGGAGTTCCGCCGCGGCAAGAAGCGTGACCGGCTTCACCTGGTCGAGGGCCTGCTCACGGCACTGGTGGACATCGACGAGGTCATCCGCCTGATCCGCTCCAGCGAGAACTCGGCGCAGGCCAAGGAGCGCCTGATGGAGCGCTTCTCGCTGAGCGAGGTCCAGACGCAGTACATCCTCGACACCCCGCTGCGCCGCCTCACCAAGTACGACCGGATCGAGCTGGAGGCGGAGAAGGACCGGCTCAACGCCGAGATCGCGGAGCTGACCCGGATCCTGGAGTCGGATGCGGAGCTGCGCAAGCTGGTGTCCGCCGAACTGGCCACGGTGGCCAAGAAGTTCGGCACGGAGCGGCGCACGGTGCTGCTGGAGTCCGCCGGCGCCCCGGCGCCGACGGTCCCGCTCCAGGTCGAGGACGCCCCGTGCCGAGTGCTGATGTCGTCGACGGGCCTGCTGGCGCGCACTGCGAACGGCGACCCGTTCGAGGAGGACACCGACGGCAAGCGCGCGAAGCACGACGTGATCGTCTCCGCTGTTCCAGCGACGGCGCGCGGCGAGGTGGGCGCGGTGACATCCGGCGGACGGCTGCTGCGACTGAACGTGATCGACCTCCCGCAGCTGCCGGAGACGGCGACCCGGCCGAGCCTCTCCGGGGGCGCGCCCGTCTCGGAGTTCATCTCCCTGGAAGCGGACGAGACGGTGGTCTGCCTGACCACGCTGGACGAGGCCTCCCAGGGCCTCGCGCTCGGCACAGAATGGGGCATCGTCAAGCGTGTGGTCCCCGACTACCCCGCGAACAAGGAGGAGTTGGAGGTCATCACCCTCAAGGAGGGCGACCGGATCGTCGGCGCGGTCGAACTGCGCACGGGCGAGGAGGACCTGGTCTTCATCACGGACGACGCACAGCTGCTGCGTTTCCAGGCGTCCCAAGTGCGGCCGCAGGGTCGGCCCGCGGGCGGCGTGGCGGGCATCAAACTGTCGGACGGCGCGAAGGTGCTTTCCTTCACGGCGGTGGACCCGTCGGAGAACGCGGTGGTCTTCACGGTCGCCGGCTCGCGTGGCACGCTGGACGACTCGGTCCAGACGACCGCCAAGATGACGCCGTTCGACCAGTACCCGCGCAAGGGCCGGGCCACGGGCGGCGTGCGCTGCCAGCGGTTCCTGAAGGGCGAGGACTGCCTGTCGTTCGCCTGGGCGGGCGAGACCCCTGCCCGGGCGGCGCAGAAGAATGGCATGCCGGCCGAGCTGCCGGAGCTCGACCCGCGGCGCGACGGCTCGGGTGTGTCGCTGCCGAAGACCGTCGCGGCGGTGGCGGGACGGGTGTGATCAGCCCTCGAGGTCACCGAGGCTCGTGAGAGCCTCGGTCTCCTTGTCCTGCACATAGCGAAGGACGCCCCACATGCTGTGCTCGTCGGCCTGTGGGGCGTCGTCGCTGCACCCCTCCAGCTCCTTGCGCAGGGCGGCGGTGTCGATGCCCGACCCGATGAGCACGAGCTGGGTGAGCCGCTCGCCGCCGGCCTCCCACGGTTCCGGGTAGAAGCGCAAAAACCGCCCCACCGCATGCACGGCGTACCTGTTGCGTGGATCGGCGGCGCCGAAGTCGACGTACCCCTTGATCCGGTAGAGGCCCTCAGGCCTGCTGTCGAGGAACTCCAGCAGCCGCCGGGGGTTCATGGGCACGTCGGAACGGAAGGACAGGCTGTCGTACCCGGCGTGCAGATGGGCGTGGTGAGGGCCCTCATCCCCGTACTCATCCCCGTACTCATCCCCGTGCTCGTCGTCGTGCCGGTGGAGGTCGTCGAAGGAGAGCTGCCCGATCCGTTCCTCGGCGGGCCTGCAGTCGAAGAGGAACTCGGGGTCGATGCGCCCATAGGCGGCCGGGACGACGGCGGCGCCGCCGGTGAGCGACTGGACGAGCCGCAGGACCCGCTCGCTGTCGTCGGCCCGGTCCGTCTTGTTGACGACGACGAGATCGGCGAGGGCGAGATGGCGGTCGAGTTCGGGATGCCTCTCCCGGGTGGCGTCGAACTCCACCGCGTCGACGACCTCGACCAGTCCGCCATAGACGACCCTGGGCTGCTCGCTGGCGAGCACCATGCGGACGAGTTCCTGGGGTTCGGCCAGGCCGCTCGCCTCGATGACGATGACATCGATGCCGGCGGAGGGCTGGGCAAGTCGGTCGAGACAGAGGTCGAGTTCACTCGCGTCGACAGCATAGCAGAGACACCCGTTGCCCAGGGAGACGGTGGAGTCCCCGAGCGCCCCGGCGACGGCCATGGCATCGATCTCGATGTCCCCGAAGTCGTTGACGACGGCGCCGATGCGGCTACCGGCGCTGTGGTGCAGAAGGTGGTTGAGCAGCGTGGTCTTGCCCGAGCCCAGGAATCCGGCGAGTACGACGACCGGGATCTGCTGCGGACTCGACGACTGGCTCAACGTGCGCCCCTTCCCACACCGATGCGTGCGCCGCATCGCGTTTCCGGCCCCTGTACGAGTGCGGCTCACGGACCGGCTCTCACCGGAACGGGTCGTCTCTCGTACGAGGATTGAATGCCGACCCAGGATACGAGTGGGTGGAAACCCAGCGAAGTGAACGATTGTTAGCGGCGCTCGCGGGGCACACGTTGGGCATGGCGCCGGGAAACGCGACCCGCACTTCCCTCCGTGCGCCTCCTCTCCGCCTCCCCGCCGATCAGAGCCGCTCGGCACCCTGGGAGACGGCAAGCGCGCCGCCCATCGCTCGCCGGTCCCCACCAGTCGACCCGCACCCGACGACCGGCGGACGGTCGACGACCGGCGGACGGTCGCCTGATTCGGGGGTTGACATGGCCACACAGAGGCACGGGGTACAGGGGCTGGGCGCCGCCACCGCGGCGGGGCTCGGGTTCGCGGTCGGCATGGTGATCGCTCTGGCCGTCCAGCGACGACGGTACGAGGAACTGCGCCTCCGGATCGAACGTGCACAGCAGGACGGCCGCCAGGAAGCACGGCTTGCCGAGCAACAGCGCCTGCAGTCCTACCTGTTGGACAAGGCACTGAGCGACCCCGACCTGGCCGCGGTCATGAGCACGATCGAGGAAGTGGACCCCACGCGGCGCCGGCAGTATCTCTTCGCCAACGCGATGTACACGAACACCCTTCTCGCCTACCGGGTGGGGGTGGTCACCTGGGAGGAGCTCCACGGTCACCTTCGAATCATTTGCCGTAATGCCATGTTTCGCGACTACTGGGATGCAACACGTCATCATCGGGCAAGTCTCAAGGAGTCGTCGGACGAAGCGCGCGTAGGCCACATGATGGACACGCTTATCCGCGATCTGGATGAAGCCGACACCGAGGAGTGGTGGGTCGTGGGTGAACCGCCCACGGAGTAGAGCCCTTGCGACCGCAGCGGTTAACACCCCATGGCCGACCGCCAGTTGGCCCAGGCTGAGCCATTCGAGTGACGTGCGGTCGGCTACCCTGTCCCAGCCCTGAACTGTCTAAACACGAGGACTGGGATCCCCTTGAAAATCGTGCGCCGCATCGGTGCGTCCCCACGCGAACGAGGCAGCCTCTCCGGTGAGAGTTGCCCCGACATCTTCGAACTCAGTGACGGCAACTTCGCCGTCATCGGGACCGAGGCCACCGCGGCACTCGACAACGAGCTTCCCGCCGACGCCGCAAGAGCCGACTACGAACGGATCGTCGTCGTCAGCCGAGAGACGCTCGTGCGCGCCAAAGCCGACATTCCTGACGCATAGCACTTTGACGGCAGGGCGAAAACGGTAGTCTTCCGGCAACTCCAGGGCCCTCCCCGCCCACACCTTTGGGGTCACACGCTTTCGCCCCGACTTCGCGCCGCCCACATACGCTCGCGCCCCCGCGTACCAACCCCGACGCGTCAGAGGCGCTTCGATCGAGTCGGTCAAGGCTCACCTCGCCGCCGCTCGAACAGATCCTTCGAGGTCCGACGTCAGACCGGCGCCGGGCCTCTTCCCGTTCTCGTGAGGTCCCCGGGCGGTGCAGCGGGATGATGCCGCACCGCCACCCCGTGCGCCGGTCAGGCCACCGCCGGCACGGCGACCGGCGGCAGCGGGCCCACGTAACGGGCCGCCGGACGGATGATCTTCGAGTCCTCCGCCTGTTCCAGGATGTTGGCGCTCCAGCCGACCACGCGGGCCGTCGCGAAGGTCGGGGTGAACATCTCGCGCGGGAGGCCGCAGAGCTCCATCACCACCCCCGCGTAGAACTCCACGTTCGTATGGAGTTCGCGACCGGGCTTCAGTTCGGCCAGGATGGCCTCCACCCGGCGCTCGACCTCGATGGCGAAGTCGACCAGCGGGCCGCCGAACTGCTCCGCGATGCTGCGCAGCATCCGCGAGCGCGGGTCCTCCGTGCGGTAGACAGGGTGGCCGAAGCCCATGATGCGGTCACCGGCGAGGACGCGTTCGCGGATCCAGGGGTCGATGCGCTCGGGCGTGCCGATCGCGTCGAGCGTGTCGAGGGCGCGGCTCGGCGCTCCACCGTGGAGCGGGCCGGACAGGGCGCCGACGGCGCCCACCAAGGCCGCCGCCACATCGGCCCCCGTGGAGGTGATCACCCGGGCCGTGAAGGTTGATGCATTGAATCCATGGTCGATGGTGGAGATCAAGTACTGCTCGACGGCCCGTGCGCGCGCAGCGTCAGGCTCCGAACCGGTCAACATGTACAGGTAGTTGGCGGCGTACGGCAGGTCCTCCCGCGGCTCGACCGGCTCCAGCCCGCGGCCCAGTCGGTACAGCGCCGTCAACAGCGTGGGGACGGCCGCGGCGGCCGCGAGCGCGTCCTGACGGCGCTGGTCCGGGCCGATGTCGTACACCGGCCGGAAGCCCTTGGAGGCGCCGAGGAGAGAGAGCGCCGTGCGGAGGCCCGACAGGGGGCCGGAGCGGCCACTCGCCGCCGCCACGGCGGCAAGCGCCTCCCGTACGTCGTCGGGCAGGCGGCGCAGCCCGGCGGTCCGCGCGGCGAACGCGGACCGCTGCGCCGCGTCCGGCAGCACGCCGTGGACCATGAGGTGCCAGACGTCCTCGAAGTCGCGGGTCTGCGCGAGTTCGACGGCCGAGTACTGGCGGTAGTGATAGAAGCCCTCCAGCCCCCTCACATCACCCAATGCGGTGTCGGTGACGACGACGCCCGCGAGTCCCCGCGGCACGTCGACGGAGGTGGATGCGGCCCTGCTGATCGGCATGTTTCCTCCTTGAACTTGACTCGACTGTCTATGATTGACTCAATCACCGTCAATATTGATTCAATCAATACATCGTCCATGGATACGGTGGCGGCCATGAGGGATCAAGAAGCGGAACACGGTCACGACGGGCCTCGGCTCACCACCAAGGAGGCCGCTGAACTGCTCGGCGTGAAGCCCGAGACCGTCTACGCGTACGTCAGCCGTGGCCAGCTGAGCAGCAGGCGCGAACCGGGCGGCCGCGGCAGCACCTTCGACGCCAAGGAAGTGGCAGCTCTCGCGCGACGCAACAGACGTGAGCCGAGCGGGAGTTCGCCCAGTGCCGACGAGCTCTCGGTCCGTACGAGCATCACCTTGATCGACAAGGACCGGTACTACTTCCGGGGCGTCGACGCCACCGAGCTGGCCGCACTCCACTCCTACGAGGAGATCGCCGAGTGGCTGTGGACCGGACGGCTGCGGCCCGGCATCACCTTCACCGCCCCGGACGCCGCCGTCACCGTCGCCCGCCGCGCGGTGAACGCGTTGCCCGAACACAGTGGCCCCACCGACCGGCTTCGAGTGGCGGCGATCGCCGCGGCCACCGCGGACCCGCTCCGCTTCGACCTGTCACCGGACACGGTCCTCGGCACCGCCCGCACCCTCATCCCGACACTCGTCGCCGCGCTCCCGCCGCTGCGGCACGACCACCGCGACGAGGGCCCGCTGGCCCGGCGTCTGTGGGGGCGCCTCACCGGCCGTGCCGCCGACGAGGCGTCACTGCGCGCCCTGGACACGGCACTCGGGCTGCTCGTCGATCACGACCTCGCCGCCTCTACCCTCGCGGTCCGCGTCGCCGCGTCGGCCCGCGCGCACGCGTACGCCGCCGTCTCGGCCGGCCTCGGAGTGCTGGAGGGCCCTCTGCACGGTGCGGCCGGCAGCCTCGCGCACCGAATGCTGCTCGACGTCCTGGACCGGGGCACCGCGGCCCCCGTGGTCGCCGACGAACTGCGTGCCGGCCGCCGGATCCCCGGGCTCGGACACCGGCTGTATCCCGGCGAGGACCCGCGTGCGCGTGCCCTGTTCGCGCTCCTGGAGGAGGTAGCGGACGCCGCACCGGCCCTGGCGGCGGCCCGGGACATCGTGTCCACGACGGCCCGCCACACGCCACTGCACGCCAACGTCGACCTGGCGCTGGCCGTCCTCACGGTCACCTCCGGCATGGACGCCACAGCGAGCGAGACCATCTTCGCCGTCGCGCGTACGGCGGGCTGGATCGCCCACACCCTCGAGGAGTACGAGGAGCGCCCCCTGCGCATGCGCCCGAGCGGGCGCTACGTGGGAGCACGACCGCCTCAGCCGCTCCCCCGGTGAGCCCAGCGCGCCGATGTCGTCAAGCGCGCGCCGAGTGAGCCTGTGCACTGCCCGCGCCCCCGCGGCCGTGCTCCGCGCGCCCTCGACACACGCCTCGCGCGCTCCGAACGCGCTCCCTCCGCACGGCTGGAAGTCACCGCAGGCGAAGTCAGGTTAGGCTCACCTCTGTGAGTACGTGCACGGCCGCGTCCCAGGACCTCGACGAGCCCCTAGCGGGGACCGCGGCGACCGCGAGGACATGGCTGCTCCTGGAGCAGCCCGGCCCCTGGGGTGCCGACGCACTCACATCGAGCCACCTGGATCCGGAACTCGGCCGCGCCCTCGAGGCGGCCGCGGTGGGCACCGGCGTGCGGATCGCGCTCATCCGCCGCCCCGGCCGGCACGCCGACTGCGGCACACCCGCCGTACGGCAGGTGTATGCGGCCCACACCGTCCCCGGAAACGTCTGGCTGCACGCCGCCACGACCTCGCAGCCGGAACAGTTGCTCGGGCTCGACTTCTCGGCACTCGGCATGGGCGACCCGCACACCTTCGACTCGACCCTTCAGGGGCTGCCCCACACAGGCGATCCGCTCGCCCTCGTCTGCACCAACGGCAAGCGGGACCGCTGCTGCGCCCTCCTCGGCCGTCCCCTCGCCACCGAGCTGACCACCTCCGGAGTCGACGGCGTCTGGGAGGTCACGCACCTGGGCGGCCACCGTTTCTCGCCCACTCTTCTCATCCTTCCGTTCGGATACGCGTACGGGCGTGCCCAGGCCCCGCACGTCAAGGAGGTCCTCCAGGGGGTGCGTGACGGACGGGTCGTCGTCGAGGGGTGCCGTGGCCGCTCCGCCTGGGAACAACGGCCTGCGCAGGCCGCGGAACTCGCGGTGCGCACGGCGGCCCACGAGTACGCGGCGGACGTCCTGACCGTCGTCCGCACGGACGGGGCCGCGCCGCGCTGGGAGGTCACCGTCGCCCACACCGACGGCCGGCTGTGGCACGTCCTCGTGGCCCAGGGCGCCTCCCTGCCGCCGCGACCGGAGAGCTGCAGCTCGGTGCTGGGTTCACCGGCCCGGATGGACGTGATGTCCGTCCGGGAGCTGCTCACCGCGGTCGTCGCCGACCCTGCCCGCTGCTGAGGCTCTGCGCGGCAGAGCACCGGGGACCGGCCAGGTCCTCACCAGCACCCCGCAGGAGATCCGTGCCACACCCCCTACGGCAGGGCGCGCCCGTCCCCGTACCGTCATACCCATGAGCCCCTCTGCCCGTGCACGACGACTGCGCCTCGGTCTGCCGCGGCGGATGTTCTCGCAGGTCCTGCTCATGCAGGTGGCGATGGCCGCGGGCGTCGCGGTGCTCGCCACCGGGCTGTTCCTGGCACCGCTCAGCCACCTGCTGGACGACCAGGCGATGCGCCGGGCCCTCGCGATCGCGCAGACCACGGCGGCCCAGCCGCAGATCGCCAAGGACCTGCAGTCGACGCTGCCCACGCCCGACGGCCCCGTGCAGGCGGAGGCGGAGCGGATCCGCAAGGCCAGCAACGCCGAGTACGTCGTGGTGATGAACATGAGGGGTGTGCGCTGGTCGCACCCGGACATCACGCAGATCGGCAGGGTCGTCTCGACCGACCCGAGCCAGGCCCTGGCCGGCGAGGAGGTCATGCAGATCGACAGCGGCACCCTGGGCCGCTCGGCCCGCGGCAAGGTGCCGCTGCAGGACACGCACGGCAGGATCATCGGCGCGGTCTCGGTGGGCATCGAGTACAACAGCGTGCGGGCCCGGCTGATCCACGCGATCCCGGGACTGTTCGCCTACGCGGGCGCGGCCCTGGCCATCGGCGCCCTGGCCGCGTACCTGATCTCGCGCAGGGTCCAGCGGCAGACCCGCGACCTCGCCTTCTCCGACATCTCGGCGCTGCTCGCGGAGCGCGAGGCGATGCTGCACGGCATCAGGGAGGGCGTCGTCGCCCTGGACCGGGCAGGCCGGGTACGCCTCCTGAACGACGAGGCACAGCGTCTGCTGGGCATCGGTGACGAGGCCGTCGGACGGTCCCTCGACGAGGCGCTCGGAACGGGCCGTACGACCGATGTGCTGGCCGGACGTGTCACCGGCACCGATCTGCTCACGGTGCGCGGTCACCGCGTCCTCGTCGCCAACCGCATGCCCACCGACGACGGAGGTGCCGTCGCCACCCTCCGCGACCGCACCGAACTGGAGCAGTTGGGCCGGGAGCTGGACTCCACGCGCGGTCTGATCGACGCGCTGCGCGCGCAGGACCACGAGCACGCCAACCGGATGCACACGCTCTTGGGACTGCTCGAACTGGATATGTACGACGACGCCGTGGAATTCGTCGGGGAGGTGGTGGGCGACCACAGGGCCACTGCGGAACAGGTCACCGAGAAGATCCACGATCCGCTGCTCGCGGCCCTGTTGGTCGGCAAGGCCACGGTGGCCGCCGAACGCGGCGTGGCCCTGTGGATCGCGGACCGGACGCTGCTTCCCGACCGGTTGATCGACTCGAGAGGCCTTGTCACCATCGTCGGCAACCTGGTCGACAACGCGCTCGACGCCGTCGCCGGCACTCCCCACGCGCGCGTGGACGTCGAACTGCGCGCCGAGGGGCGCACGGCGGTCCTCAGGGTGCGTGACACCGGACCTGGAATCCCCGCCGAGCGCCGGGAGTTGATCTTCACCGACGGATGGTCCACCAAGCAGCCCCCTGCCCACGGCAAGCGCGGGATCGGCCTGTCCTTGGTGCGTCGACTCGCCGAGCGTCAAGGGGGAAGTGCGCGCGTGGGCGAGGCAGAGGGCGGGGGTGCGGAGTTCACCGTCGTGCTGCCGGAGGCGCTCGAAGAAACCGACCCGGCACCGGAGTCGGCTGTGGACCATCGGACTTTCGTCCCCGCGCCCAAGGCGCCGTCAGGCGATCAACCAGATGTGGAAACGCCCGTTCACATTCCCGGGGAGGAGTCGCGATGACCCGGCCCATCGAAGTTCTGGTCGTGGACGACGACTCCCGTGTCGCACGGGTCAACGCCGCGTATGTGGAGAAGGTCCCGGGCTTCCACGTGGCCGGCGAGGCGCACAGCGCGGCCGACGCGCTGCACCGGATGGAGACGGTGGCCCACCTGGACCTCGTGCTGATGGACCACTACCTGCCCGACGGAACGGGGCTCGCGGTCGTCCAGGAGATGCGGCGGCGGGGCCACGAGACTGACGTGATCATGGTGACAGCGGCCCGCGACGTCCAGACGGTGCGGGCGGCGATGCGGCAGGGCGCACTCCAGTACCTCGTCAAGCCGTTCGCCTTCGCAGGCCTGCGCGCCAAGCTGGAGGCGTACGCCGAACTGCGCCGCACCCTCGACGGCGGAGGAGAGGCCGAACAGGCGGAGGTGGACCGGATCTTCGGCGCCTTGTCGGCGGGTTCGGAGCCGGGGCTGCCCAAAGGGCACTCCCCCACCACTGCGGATCTCGTACGCCGGGCCCTCGTGAACGCCGACGGCCCCCTGTCCGCCCAGGAGATCGCCGATCGGACCGGTCTGAGCCGCCAGACCGCCCAGCGCTATCTGAAGCTGCTGGAGCGCACGGGGCGGGCCACACTGACCCTCAAATACGGCGACGCGGGCCGCCCCGAGCATCGCTACCTCTGGGCGACCCGCGCCTGAGGCACGGTCGGCGGGGCTCAGCCCGCGGCCTTCTCCACGAACTCCGTGGTGTACGTCTTGCTGAGGTCGATGGTGGCGTTCTTGATGTTGGGGTTGAACGCCTTGAGCACCTTCTCGACCGTCTCGGGGCCGTCCTGGGGCATCACGCCGTCCTTGGTGAACATCGGCAGCGTGCTCTTGATGGCGGTCGCGTAGAGCGTCTTGTTTCCCTGGGAGTAGTCGGCCGGCATCTCGGCGGCGATCTCGTTCGCGGAGTGCGTGGACATCCACTTCAGGGTCTTCACAAAGGCGTTGGCCAGCTTCTGGACGGTGTCCCTGTGGCTGTTGACCCAGTCCGTCTGCATGTACAGGCTGGACGACGGGTACGGGCCGCCCAGCGCGTCCTGCGACCCCTGCGGCGTGCGCATGTCGACGAGCACCTGCCCGAGGTTTTTCTTGAGGACCGTGGCGACGGTCGGGTCCGTGGTCATGCCACCGTCGATGGAGCCCTTCTGGAGGGCGGAGATGAACGTCGGACCTGCGCCGACGGCAACCGGGCTGAACTCGCTGACTTTCACGCCGTTCTTGACCGCGAGGTACTTGGTGAGGAAGTCGGTCGAGGAGCCGAGGCCGGTGACACCGAGCTTCTTGCCCTTGAAGTCCTTGGGCGACGTGATGTCCTTCGCCGCCTTGTTGGAGACGATCTCGACCTCACCGGGCGCGTGCGAGAACTGCACCACGGACTCGACGTGCTTGCCCTTGGTCTGCAGGTCGAGGGTGTGGTCGTAGAAGCCGACGGCTCCCTGGACCTGGCCGGAGACGAGCGCGGTCTCGGCTTGGACACCGGCCGGTTCGCTCAGCAGTTCCACGTCGAGGCCCTCGGCGTCGAAGTAGCCGAGCCGCTGGGTGAGCATGGCGGGCATGTAGATGACTTTGTCGAGGCCACCGACCATGATCTTGACCTTCGTGCCCTTGCCGTCGCCCTTGCTGCCGGAGTCGGACGAGGCGGTGGTGGCCGCATCATTGGCGCAGGCGGTGAGCGAGGTGACGGCGAGCAGGCCGGCCGCGGCGAGGGCGGCGATTCTGGCGGACTTGCGCATGGCGGTTCACGTCCTTGTGAGATGGCGGTGCGGGGAGGAAAACAGGTGACCCAGGGGGTGTGCGAAGGCCGTCCGGCTGGGGTTGCGCCGGCGGTCCCCGAAGGGGCGATCAGTGCCCGGAGTCAGACGGCTTCCAGCGGAAGATGCGGCGCTCGGCGAAGGTGAGCAGCCCCTCGGCCACGAGCGCGACGACCGCGAGGATGACCATCGCGGCGTACACACCCGCCGCGTTGAAGGTGCCCTGGGACTGGGCGACGAGCAGGCCGATGCCCTTGGTGGCGCCGATGTACTCACCGACGATGGCGCCGATGAGGGCGAAGCCGAAACTCACGTGGAGGCTGGTGAAGATCCACGAGGTGGCCGACGGGATGACCACCTGAAGGGTCACGCGACGGTCACTGGCACCCAGGATGCGGGCGTTGGCGACCAGGTTGCGGTCGACCTCACGGGCGCCCTGGAAGGCGTTGAAGAAGACCGGGAAGAAGACCAGGACGACGGCAGAGGCGATCTTGGAGGACGGGCCGAGCCCGAACCAGATCACGAAGATCGGAGCAAGGACGATCCTGGGTATGGAGTTGAGCACCTTGATGTATGGACCAAGGATATCGGCGAGGAAGGCGATCCGCCCCAGCGCGATACCGAAGACCACACCGGTCACCACACCGATGACCCAGCCGAGCAGCGCCTCTTGGAGCGTGACCCAGATCTGCTCGCCGAGCGAGCCGAGAGCGGTGCCGTGCGTGACCCAGGTGTAGATCTGGTCCCACACCTTCGACGGCATCGAGAAGTTGAACGGGTCGATGACGTCGGCCCGCGACAGCGTCTCCCACAAGCCGAGCACGGCGACCAGGAGCACGACGCGGGCAAGCATGACGACGGCCTTGCGTCTGCGGGCGGCACGCGCACGCGAGTGAGCACGGTCGGGCTGCTTGGAGGTATCGACGGCAGTCGACGCGGAGATGACCTCAGGCGACATGTGCGGCACCCCTTTCGCGGGTGATGCGGACCTCTTCGCCCAGGGACTCCCAGATCTCGCGGTAGATCTCGATGAACCGCGGCTCCAGACGCACGGATTCCACCTTGCGCGGTCGTGGCAGGTCGATGTCGAAGACCTGCTTGACGGTCGCGGGTCCGGCGGTCATCACGATGACCTTGTCGGCCAGCGCGATCGACTCCTCCAGGTCATGGGTGACGAAGACGACCGAGGCGCCCGTGCCCTCCCACAGCTCCAGGAGTTCGTCCGACATCAGCGCCCTGGTCTGCACGTCGAGCGCCGAGAAGGGCTCGTCCATCAGCAGGATCTCGGGGTCGTTGACGAAGGTTGCGGCGAGGGCGACACGCTTGCGCTGGCCTCCGGAGAGCTGGTGCGGGTAGCGGTCCTCGAAGGCCGCGAGCCCGACCCGGGCCAGCCACTCGCGCGCCTTCTGCTTCGCCTCCGCCTTGGACACGCCGCGGAAGCGCGGGCCCGCCATGACGTTGGACAGAACCGTGCGCCAGGGGAACGTGGCGTCCTGCTGGAAGACGAAACCGACCTTGTCCCCGACTCCCGCGACCCGCTCGCCGCCCACCAGGACATCACCCTCGGTGGGTTCCTCCAGGCCGCTGACCAGGGTCAGAGTCGTCGACTTGCCGCAGCCGGTGGGTCCGACCACGGCGACGAACTCGCCGCGCCCAACGGTCAGATCCAGGCCACTGACAGCCGTGTGCAGACCCCCTGAGGGGGTCCGGAAGGTTTTGCTCGCGCCCCGTAGCTCGATGGCGGGGCCGGTGTCTGCGCTCATGGCCCGGGACCGTAGATGTGGTATGGGCCACAACAGCAGTCTTGTGGGCGCAACCCCGACTTCTGCTTGCAAGAGTCTGTTGTGCTCATTTTGCTCGCGCTACAACGGCGGAGCCGAAACACGGGCTTAACGCTCGCCCGGCCTTGAGGGAGAGAGGCCCGATGATTGACGTCCTGGTCGTGGACGACGACTTCCGTGTTGCCGAGGTCAACGCCAAGTACGTGGGAAAGGTTCCCGGTTTCCGGGTCGCCGCCCGCGCGCACAGCGCTGCCCAGGCGCTGGCGGCGGTGGAACGCGCCTCGATCGACCTGGCCCTGCTCGACCACTACCTGCCCGACCAGACGGGCCTCGAACTGGTCCACCGTATGCGCGAACGCGGCCACGGCACCGATGTCATCATGATCACAGCGGCCGGAGATGTGGCGACCGTGCAGGCCGCGATGCGTCTGGGTGCCCTGCACTACCTGGTCAAACCGTTCACCTTCGCGGCCCTGCGCACACGCCTCGACTCGTACGCCGCCCTGCGCCGCACCGTCGACCGCGTCGGCGGCCGAGGGGTGGCGGGCCAGGAACAGGTGGACCGCATCTTCGGGGCCCTGCGCACCACGCCCGCGTCGTCGTCGCCCGGCCTGCCCAGCGGTCACTCGGAGCCGACGACCGACCTGATCTGCGATGTCCTGCACCGGGCCGACCAACCGCTCTCGGCCCATGAGGTGGCCGCCAGGACGGGGCTCAGCCGTTCCACCGCGCAGCGCTATCTGCGCCACCTGGAACAGGTCGGCCGACTGCGGCTCTCCCTGAAGTACGGCGACACGGGGCGGCCGGAGCACCGGTACGCGTGGGTGGCGCCGTAGAGGTGGAGCGGGGGCCGGGCCCGGCCCCCGGCAGCGGGTTCCCCGCCGATCACCCGGCGCCCTGGTCATCCAGGTTGGCTCGGCCCTCTCCCGGCGGCGTCACACCGCCCCGGCACCCGTCAGTGACCGCACCTCGGTCTCCGCATGCTTGGCCTCGTCCGCCGGTTCCGCCGAGGTGACCGTGCCGAGCCAGCCCGCTAGGAAGCCGAGCGGAACGGAGACGATTCCGGGGTTCTGCAGCGGGAAGTACTGGAAGTCGACGGCGGGGAACAGCGATTCGGGGCTGCCCGAGACGACCGGGGACAGCAGCACGAGCCCCAGTGCGGGCACCAGCCCGCCGTAGACCGCCCATACGGCGCCGCGCGTCGTGAAGCTGCGCCAGAAGAGCGAGTACATCAGCACCGGCAGGTTCGCTGACGCGGAGACGGCGAAGGCGAGTCCCACCAGGAAGGCCACGTTGAGGTCGCGGGCCAGCAGACCGAGCGCGATCGCGACCACGCCGATGCCGACGGCGGCGGTCCGCGCCACGCCCACCTCGCTGCGGGACTTGGCGCGACGAGGCCGCAGTGATGTGTACAGATCGTGGGCGACGGAGGCCGAGGAGGCGAGGGTGATGCCGGCGACGACCGCAAGGATCGTGGCGAAGGCGATCGCGGCGACCATGGCGAACAGAACCGTTCCGCCGGTCGTCTCCGCCCCGCCGCCCAGTTTCAGCGCCAGCAGCGGCACCGCTGTGTTCCCAGCCGCGTTCGACTCTCGTACGGCGTCCGGTCCGACGACGGCGGCCGCGCCGAAGCCCAGCACGATCGTCATCAGATAGAAGCCGCCGATGAGCCCGACCGACCATACGACCGAGCGACGCGCGGCGCGGGCGGTCGGCACAGTGTAGAAGCGGGACAGGATGTGCGGCAGCCCTGCCGTGCCCAGCACCAGCGCCAGGCCGAGGCTGATGAAGTCGATCCGCGCCGTCCAGTTCCCGCCGTACTTCAGACCCGGCGCGAGGAAGGCCTCGCCGTGCCCGCTGCGCTCCGCCGCCGTCCGCAGCAATGCGTCGACATCCCCGTGGAACCGCATCAGGACCAGGACGGTCAGCGCCACCGTCCCGCCAAGCAGCAGCACGGCCTTGACGATCTGGATCCAGGTGGTGGCCCGCATCCCGCCCATCGACACATAGATCACCATGAGCGCGCCGACGACGATCACCGTCCAGGCCCGCGCCGCCGTACTCGTGCCTCCGAACAGCAGCGCGACGAGGCTGCCCGCTCCCACCATCTGTGCCACCAGGTACAGCACGGAGACGGTCACCGAGGACGTTCCCGCCGCGATCCGCACGGGCCGCTCGCTCATCCGCGCCGCGACGACGTCCGCGAGCGTGAACCGCCCACAGTTGCGCACCAGTTCGGCGACGAAGAAGAGCACCACGAGCCAGGCGACAAGGAAGCCCACCACATACAGCAGCCCGTCGTATCCGAAGAGCGCGATCAGGCCGGTGACGCCCAGAAAGGAGGCTGCCGACATGTAGTCGCCGGCGATGGCAAAACCATTCTCCATCGGAGAGAACAGCCGTCCGCCCGCATAGAACTCCTCGGCCGACCCCTGCCTGTTGCGGCTCACCCACGTGGTGATCGCCAGCGTGACCGCGACGAACACGCTGAACAGCACAAGAGCCAGCGCCTGATGCCCGCTCACCTCTCGCCACCCGTGAGTCCCCGCGTCAACTCCTGGGTGTCCCAGCGCAGCTCAAGCGCGGCTCGGTCCCTGCGCAACCGGGCGTGCCGCGCGTACGCCCACGTGAACAGGAACGTCGTCAGGAACTGCCCCAGCCCCGCCAGCATCGCCACGTTCACGGCTCCCGCCACCGGCCGTGCCATCAGCCCGGGAGCGGCCTGTGCGGTCACCACATAGCCCACGTACCAGGTGAAGAAGACCGCAAGGCCCGGAATCACGAATCTCCGGTACCGGCTGCGCACCTCCTGGAACGCCGCGCTGCGCTGCACCTCCAGATAGACGTCGGCCACACGGGCGGTACCGTCCTGTTCCCCGCGCGCCTGCGGCACCACAGGAGCCGGAGCTCCCGTCCCGTCCAGTTCGCCCCAGCCGGAGGCGAGCGCGTCGTGCCAGGGGTCGTCGTACCTCACGTGTCCGGCCGCCCCCGCGGCTGCGGGCGCCTCGTCATGTCCTTCGCGCTTCTCGACCGGACCCTCGGGACCGCCCTCGCCTCCGCGAGGGCGACCATTGCTTGACTTCATGCCCAAGGATGGACAGAACGGGAAGATCCCTGACTCTTCTTCCCCGCGCTCTTCACCCCATCAGGTGACTCACTGCGACGGCGGCCGCACCAGCCCCTTCGCATACGCGTAACGCACCGCCCGGGCACGGTCCTTGAGCCCTGTCTTGGCGAAGAGATTGTTGATGTGGGTCTTCACGGTAGCTGTGGAGACAAGCAGTCTGCGGGCGATCTCCTGGTTGGTCAGCCCCTCCGCGATCAGTACGAGTACCTCCGTCTCCCGGACGGTGAGCCCGTCCGGTGCCTCCGCGACCGAGGGCGTCGCCCGTTCCGGCTCCGACAATCGCTCCAACAGCCGTCGTTGGATGCTCGGCGCGAGTCCCGCATCCCCGGACAGCACGCTCCGCACGGCCCGCACGATCTCGTCGCCGCCCGCGTCCTTGGTGAGGTAGCCCCGCGCCCCCGCTCTGAGCGCCGGGAACAACGAATCGTCGTCCGCGAACGTGGTGAGCACGACCACCTGGGTGCCGGGGTGCTCGGCGCGGATGCGCCGTGTGGCCTCGACGCCGTCGCAGCGCGGCATGCGCAGGTCCATCAACACCACGTCCGGGGCGAGTTCGGCGACGAGCTCGACCGCCTCCTCCCCGTCTGCGGCCGCGCCGACGACCTCGAGGCCGGGAAGCAGCCCCAGCAGCATCACAATGCCCTCACGCACCACGGTCTGGTCGTCCGCAACCACGACCCGGGCCGGCTTGCTGCTCTCCTCCTCCGTCATACGGGTACCTTCAGCGTCACCACGAATCCCTCCTCGCCCGGCCCTGCCTCCAGTGAGCCGCCCAGCAACTCGGCACGCTCACGCATGCCCAGCAGACCGTACCCGGCCCCTGACCCGGTCAACTCGCCCGGCGATCCGCCCGAGTCCCGTACGTTGAGCATCACGTGATGCTCGGCGTACTCCAGCCGTAAGTGCACCTTGGCGCCCGGGGCGTGCTTGCGGACGTTCGTCAGAGCCTCTTGAGCGACCCTGCGGACGGCCTGCGAGGCCTCGGCGGGCAGCGGCCTGCGCTCACCCGAGACGGTGACGTCCGCCCCGTCCGCCGCGGCGACGAGCTCACTCAGGAAGTCCTCGAGCGGGGACAGCTCCCCGCGCAGCGCGGAGAGCGCCTGCCGGGTCTCGGCGAGTCCCTCCCGGGCCATTCCACGGGCCGCCACGACCCGTTCGAGGATCTTGTCCCGGTCGGCTCCTCCCTCTATCAGCAGCCGGGCCGCCTCCAGATGCACGAGCTGCGCCGAGAGACTGTGCGCCAGCACGTCGTGGATCTCCCGTGCGATCCTGGCCCGCTCCGCCAGGGCCGCCGACTCGGTCTCGGCCGCCCGTGCAGCCCGCTCCTGGGCGAGTAGCCGCAAGGCGCTGCCGCGCGTTTCGGCGTCGAGGCGCAGCACGTAGCCCGCGAGGGCGATCCCGACCGTGGTGAGCGTCGTGGTCAGCCAAGCGTCGTTGTTGATCCCGGCGTACGCTCCGAGTCCGATGCCGGCGGCGGGGACCGCGGCGACGAGGGGCAGCCGCTCCATGGCACTGATGGCGCACCCGCACCAGAGCACGAGCGCCGGGATGCGCAGACCCACGGCATAGGCCACCAGCGCCAGCCCGAGAAGCAGCGCGAGCAGAGTGAGCGAGGGCAGCAGCCGGTTGTGCAGCGTGCTCCGGAAGAAGGCCCAGGCCCCTGCCCCGCACAACAGGACTCCGACTGCCGCCGCGGCATTCCCCCAGGCATCCAGGTTGCCGTCCGTGAAGGTCGTCCACAGGAGCATGCCGAGGGCGAAGAGCCGTCCGCTCCAGGCGAGCGCACGCCGGGCTCCGGAGACTCCTGCCCGGGACAGTGCCTCGCGCGATGGCCAGCGCGTCCACGTGTTCTCCGTCACACGTTCTCCTTCCGTGCGTGACGGGACATGCCGTCACCGTAGGCCGTGGCCCGGCGGCCCGCGGAGGTGAGGGACCGCACGCGCCAGACCAGGACCCCGGAGCGGATCAGCAGGGTTCCCGCGAGGGCGAGAAGCAGGGCGGAGCTGTCCTGGTGCACGCCAAGCAACGCTCCGAGCGCGAAGAGGCCGACGCGCAGGGCGATGCCGGCGATCCAGACGCCCACGCTCGCCTTGGTGCTCGTGCTCCAGACCGCGCCGTCCTCCTCCGCCCATATGCGAGTGGTCCACGCCCAGCCGGCTCCGGTCGCCAGGCCGATGAGCAGTTCGGCGCCGAGCAGCAGGGCCGACTCGGTGGGGTGATGGGAATCGAGTATGCCGGGCCTGCGCAGCGCCAGGACGGTCAGAATCGCGGGCACGAGCCACCAGCGCCGGTCGGCGTCGATCCGGCGTGCGCGGAACTGCCGAACGATCACCAGGGCGGCCACGGGCACGATCACCAACGCGTTGACGAGCCCGGACATCACAGCCTCCGTGAGCGGAAAGGGAGATGCCGACGGCGAGTGCTGTCGACGCCTCCGACGCTACGGAATTGCGCAGGTCAGCAGATCGGAGCCGGGGTGGATCGTGGGTGGAAGCCGCGAGGTTCGCGGTCTCCACCCATGGGTGGAGAAACGCCGCGGTGAGGCCCACGGACGTCGCCTGGGACACCAGGGGCCGCCCACAGCACCGGCACACGCGGCCCATGACACCGCCGCAAGTCACCAGGGCGCCGCCGTACGCCGTCCTGAGACCGACGGAAGCCGCCCGCTACACCGGCGCGGCCGCCCGCCACGTGCACGGGTGCCGCCGGTGGTGCGCCCCGGGGCCCGCGGAGCCGCACCCGGGCGAGCACCGCTGTCACGGGCGCCGCGACACGCTGCTGATGCAGGCAGCCATACAGCCGCCGGGACACAACCTGGGCCACGATGCGCGGCCGGACACCGTTCGTGCCGCACGCGCACGCAGCCATGGAGCATCGCAGCCACGCCCCGGCGCGCCCGGCCCAGCAAGCCTCCCCGGGCCCGACGGGATCCAGCCCCGACCTCGTGCCCCGCGCGGGAATATACCGAGCCATGCGCCGCCCGGGCACATCCCGACCGACGTTCGACCCCGGCCCGTCCCGGCCTCAGGCTTCGCTCGGGCTCAGGCTCATCCCGACCCTGACCTCGGACTCAGGCTCATCCCGACACGGGCTCCGACCGCGCCCCACGCTCCCCTGGGCCGGCTGCGGCCAGGCGCAGCAGCTATGCGTCGATGCGCGACCGGTCCAGCGTCGCCGCCGAGCTGGAGATGAACTCCTTGCGCGGCGCCACGTCGTTGCCCATCAGCAGATCGAACACCTGCTCGGCGGCCTCCAGGTCGGAGAGGTTGATCCGGCGCAGGGTGCGGTGACGCGGGTCCATGGTCGTCTCGGCCAGCTGGTCGGCGTCCATCTCGCCGAGACCCTTGTACCGCTGGATGGAGTCCTTGTACCGGATGCCCTTGCTCTGGAGCTCCAGGAGCTTGTCGCGCAGCTCGCGGTCCGAGTAGGTGTAGATGTACTTGTCCTGGCCCTTCTTCGGCTGGACGATCTCGATGCGGTGCAGCGGCGGCACCGCGGCGAACACGCGGCCCGCCTCGACCATGGGCCGCATGTAGCGGTGGAAGAGCGTCAGGAGCAGGGTGCGGATGTGGGAGCCGTCCACATCGGCGTCGGTCATCATGATGATCTTGCCGTAGCGGGCCGCGTCGATGTCGAAGGTCCGGCCCGACCCCGCCCCTATGACCTGGATGATCGCGCCGCACTCGGCGTTCTTGAGCATGTCCGTCACGGACGACTTCTGAACGTTCAGGATCTTGCCGCGGATCGGCAGCAGGGCCTGGAACTCGGAGTTCCGGGCAAGCTTCGCCGTGCCGAGGGCGGAGTCACCCTCGACGATGAACAGTTCGCTGCGGTCGACGTCGTCGCTGCGGCAGTCGGCGAGCTTGGCGGGCAGCGAGGAGGACTCCAGAGCCGTCTTCCGACGCTGCGCGTCTTTGTGCTGGCGCGCGGCAATACGTGTCCGTGCCGCCGCGACCGCCTTTTCCAGAACGACGCGGGCCTGCTGGGCGGCGTCACGCTTTGTGGAGGTCAGGAATTCCTTGAGCTCCTTCGACACCACGTTAGCGACGATGCGGCGGGCCGCGGAGGTGCCGAGGACCTCCTTGGTCTGACCCTCGAACTGCGGCTCGGCCAGGCGCACGGTGACGACCGTGGTGAGCCCCTCCAACGCGTCGTCCTTGACGATGTCGTCCTCGGCGACGCGCAGCAGCTTCTTGGCGCGCAGCACCTCGTTCATCGTCCTGGTGACGGCCTGCTCGAAGCCGGCGACATGGGTGCCGCCCTTGGGAGTGGCGATGATGTTGACGAACGACCTGACCGTTGTGTCGTAGCCGGTCCCCCAGCGCATTGCGACGTCGACGCCCAGCTCCCGGGTGACCTCGGTGGGCGTCATCTGCCCGTGGTCGTCCAGCACGGGGACCGTCTCCTTGAAGGTGCCCTGTCCGGAGAAGCGGAGGACGTCGCACACCGGCTTGTCGCTCGCCAGGTACTCACAGAACTCGCTGATGCCGCCGTCGAAGCGGAAGGACTCCTCACCCTTGCTGCCGCCCTCGCCCAGCCCGTACTCGTCGCGGACGACGATGGTCAGGCCGGGGACCAGGAACGCGGTCTGGCGGGCACGCTGGTGCAGCGTCTCCAGGGAGAGCTTGGCGTCCTTGAGGAAGATCTGGCGGTCGGCCCAGTAGCGCACGCGCGTGCCGGTGCGGGTCTTGGGGATCTTCTTGGTCTTGCGCAGGCCGCTCTTGGCCTCGAACTTGGCGTCCGGGCCGTCACCGGCGAAGACGCCCGGCACGCCGCGCCGGAAGCTGATCGCGTGCGTGTGTCCGCCGCGGTCGACCTCGACGTCCAGGCGCGCGGAGAGAGCGTTCACCACGGACGCGCCGACGCCGTGCAGGCCGCCGGACGCCGCGTAGGAGCCGCCTCCGAACTTGCCGCCCGCGTGCAGCTTGGTCATGACGACCTCGACACCGGAGAGGCGGGTCTTGGGTTCCACGTCGACCGGGATGCCACGGCCGTTGTCCCGGACCTCCACCGAGCCGTCGTCGTGCAGGATCACGTCGATGTGGTCGCAGTAGCCGCCCAGGGCCTCGTCGACGGAGTTGTCGATGATCTCCCAGAGGCAGTGCATCAGGCCCCGACTGTCGGTCGAGCCGATGTACATACCGGGACGCTTGCGCACGGCCTCGAGACCTTCAAGGACGAGGAGGTGCCGCGCGGTGTAGTTGGAGCCGTCCCGGTCTGCTCCGGTCAGCAGCGCTGTGGACGGCACGGACGTATCGGCGGTCACGCGGTTCGCTCCTCGCTGAATTTCTGAATGGGCCCTTTGGAGCAAGGGCCGGCGTCGGTCGCCGTTCCGAGGGTACCGAGGCCTGGTAGAGCCGTTGTAACGCCACCCTCGTCGTGAAACTCAGACTAGACCAGAGTCGCACGAGCGTTCGATCCCTCGTTGGGGTGAAGTACATATCACGTTCCCTTCGAGGCATGAACCATTTAGCCTCGGGGCACGTCCTCATCCACAACCGGCAACCCCGCCGAGAGGACGGACAACCGATAGAAGCGCGAACCCGTACGACATAAGAGACGTAATACGGCACATTCGCCGCCAACCGGCAGCAGACAGCCGGCTCGGAAAGAATCTTTCGAGGAGAAGCCGCGAGCGGGAACGTTTTCGGCCTGGTTGGATGTTGACCCTGGTACGACAGCTCGTCGAGCTAGAGAAGAGGCGACGTGACTACTGTTCTGACCCCCGCGAGCCCGCTGACGGCCGCTGACCGCTGCGACCGTTGCGGCGCCCAGGCGTACCTGCGCGTCGTCCTCCTGAGCGGCGGAGAACTGCTCTTCTGCGCCCACCACGGCCGCAAGTTCGAGCCGGAACTCAAGAAGATCGCCGCTGAGATACAGGACGAGACGGAGCGTCTCACCGTTCCGGCAAGCGCCTCCGACGAGGAACGCTGACACCTCGCGTCCGACGAGCCGACACCGGCGACGAGGCCGGTGGACGGGCGGCCACTCCGACTACAAGGAGTGGCCGCCCGTACTAGTACGGCGCGTGCCCGGTCGGTGCCCTCGTGGCGCACATCGCCCTTGCCGGCCCCTGCGCTCACGGTCCCCAGACGGGGCCCGCGGCGCCAGCACCAGCGCCAAGGCGCCGGTGCTGGAGCCGCCGTCGTCAGCTGCCGGCGTTCAGCGTTCTTACGACCTCCGAGACCCGGGTATAGACCCCGGGGCTCCCGGCTTGCCCGCAGCCACTCCCCCAGGACACCAGGCCGATCAGACGCCCCTTGGCGACGAGCGGTCCCCCGCTGTCCCCCTGGCAGGCGTCGTGACCGCCCTGAGGCTGGCCGGCACACAGCATGGAAGTGGCCACGTACTTCCCATCCAGACCGCCCGGATAGGCCCGTTCACAGACCGTGTCCGAGAGGACCTGCAAGGTCGCACCCCGCAGGCTGCGCGCGTAGTTCGCATCCCCGGTGGCATCACCCCAGCCGTACACCGTTGCCCCGGTGCCCGGCGCGTAGGCCGTATCGCCGCCGGGCGCCATGTGGATGACCGAACTCGCCGGGAGTGGGGAGGACAGCGTGAGCAAGGCGAAGTCGCCCGCATTCGTGTAGCTGTTGTACACCGGGTTGACCCAGGTGGCGGTCACCGGGATCTCCTTGCCCTGGCTGGACAACAGGTCCGTACGCCCCGCGATGACCTTCAGGTCTCGCACCTGTCCCGGTGGCGCGCCCAGGACGGCCGCGCTCAGACAGTGTGCCGCGGTCAGGACCCTGGACCGGTCCACCGCCACTCCCCCGCAGAACTGCCCGGCACGCGTACCGCCGAACCGGTCACGACTGGAGAGGGCGACCGTCCACGGACTCTGTGAGATATCGACCGGGAAGCCTCCGATGACGACGCTGTCCGCCGGCGCGGGCGCGGGGGATGCAAGCGGTATAAGGGCTGCTGCAGCTCCGACGGCCAGCGCTCGGGCGAGGTGACGACGCATGGCTACTCCTCACTGTCAGATGGTCGTAGAACACCCACAGTGATCCAGCTCGCCGCAACGCGCACACGCAGAGGGGCCGGTCCCCACGGGAACCGGCCCCTCATCGGCGTACGGCCCTAGTCGAGGTAGTCGCGCAGCACCTGGGAGCGCGACGGGTGACGCAGCTTCGACATCGTCTTGGACTCGATCTGGCGGATGCGCTCACGGGTGACGCCGTACACCTTGCCGATCTCGTCGAGGGTCTTCGGCTGACCGTCGGTGAGACCGAAGCGCATGGAGACGACGCCGGCCTCGCGCTCGGACAGGGTGTCGAGCACGGAGTGCAGCTGCTCCTGGAGGAGCGTGAAGCTGACCGCGTCCGCGGGGACGACGGCCTCGGAGTCCTCGATGAGGTCACCGAACTCGCTGTCGCCGTCCTCACCCAGCGGGGTGTGCAGGGAGATGGGCTCGCGGCCGTACTTCTGGACCTCGATGACCTTCTCGGGGGTCATATCGAGTTCCTTGGCCAGCTCCTCCGGGGTGGGCTCGCGGCCCAGGTCCTGGAGCATCTGGCGCTGCACGCGAGCGAGCTTGTTGATGACCTCGACCATGTGCACCGGGATACGGATGGTGCGGGCCTGGTCGGCCATGGCGCGGGTGATCGCCTGACGGATCCACCAGGTGGCGTACGTGGAGAACTTGTAGCCCTTGGTGTAGTCGAACTTCTCGACCGCGCGGATCAGACCGAGGTTGCCCTCCTGGATGAGGTCCAGGAAGAGCATGCCGCGGCCGGTATAGCGCTTGGCCAGGGAGACCACCAGACGGAGGTTGGCCTCCAGGAGGTGGTTCTTGGCCCGGCGGCCGTCCTCGGCGATGATCTCCAGCTCACGCTTGAGCTTGGGGGCGAGCTTGTCGGCGTTGGCCAGCTTGTCCTCGGCGAAGAGACCGGCCTCGATGCGCTTGGCGAGCTCGACCTCCTGCTCGGCGTTGAGCAGGGGGACCTTACCGATCTGCTTCAGGTAGTCCTTGACCGGGTCGGCTGTGGCGCCGGCCGCGGCGACCTGCTGCGCGGGCGCGTCGTCCTCGTCCTCGTCGGACAGGACGAAGCCGGCGCTCTCGGTGCCTTCGGGCTCGTCGCCGCCCTTGCCAGGGGTCTCCTCGAGGACTTCCTCCTCGATGAGCTCGGCGTCGTCCTTCTTGGCCGTCGTCTTCTTGGCCGCCGCCTTCTTGGCAACGGTCTTCTTCGCGACCGCCTTCTTGGTGGCGGTCGTCTTCTTGGCAGCTGCTGCCTTCTTGACGGGCGCGTCCTCAGCCGGGTCGTCGGCCACCGGCACGTCCGGAGCGGCGGGGGCGGTGTCCTTCTTGGTGGTCACCGTCTTCGCCGCGACGGTCTTCGTGGCGGTGCGCTTGGCCGGACTCTTCGCTGCGACGCTCTTGCGGGTGCGCTTGGGCTCTGCGGCACTGACCATCAGCGTCACACCCTCTTCCTCGAGGATCTGGTTGAGGCTGCGCAGTACGTTCTTCCACTGAGTGGCCGGAATCTGGTCAGCTTCGAAGGCCCGACGCACATCGTCGCCGGCGATCTGCCCCTCAGCCTTTCCCCGCTCAATGAGAGCCATGACAGAGACGGACTCGGCGATCTCCGGCGGGAGCGTACGGGATGTGCTGGCCGACACGAACAACCTCTCGGAACGTTGGAAAACGGCTTTCGGCCCCATCCACGACGGACAGGAGCCGACCGCCGGCTTGGGGATGGGCCGACGGCGCGGGCGGGGGCCGGGAAGATGCACAGCGCCGTGAACGGCGTCCGTATTCCCTCCTCGGCTGTCACCTCTTAGGTCATCGCACAGTTCCGTAGAGCGTTACGCCCAATCTGCGTGGCCCGGGTCACACCCCGTAACCGCTCAAAAACGTCCAGACACGGGCAGAGGCGGTCGGTCGGCGCCACCCTCGGCACCATCCGCCGATGGCGCACACACTCCCGCCCCGAAATCCGTGACCGATACCGACACCCGGGTATCCATGACCGGCTCCGGCATGCACGACGGCTCCAGATCATCCATGACGGCACCGCCGAGCGGGACCGGCGACGCCGTCGGTCTCCGTCGGACTCCGCCGGGTCCCATGAGGATCCGACGGAGTCCGACGGCGGGTGAACGGCGCTCCGCGTCCGCCGGCCGCACGGGGCCGTACGACGTGGGCACCCGCTCCCGGTCGCACCAGCCGCGGGGTGCGGTCAGTGCTCGCGTGGTGCGGGCACCACGCGCTCCACCTCGGGGTGGACGGTGAGCAGTTGCCGCATGGCCCCTTCGGCGGCCGCGCCGTCGCCCGACGCGAGCGCGTCGACGATGCGGGCGTGCTGGGTCAGTGCGGTGTCGTTCGGTCGGTCGCAACCGGTGACCGGGCCGCCGGAGACCTGAAGGGCGGCCGAGACGATCCCCGAGAGGTGCTCCAGCATGCGGTTGCCCGCGACCTGGATGAGCAGCGAGTGGAACTCCGCGTCGGCACGCGAGAAGGTCAGGGAGTCGCCCTGACCCATGGCGTGCCCCATGATCTCGACCATGTCGCCGAGCCGCTGCTGCACCTCTTCGCGCCCGTGCCCGGCGGCGAGGCGTGCGGCGAGCGGCTCGATGGTCCACCTCAGTTCGCTGAGCTCGCGGCGCTGGTCGTCGCGCTGCGGCCCGAAGGCCCGCCACTCGATGATGTCCGGGTCGAGGAGGTTCCAGTCGCTCACGGGTCGCACACGCGTGCCGACGTTCGGACGGGCGCTGACCAGGCCCTTGGCCTCGAGAACGCGCAGCGACTCACGGACGACGGTACGGGACACCTCGAAGCGCTGGCCGATCTCCTCGGGCACCAGTGGTCGGTCGGCGCCCAGGTCACCGGAGACGATCATCTGGCCGAGCTGCTGGACGAGTTGGCCGTGCAGTCCGCGTCCGCGGCTGCCCGCGGTGCGCCGGCCGACGCGGCCCAGTTCCGGGTCAGCGCCTTCCCACGAGGGTGTGCCGACGCGGTCGGCGGCCGGCGCCTCGGCGTAGGGGTAGCGGTCGAGTTCGCCCGGTCCGGCCAGGCCGGAGTCTGCTGAGCGGGCGGCGGTCATCATGGTGTGCGCAAGGGTACTCACGGATCCTTTGTCGGCGCCCTCTCCAACTCCCTTGAGGTCTTTGGTGAAAAGCACACGAAAGGGTGATCGCTCACCCCGTCGCAATTGACGCCTTATCGGAAAGAAATGGGCGCTTTCCGGGGAGTTGCGCACATGACGAGAACGGATCGGCACGGACTGTCGTCATCGGGCCCTGCCGCGCAGGGTTGTGAGCAGATACGTACAGAGCAAGGCGGCGAGAGACAAGGCGAGTGCGCCGCCGACAGGTTGGGCGACCACGTGCGCCGCGGCGGCCAGATACCGCTCGCCGCCGAAGGGCCACTGCAGCAGCGTGAGCCCGCGCATCCGTGCGGTGAAGCCCGCCGCGCTCCGCATGGACGGTCCCTCGAGCACCTTCTGCACGAGAGGTACGACGAGGACGGGCACCGCGAGCACCGCGGCCAGCCCGGCGGTCGTGGACCGGAAGATGCCGGCGGCCAGTACACCTGCCCAGGCGCATCCCACGACGAGTCCGCACCAACTCACGCCGAGGGCGAGCCGGTCGGTGGGAACCTGGACGACCTCCCGTCCGTAGAGAAGGTAGAGGGCCTCGAAGTCGCAGCCGACGGTCAGGGCGGCCAGCGTCAGCGCCGTGGCCCCGGCGACGAGGAGTTTGGCGGCGAGCAGCCCCAGGCGCCGGGGGACGGTCCCGCGGTCCGCGGCCAGGGCGGGGTGGCGGAACTCGTCGCCGAAGGCGACGGCGCCGAGCAGTCCGGCCCCGAGCGCCGCCGGCGGCAGTGGCAGCTCTCGCGGCCAGGCGGCCAGCAGGCGACCCTGCGGGGTGTGTCCGGCGCGGGCGAGGAGCACGGAAACGAGGACGGAGGCGACAAGCGCGGCGGCGAAGGTGAGGTAGGTCGTGCCGATTCCGGCGGCCCGGCGCAGTTCATAGCGCAGCGGGCGCAGAGGGCTCGGGGCGGCCCGGACGCTGACGGGCGGCGACAGCGGGGGCAGGTCTCCCGGCTCCAGCACCTCGGCCGGCGGGCACGGGGCGGCTTCGGCCCCTGCGGCCGGCCCCATGTCACCGACCTCATCAGCCAGTTGATGTACGAGGATGCCGTGCCGGAAGGCGGTCTCACCGACCTCGGCGCACGTACTGCCGTACACCGACAGCCGGTCGCCCTCCTCGTGGACGATCTCCACGGAACGCTGCGCCGTTCGTGCCTCCTTGGCGAGCAGGGCACCGAGACGGGCGGCGTGCGGGCTGCGGACGGCGACGCGGGGCCGCAGCCGGGTGCGGGCGAAGTCGCGGGCCTGCTGGTCTGCGACCAGCCGACCCTCGTCGAGCGTGATGACGTGGTCGGCGGTGCGCGCGGCCTCCTTGGGGTCGCCCGTGGTGAACAGGACGGTGCCGCCTTGGGCGGCGTGCGCGCGCAGCATGCCGTGCAGCCAGCGGCCCTCGCGAGCGGAGAGCACGCCCGCGGGGTCGTCGAGCACGATCGCCGGTGGGTCGGCCAGCAGGGCGCAGGCCAGGCCGAGGCGGCGGTCCATCCCGCGTGAGAGCGTGCCCAGGCGCTCGTTGCGCAGGTCGACGAGTCCGACCGCCTCGAGGACTTCGTCGGCGCGGCGGACGGACACGCCCGCGGCACAGCACAACATGCGCAGCTGTCCGCGGACCGTGCGCGCGGGATGGCCCGGAACATCGCCGAGCAGGACGCCCACTTCGCGCGAGGGGTGAGCGACGCGGTGCAGCGGACGGCCCCGGAAGTAGGTGATGCCGCGGCCCGCCTGGAGTTCGAGCATGAGCCGGAGCGCCGTCGTCTTGCCCGCACCGGGGGCTCCGAGGAGCGCGGTGACATGGCCAGCGTGCGCCTCGAAGGACACGTCGTCGACGGCGGGCGGAAGGTCCTTGCGGGGTGTGCTGGTCAGTCCGATCGCCTGGATCACTTGAAGCAAGATAGCGCGATATATCCGTTTTTTCGGTCACCTTGACGGTGGCTCGGCGTCGACCCACCCCGTTCGGACATGCGTACGCTGCGGCGCATCGGGCGGCCGGCCTCAGTGTGATGGTCAGACCTCGGGACGCAGCATCGGCGGGTTGAGCAGCGTGGCGCCGCCCGCGCGGAAGAGCTGTGCCGGACGGCCGCCCTGCCGGGTCGTCGTGCCACCCGTGGGGACGAGGAAGCCGGGTGTACCGGTCACCTTGCGGTGGAAGTTGCGCGGGTCGAGGGCCACGCCCCATACGGCCTCGTAGACCCGGCGCAGCTCGCCCACGGTGAACGCGGGCGTGCAGAAAGCGGTGGCAAGCGACGAGTACTCGATCTTGGAACGCGCGCGCTCGACACCGTCCGCCAGGATCTGCGCGTGGTCGAAGGCGAGGGGCGCCGCCTGTTCCCCGTCCCTGCCGTAGCCGCCCTGCTGCAGCAACTCCTCCACGGGCGCCCAACGGGCGCTGTTGGCGTCGCCGCCTGGCCGTGGCGCGGGCAGGTCGGGCGCGAGCGCGAGGTGGGCGACGCTGACCACTCTCATCCGCGGGTCGCGCTTCGGGTCGCCGTACGTGGCCAGCTGCTCGAGGTGAGCGCCGTTGTCCTGCGCCGGTGCCGAGGGGTCGTGGGCGCGTAGCCCCGTCTCCTCGGCCAGCTCGCGTGCCGCGGCCTGCGCGAGGTCCTCGTCCGCCCGTACGAAGCCACCCGGGAGCGCCCACCGGCCCTGAAACGGCGGCTCGCCCCTTCGGACCGCCAGCGCACAGAGGGCATGACGGCGCACGGTCAGCACGACCAGGTCCACGGTGACGGCGAAGGGCGGAAAGGCTGACGGGTCGTAGGGCATGCCGCGATCATAGTCGTCTTCCTGACGATAAACACTCCCTTCGGCGACCGCTTCGGCAGCTGATCCACTTCTGTCCGGAACGGGTTTCATCGACGGCCACCGTCCGCAGTCATGCGACACGTCACCCGAGGTCACACCCCCAGCTGCAGCCCATCGGCCGCTTCCTCGACCATGGCGAGGCCGAGCCGGCCGACGCGCACGGAGAAGGGTGCACCGGCAAGCCTCAGTCCCGTCAGGACGACCTCGCCCAGCGGCGCGCTGCCGACCGGGCGCAAGGTCACCGTCCCGGCCGGCGCGTCGGGTCGGATACCGGCGAGCGCGGTCAGGAGCAGCACCCCGGCGGCGGCTGCCGTGGCGGCGGGGCGACAGGCCGCCGGATGCGGCAGGGGCGCGCCGCCTTCCACGCGCGGCTCGCCCGCGAACATCTCCGGCAGCCGGTATCCGAACGCCTCCGCTGCCGACAGCATCCCCTCCAGCAGTCCGCTCGCCTCCCTCTCGTAACCGGCGGCAGCCAGTCCCGCGACGGCGACCGTCGTCTCCTGGACACGCACGGCTCCACCGCGGTGTCCGAACGGGTTGTACGGCGCCTCGTTCGCGCCGAGGCCACGCAGTCCCCAACCCGAGTCCATGGCCGGCCCGCCGAGCAGCCGTGCGAGCTGCTCGGTGCGCATCTTGTCGAGGAGGCCAGGGGCCAGAGTTCCGGAGCCGAGCAGGCCGGTGTCGAGGAGATGGGCGGCGCCGACACCGAGGTGCGGGACAAAGCGTCCGTCCCGGGTGCGCGCGGCCGCCGGTCTGCCGCCGGACCGGTCCTCGATCCAGAAGTCCTCGCAGAACGCGTCGCGCAGTTCTTCGGCCCACTCGCGCAGCTCCGGTCCGCCCGGCCGCCCCCACGCGTCCAGCAGATCGGCACCGAGCACGGCGGCCCGGTGGGCGTGCGCCTGGGTCTCGCAGCGCAACGGCCCGGTGGGCTGAGGGTCAGGGACGTAGACGCCGTCCCCTACCGTGGTGCGCAGCCACCGCAGACAGTTCTCGGCCGCGGGCAGCAGTTCCTCCGTCTGCCGCTCGGCAAGCCCCCAGCGCCAGGCCTCCGCGAGGAGCACGGGGAACAGCAGGGTGGCCTCGGTACCCGTGCAGCCCGGCGGAAGGTGCGCTCCCGCATCCCGCCGGGGGCCGGGGATCATGCCCGAGCGCAAGCCCGGCCCGCCGAGTTGGGTCCGGGCCAGGATCCGCAGGGTGCCCTCGGCGAGCCGTGTGCCGAGCGGCAGCGTCATCCGGGCCGCTGCCAGGGAGTCGGCGGGCGCGGGTCCGCAGCGCCATGGTGCTCCGGCCGCCAGGTGGGTGTCCGTCGGGTGCGCGGCATCCCGCAGGAGCAAAGCCTGAAGGTCCTCGACACAGGTACGCAGCAGCGGCTCGACCCTCGGGTCGTCGCCGGTGGCTCGGGCCTGAGCGAACGGACTCGTGGCGCCGCGTCCCAGCGCTCTGGCCGGTCCCGCGCCGTCCGTCCGAAGCCGCAGTTCCAGACTCCGCGTCCCGCCGGGCGGCAGCTCGAGCTCCCAACGCAGGAGTCCGGCGGAGGCGAGGGCATCGGCGGGCGGCGGAGCGGCGGTGACCGCGCAGTCGCCCTTGGCGGACGACCAGCGCAGCCCCCCGGCGTGGACAGTGGCGGAAAGATCGGGTCCCATGCTGCCCGAGGCGATCGCACCCAGCTCCGCCAGGTCCGTGCCGAGGGACACTTCCACCGGGAGGTGCAGCGGGCGCGGGGCCGCGCTGTGCAGGATGATGCGCTCGGTGCCGTCCGCGGACCGGATGCGCTCCACCACCACGTCCGGGTCCGGGCCGACGTCCGGAGCCGCGTGAACCGTCCCCACGAAGCGGGCACGGTCGGCCGCGACCATGCGGGCCTGCACGGCGAGCGGCTCCCGCCCCGCCACCCGCACCTGACAACGGGAGAGCACACGCCGGCCCCCGCGGTAGAACCCCTCCAGTCCTCTTCCCGTCAACTGCCCTTGATCCGTTGAGATCACCAGTCCGGGGAGGGCGACGCAGATCAGAGCGGTGTGGGCGGGCGGCAGGTCGACGACGCGGCGGGGCAGGACCGGTGACAGGCCGGTGACCTCCCATCGGTCGGTGTGCGAATCGCGAGCCGACGTCCCGCCCAGTCCCCGTGACGCGGCCGGTGCAGCGCCGCTCGGAGACTGGGGTGCCGAGGGGCTGTGGCGGGGAGGGCGGTCGCCGTCGTGGGCGAAATGCGGTGTGGGCAGGGGCATGAGGCGGCTTCCTCTGCGCTCGGTACGCCTTGGGGAGCGCCCGGTGAGGGCTCGGGAGGGTCGTGATCGGTGCGGCGGGGCGACCCGAGCACGGGTTCCGCCACACAGGTGAACGGAAGGGGTCGGCCGGGGGTCACGCCTGTCGGGAGGAAGCCGACCGAACGGCGGTAGGCCGGGGAGCAGGACCTGCTCATGTGCCTCCCCCCTCGACACATCGGCCCGCACCGCGGTGGGTCCTGGAGCGGCCGACAGCACCCTCGGCTGCCCGCCGTGACCCGTCGCCGCGGGTCGAGGGGTCGGTGGGGCGCCCGCGGCGGGCCTCGGCCGCCCCGGGAGAACGACGGATCGGCCGGCTGCCGCCGCTTGCCGGACGCGCCTTGCGGAGCCGACGGGCAGTGGCCGTGCCCTGGGCCGGCGGCGCCGAGGATGCGGCCTGTGCCGAGCCGGAGGGCGCGGCAACGGGATCGACGGATGAGGGGTTGACGTCGGGCAGCCGCTCCGCGTCATCGACGGCTGTAGGGCCACCGTCGGGCGGCGGTGGCTCTTCACCGAGTGGAACCGCAGGGCAGAGGCCGGCCGAAGGCTCATCACCAGTGGGAGACACCGGGCGGCCGTCGGGGAGGGACTGGTCATCCGTGTAAGCCACCACGCCTGCTTCGGACAGAGGCTCGTCACCCACGTGAACCACCGCACGTTCGTCAGACAGAGGCTCGCCACCCGTGTAAGCCATCACACCTTCATCGGACAGAGGCTCGTCACCCACCTGAGCCACCAAGGGTTCATCAGACAGAGGCTCGCCACCCGTATAAGCCTCCACGCCTTCATCGGACAGGTGCCCGTCATCTGTGTAAGCCACCACGTGTTCGTCGGACAGTTGCCCGTCATCCGCGACGGACACCGGCCACCCCTCGGGCACGTCGTCGGCAGCCTCGGCGGGCGTGGGACGGTGGTCGCCTTCGGTACGCCTCCCGGTAGCGTCACTTGCCGAACGGCGTGGTGACGCGGCGGTGCCGTCCGGCGCCGTATCGGCCGTCCTCCCCTTCCCCTCATGTTCCGCTCGCTCCGCCCGCAGGCAGCGGCGGACGGTCTCCGGGTCCAACCCCTCGTTGCAGGCCTGGTGCAGTAGGCGGGCGAAGAGGTAGTCCGGGTCGGCGCCCAGGGCCATGGCGAGGGCCTCGCGGGCCTCGAGTTCATCGCCGGTCGACCAGGCGACCCATCCGGCCAGCGTCAGCGGCGCGGCGGCGTGCTCGCCGTACGAGCCGACGCAGCGGCGGGCAAGAGCGCGCCACAGCCTCAGTGCCAGGGCCGCCTCAGTGCCTTCCATCCACTCGGCGGCGCGGTCACGGGTCGCGCGGTCCTGCAGGCCGAGGATCATGGTCGCGGCCTCGTCGTGCCCGAGCAGCCCGTCGTCGCGAAGGTCCCCCGCCTGTGTGCCGGAGGCAGGTGGCGCTTCTGCAAGTCGCGCCATGACCCGCTCGGCCATTCCGAGCGTTTCCGCGGCGACGTCCTCACGGGTGTCGCAGCTCAGGATCCTCGGGACGAGCGCCAGGCTCGCGGCGTCCAGCGCGGCCTCCTGGCCGAGGGCGGCCGCCGTCTCCCAAGGACGGAGCCTGTCCCTGAACTCCTTCAGCGTGCCGCGCACTTGGAGACCTGCGTAGGTCGCGGCGGCGGCGAGCACGGAGGTACCGGGCAGGCCCATCGGCTCTCCCCCGGGCGGACAGCAGCCCGGACTCGGGCAGCAGTACGACCAGAAGCGGCCGTCGGAGATGCAGAGGGCCTCCACCACGGGGACGTCGAGGCTGCCACAGGCCCTGCGCAGCGACTGGGCGAGCGGCCGTAGGCGTTCCATCACGTCGCGTCCAGTCTCGCCGTCCGCCGGTTCTTGGACGAGGTAGGCGACCATGCTCTCCGGTCGTGTCCCTCGGCGCTCGCTTCCGGTGACCAGGCCGTGGGCCAGTTGCTGGGCCACGGACGGCCAGTCGTCGGGGCGGGTGGGGATGCCCAGCCGTGCGCGCCCGCCGAACCTCCCCCGCCTGTCCCGGTCGTGCAGTGCGACCAGCACGATGCTGTCCTCGGGCCGGTACCCGAGCAGGTACGGCAAGGCGTCGGCCAGCTCGGCCGGGGTGCGCAGCGTGACCTGGGCCTCGCCGCCGGGTCCCGCCGAGGAGCCGTGTCCCTTGTACGCGGTGGGCTCACCGCCGCGGTGTGCGGATCCGCCCATGTCACCGATGCCGGAGGAGTCGGCCGCTTCGTCGTGGTTCGTCATGCCGCGACCATCTCGCGGATCTTGGAATTCCGGTTGATCCTGTGGATAACCATGGGCATGAGCACGCCAGGAGTTGTCCACAGGTCGCGGCGTTCGTTCGCCCGATGTCCGACCGATCGGGTTGCATGGACGACATGACCGACGAACACCCGCACCCCACGAAGCACGAAGCCACGCCCTCCGCGGCGGACGACCCGCGCGCCGCGCCTCGGGACCCGAGCACCTCCGCCACGGTCGAGGGCGCTCTGCGGGCCGCAGCCGACACCGTGCTCGCCCGGCTCGTCGGCGCGCCAGCCGGCCAGGCCCGGCTGCGGGAGGATCAGTGGCGTGCCATCGAGGCCCTAGTGGCCAACGGGCGCAGAGCCCTGGTCGTGCAGCGCACCGGCTGGGGCAAGTCCGCGGTGTATTTCGTCGCGACCGCGCTGCTGCGCGAGCGCGGCGCGGGCCCCACGGTCATCGTCTCGCCCCTCCTCGCCCTCATGCGCAACCAGGTCGAGGCCGCGGCGCGTGCGGGAATCCACGCCCGGACGATCAACTCGTCCAACACGGAGGAGTGGGAGACCATCCAGGCCGAAGTGGCCGCGGGCAGGGTGGATGTCCTGCTCGTGAGTCCGGAGCGGCTCAACAACCCCGACTTCCGGGACCGGGTGCTTCCTCAGCTGGCGGCCGCGACCGGCCTGCTGGTGGTGGACGAGGCGCACTGCATCTCCGACTGGGGTCACGACTTCCGCCCCGACTACCGCCGGCTGCGCACGATGCTCGCGGATCTCCCGCCCGGCGTACCGGTGCTGGCGACGACGGCGACGGCCAATGCGCGGGTGACAGCCGATGTCGCGGAGCAGCTCGGCACCGGAGCCGGTACGGACGCGCTGGTCCTGCGTGGCCCTCTGGACCGGGAGAGCCTGAGCCTCGGCGTGCTGCGGCTCCCGGACTCCGCCCACCGCATGGCCTGGCTCGCCGACCACCTCGGGAAGCTGCCGGGGTCCGGGATCATCTACACGCTCACAGTGGCGGGGGCCGAGGAGGTCACCGCGTTCCTGCGCCAGTGCGGGCACACCGTGGCCTCGTACACCGGAAAGACGGAGAACGCCGACCGGCAGCAGGCCGAGGAGGATCTGCTGGCGAACCGGGTCAAGGCGCTGGTCGCCACATCCGCCCTCGGGATGGGCTTCGACAAGCCGGACCTCGGCTTCGTGGTGCACCTCGGCTCGCCCTCGTCACCTATCGCGTACTACCAGCAGGTGGGGCGCGCCGGCCGCGGTGTGGAGCACGCCGAGGTACTGCTGCTGCCGGGTAAGGAGGACCAGGCGATCTGGGAGTACTTCGCCTCGATGGCGTTTCCGCCGGAGGAGCAGGTGTGGCGCACTCTCGACGCACTGGCGCGGGCGGACCGGCCCCTGTCGCTGCCCGCCCTCGAGCCACTGGTGGACCTTCGCCGGTCCCGGCTGGAGACGATGCTCAAGGTCCTCGACGTGGATGGTGCGGTGCGCCGTGTGCAGGGCGGCTGGATCGCGACGGGCCTGCCCTGGACGTACGACACCGAGCGTTATGCCTGGGTGGCCAAGCAGCGCGAGGCCGAGCAGCAGGCGATGCGCGACTATGTGTCGGCTACGGGCTGCCGGATGGAGTTCCTGCGGCGGCAGCTGGACGACGAGGGCGCCGCACCCTGCGGACGCTGCGACAACTGCGCCGGAGCGCGGTTTCCCGACTCCGTCTCGCCGACCGCGCTGGACGCCGCACGCGGTGAGCTCGGCCGCGCGGGCGTCGAGGTCGAGCCTCGGAAGATGTGGCCGACGGGCCTGCCCGCGGTCGGTGTGGATCTCAAGGGGCGCATCCCCGCCGGGGAGCAGACGGCACCGGGACGGGCCCTGGGGCGGCTTTCGGACATCGGCTGGGGCAACCGGCTGCGGCCGATGCTGGCACCTCCGGCTTCGGACGGGCCCGTGCCGGACGACGTCGCGCGGGCCGTGATCGGCGTGCTGGCCGACTGGGCGAAGGGGCCCGGCGGCTGGGCCTCGGGAGGTCCCGACGCACAGCCGCGCCCTGTCGGCGTCGTCACCATGGCCTCGCGTACGCGACCGCAGCTGATCCACACCCTAGGGGCGCGCATCGCCGAGATGGGGCGGCTGCCGCTGCTGGGCTCCGTGGAGTACGCCGGCGACGTCCCCCGGGTGCCCCGCAGCAACAGCGCGCAGCGGCTGAAGGCGCTTGACGGGGCGCTGACCGTGCCGCCCGCGCTGGCCGCGGCTCTCCAGGAGGCGCGTGGCCCCGTGCTGCTCGTGGACGACATGACGGAGACGGGCTGGACATTGGCGGTAGCTGCGCGCATGCTCCGACAGGCTGGAGCGGAGGGGGTGTTGCCGCTGGTCCTCGCCGTGCAGGCGTGACCCGTCCCTTCTCCGGGAACACACCGGGCAGAGATGTAGCAGGGGATATAGGCCACACATCACCGGAAACCGGTCGGTGGGCCCAATTGCTCGTTGCCGCATTCCAGTTCGACGGGAAGAATTGGCGTCCGCTCCCCGCACGGCTCGTCCGTGCTCTGGTAGGGCTCTGCTGCGGTGTGCGCTCCCCAAGTCCGACCTCGCCCGCAGTGTGGGCGCGTAGCCGAAGGGAGGATCGTGACCTTCGGATTCGCTCCGTTCCCGGCGGCGTCCATGTCGGCCTCCGCCGAACCGTCCGCCGCTTCCGCCAATCCTCTGGCCCGGATGCTCGAGCCCGCGGAGTGGGCAGCAGCCGGGATTCCGCTGCTGCGCAACCCCCGCGAAGTCGTCAGCGGGCTGCACTCCCGGCACCGGCCACGGCCCTCCACGGCTGTGGTGGCCGTCCTGGATCCGGACGAACGACTGCGGGCGAGTGCTTCCTTCACCCGGCGTTCCGCCCCGGCGGACGGCTGGATGTTCCGCAACGCGCTGCTCGCCCAACTGCGCCGGGTCATCCCCCACGACCTGCGGCGCCGCACACCGGTGCGGACGGCCGTGCTGCTTTACTGCCGTGAGGGGGACGCACGTTGGACGGAGGAGGACGGGGCGTGGATGTGGGGCCTGCGCGACGCGTGCACGCTGCACGGGCTGCGCTGCGGGGCGTACATCACACTGACGCGTGACGGCTGGCAGGTCCTTGGGGAGGGCCGCGGCGGACGCAGTCCCAACGCGGAGTCGCCGCCGGAGGCGCTCGGCCTGACGGGCGTACCGCCCCCGTTGCCGCGCACCGGGGGCGTCGCCTCGGAGGTACTGCGCAGGGCCGCCGCCCGCTGAGCGACGCGGCGCCGTCGCGAGCCTCGGGCCGCGATCCGGCAGCGTAGGACCACGCAGGACACGGCGCGCCGGAAGGGGGCGGCAGCACGGACGGGGGATGCCGGGCAGGTACGCCTGAGGTCATCGCCACACCCTGAGGCACCATCGCACCGACCTCACGCGAAGACGCCACGGAGGCAGGCCGCCGGCCCGGCGGCGACCAGAGGTGCGGCCTCCCCGCACGCCCGCACACCGCGGGTGCCCGGGCGGAAGCGCATGTCAAAGGGACCGCCGTACAGGTGCCGCCGACGCGGCACCCTCACCGGCCACCCACCCGAAGCCCGAACCGGCGGCCCGCCTCCGGGTCTCCGGCGCGGACGGGCGGGACGCGAGCGGACCGGACGGATCCGGACCGCTCAGACGCCCGCACCCAGCACCGAGTTGATCTGCTTGGGGTCGCCGCAGACGATCAGCAGGGCACCGGCCCTGCCGAGCGCCAGCGGAAGCGCGGCGGCGACGGAGGCGTCCGCGCCGCCGTTGACGGCGACCACGACCACCGGACGGGTAGCGGCACGGGAGGCGACGGAGGCGTCGGCGTAGAAGACGTCGTCACCGGCGTCGTGCTGCGCCCAGTAAGCGGCCTCGCCGAAGGACAGTTCGTGCGCGGCCCACGGGTGCAGGTCGCCGGTGGTGATCACCAGCACCTCGCCGGGGGCACGGCCGGATTCCAGCAGCAGGTCGACGGCTTCCTCGGCGGCGTCGAGGGCACCCTCGGCCGAGGCCGGGATCAGTTGGATCTGCGGGGTGGCGGAGGGAGCGGACGGCCCGGGCTGGGCCGGCTCGCGCGAGGTGCGCTGGGCCGGCATGGGCCGGACGGGGCCCGGACGACCCGGACGCGCGGGGGCCGCGGGGCGGGGGCCTGGTACAGGACGGGGGGTCGGCGCGGTGCGGCCGCCGGCCGGAATGGCGCGGGGACCCTGGGCACTCTCGTGAATCTGAGGCTCCTCGGGAATGAGAGGCATGAGCTGATATCTATCAAACGCCGGTGCGGCTGGCGTCGGCGGGTGGCACATGAGTGCGATCGGAACCGGTCAGAAGTCGAAGCCGAGCTGGCCCTCGATTACCGACACGTCTCCGTCCGCCCAGCTGCGGACCTTCTTGAGGTGCCGCCACTGGGGCAGCGCATCAAGATACGCCCACGACAAGCGGTGGTACGGGGTGGGGCCCCGCTCCTCCAGCGCGGCCTTGTGCACCGGTGACGGATACCCGGCGTTGGCCGCAAAACCGAAGTCTGCATGGTCGATACCCAGTTCGGCCATCATTTTGTCGCGGTGAACCTTGGCGATCACCGAGGCCGCCGCGACCACCACGCACGACTGGTCACCCTTGATCACCGTACGGACCTTCCAGGGCGCCCCGAGATAGTCGTGCTTTCCGTCGAGGATGATCGCGTCGGGGCGGACAGGCAGCGCCTCCAGCGCGCGTACCGCCGCGAGCCGGAGCGCGGCCGTCATTCCGAGGTCGTCGATCTCCTCGGGGGAAGCATGACCGAGGGCATACGCCGACACCCACGTCTCCAACAGCCCAGCGAGTTCGGTGCGCCGCTTGACGGTGAGCAGCTTGGAGTCGGTGAGGCCCACGGGCGGTCGACGCAGACCGGTGACCGCCGCGCAGACGGTGACGGGACCAGCCCACGCGCCGCGCCCCACCTCGTCGACACCGGCGATGACCTTCGCTCCGGTCGTTGCGCGGAGGGAGCGCTCGACGGTGTGAGTAGGTGGTTCGTACGGCATAGCGCCCTTAGCCTACGCCGCCGGGATCCCTGTGCGACACCCCGGTTTCCCTGGGCAACGGCACACCGGTCGACGTCCCGTTCGGGAGCACGCCAGCAGGTTCGCCACAGCCCCGCCTGCACGGCCCTCGACGACCCGGATCAGCCCTGTCGGGGCCGTAGCAGCGGGATCATCAGCTGGTCGACCATCTCCTCGATGTCGCGGTAGCTCCATTCGCTTCCGCACATCTTCGCGCGGTACATCATCATCGCCGGAATGGCATCGAAGACATAGCCGTTGGCGGCGTCGGGCCGGACCTCTCCCCGGTCGATGCCACGGGTGACGACCTCACGCAACAGCTTGATGGCTGGTTCCACGACGCCCTCGTAGATCACGCCGTGGAAACGTTCGGCCTGCAGAGTGTCGCATTCGTGAATGACGGAGCGGAGCGCGAACCCGGGGCGCGAGTACATGGCGTCGCGCGTCTGACGGCACAGCGCGAGGAGGTCCTCGCGCACGCTCCCATGGTCGGGCGCCTCGTCGAAGCGCGGCAGTCCGGCCTGGAGCGCGTCCGCGACGAGGTCCTCCTTGGACGGCCACCGGCGGTAGACCGCGGCCTTGCCGGTCTGGGCACCGGCGGCGACGCCCTCCATCGTGAGGCCGTTCCAGCCGACCGTACTGAGCTGCTCCAGAGCGGCGTCGAGGATCGCGCGTTCCAGCACAGCACCACGTCGGCGAAGCGAGGCCGGCTGAGCGGAAGCGGCCGTCCAGGACGAAGTACCCATCTGTGTATCTCCGTTGAGCATGGGGAAGCGGGGGTTCCGGGGAAAGGGGGCGAGCGGGTTTCGCGGCGCCTCAGGGCAAGGAACTCAGTGAACGCTTGCGTTCACTGACGGGGACTCATTACCGTTTGACGCGACAGTGAACGCGATCGTTCACTAACGCACTTATGGGGGACCCATAGTGACAACCTCTCCATTGATCCAGGACCAGAAGCCGAAAGCCGCCCGCCGGACAGGGCGCCCCGGCATCGCGCTCACCGTCATCGCGGCCTGCCAACTCATGGTGGTACTCGACGCGACGATTGTGAACATCGCGCTCCCGCACATTCAAGACGCACTGAAGTTCAGCACGACCGACCTGACATGGGTGGTCAGCGCGTACACCCTCACCTTCGGTGGCCTGCTGCTGCTCGGGGGCCGGGCCGGTGACATCCTCGGCCGGCGCCGGGTCTTCATGACGGGCATCCTGCTGTTCACCTTCGCCTCCCTGCTCGGCGGACTCGCCCAGGAACCCTGGCAGTTGCTGGCCGCGCGAGCCCTGCAGGGCATGGGTGGCGCCATCGCGTCGCCCACCTCGCTGGCTCTCATCACCACCACCTTCCCCGAAGGCCCGGAGCGGAACCGGGCGTTCGCCGTCTTCGCCGCGGTCTCGGCCGGCGGCGGCGCGATCGGTCTGCTGGCCGGCGGCATGCTCACGGAGTGGCTCGACTGGCGCTGGGTCCTCTTCGTCAACGTGCCCATCGGCGTGCTGATCGCCGTGCTCACGCCGATGTACATCAACGAGTCCGAACGCCACCCCGGACGCTTCGACATCGCGGGTGCGCTCACCTCGACCGCCGGCATGGCGTCCCTGGTGTACGGCTTCATACGCGCCTCCGAGGTGGGCTGGCGGGACAGCCTCACGATCGGCTCCTTCGGTGCCGCCCTGGTGCTGCTGCTGGCCTTCGCCCTCATCGAGGTGAGGGCGAAGGAGCCGATCACCCCGCTGAGGATGTTCGCCGACCGCAACCGCTCGGGCACGTACGTGATCATGCTGAGCCTGGCCGCGGCGATGTTCGGCATCTTCTTCTACATTGTGCTGTTCGTCCAGAACGTGTTGGGTTACTCGCCCATCTCGGCCGGTGTGGCCTTCCTCCCGGTGACGGTGGCGATCGTGATCGGCGCGGGCCTGTCGCAGCGATTCCTGCCGGTGCTCGGCCCGAAGCCGTTCATGCTGGTCGGCGCGGCGCTCGTCTCGATCGGGCTCGGCTGGCAGACGTTCATCAGCCCGGACAGCTCGTACGTCTCCGGAGTGCTCGGCCCGATGCTGCTGTTCGGCTTCGGCATGGGCCTCAACTTCGTCACGCTGACGCTGACCGCTGTCTCGGGCGTCGCCCAGCACGAGGCCGGTGCGGCCTCCGGGCTGCTCAACGCCACGCAGCAGGTGGGCGGATCGCTCGGACTGTCCATCCTGACCACGGTCTTCAGCACGGCCAGCAAGAACGAGGCGGAGAAGCAGATACCGAATTTCCTGGCGAACGGTTCGGCCGAGCAGAAGGCGGAATTCGCCAGGACGCACCAGTTGCCGACTCCTTGGGGACACGAGGTGCTCGCCCACGGCATCTCGACGGGGTTCATCCCGGCCGCCGCGATGGCGGTACTGGCCCTGGTCACGGCAGCGGTGGTCATCCGCGTGCGCAAGAGCGACCTGGAGGCCCTGTCCGGCGCGGCGGGACCTGCCGGGGCCTGAGGGGGCCATCCGTTCCTGTCCGCGGTCCGCGGTCCGCGGACAGGAGCCCACGACGGCCGGACGGCGCCCTGGGGAACGACGGCGAGGGCGCCGCTCCGGCCGTCCGCGGCGTGAGGCAGGGGCGCGACCGCCTTCGTCGCGAGCCGGTGCTGGGCACGCCGACGGGACACGGCCGGCACCCTCACGAGCCGGAACGAGGTATGCCATCCGAACTGGGGCCGCCCCAGACACGCACCGCAACGCGGCACCCCACCCGAACACGGACCGCCTCCATCACGAACCGAACCGCGGCACCCCACCCGAACGCGGACCGCCTCCACCGAACACGGACCGCCTCCGTCACGAGTCGGAACGAGGTACGCCACCCGGACGCGGGCCGTCCCGGACGCGCAGCGCAACGCAGCATTCCGCCTGGACACGGAGCCACTCTGACAGGTCGGAACGAGGCACGAAGCCCCCACACGGCCGCCTCTCCCCAAAACTCGGCCCGGATGCGACGCCCGGACACCGCGCCACCCCTTCGAACCGGACCGGGCACCACGCCGTACACGGCCATCACCCTCACCAATCGGAACGAGGCACGAAGCCCCCACACCGCCGCCTCTCCCCAAAACTCGGCCCGGATGCGACGCCCGGACACCGCGCCACCCCCTCCAGCCGACCGGACGCAAGCCGACCGAGGCACAACGCCCGGGCCCCTACCGAGCGTCTATGCCGACGGGTGCCCAGTCCGGGAGCCGCTCCGTGCGGTGCAGCCACTCCCCCGGGGGCGACCCGGCCTTTCCGGAGGCGAGCACGCCGCCGACGATGGCGCAGGTCGTGTCCATGTCCCCGCCCACCCGCGCGGTCGTCCAGAAGGCCTGTTCGTAGTCGCCGAGGGAGCGCGCGGCCGACCAGAGCGCGAACGGCACGGTGTCGTGCGCCGTCGTCCTCCGCCCGCAGCCGAGCACGGCCGCGACGGTCGTGGCGTCGCCGTAGTCCAGCATGTCCCTCGCCCGTCGCAGCCCCGCTCCGACGGCGCTCTTCGGGATGAGTGCGACGACACCGTCGAGGAGGGTCTCGGGGGGCGGCGGTCCCGCCGGATCGGCGGCGAGGGCGGCCGCCGCGGCGACGGCCATGGCCCCGACCACGGCCTCGCGATGCTGATGCGTGGGGTATGCGGAGATCTCCGCCTGGTGCGTGGCCTGCTCGGGGTCGTCGGCGTACCAGGCGCCCAGGGGCGCGATCCGCATCGCCGCGCCGTTGCCCCACGACCCCCGCCCGTCGAACAGTGCCGCGGCCAGCTCGCGCCAGTCTCCGCCCTCCCGGATGAGCCTGAGGAGACGGTTCACAGCGGGGCCGTAGCCGCGGTCGAAGTCGTGGTGCTCGGCGAAGGAGCGGGCCAGCGCGTCCTGGTCGATGCGGTGGTGTACGGCCAGCACCGACACGACGGAGCAAGCCATCTCCGTGTCGTCCGTCCATTGCCAGGTGCCCGGCGGCAGCTCGCGGCGCTTGAGCAGCGGATAGTTCGCGGGGACGAAGAACTGTGAGCCCAACGCGTCCCCCACCGCCAGTCCGCGCAGGCTGGCCAGGGCGCGTTCCAGGCGCCCGTGGAGAGAGGAGTCAGCGGTCATCGCTCTGCCACTCTATCCGGTGATCCAGTAGGGCTGCGGATCACGCCAGCGCTCGAACGGGCGATCAAGCCGGTACTTGCCGTCCTCCCCGAGGAGGAGCATGCGTGTCTCGCCGTTCCCCGGGTTCGAGAGCGATTCGAATTCCGCGACCGTCCAGTGGAACCAGCGCATGCAGAACAGCCGCATGGCGAGGCCATGGGTCACCAGAAGCACGTTGGGCGGGTGGTCGGGCGCCTCGAAGCTGCGGTACAGGCTCTCCAGGAAGCCGCCGACCCGGTCGTAGACGTCGGCGCCGGACTCACCCTGGGCGAAGCGGTAGAAGAAGTGGCCGTAGGCGTCCCGGTACGCCTTCTGGAGCCGCACGTCGTCACGGTCCTGCCAGTTGCCCCAATCCTGCTCGCGCAGCCGGGGCTCCTCGCGGACCCGGACGCGCTCGGGATCCAGGTGGAAGGCCCGGAGCGTCTCGTGGGTGCGGCGGTACGGGGAGACGTACACGCTGACGGGCTCCCTGCCGAAGAGCTCCCGCAGCTGTTTGCCCGTCTCCTCCGCCTGCTGCCACCCCCTCTCGGTGAGCGGCAGCGCGTGGTCGGGCTCGCGTTCATACACGGAGTCATCGGCATTGCCCACCGACTCGCCGTGCCGGACAAGGACGATGCGCCGTGGTCGTGCCATGCCAAAACCCTAGATCGAGTGACGACCGAACGGGCACCCGAGGGGCCTCCATACGGCACAGGTCACATTCGACCCGGGTTCATTCGCTCGGTCCGGTTCTCAAACTCACTGAGTCGCCCGCCCGCGTGCGGCTCCCCATCTTCCTTCGGCACCACCGAGTCACACGGTCCACGAAGGCTCCAGCTCCACGATGTCGCCCGTGAGCGCCGCGACGTCCGCCTCCGTCTGCGCCCTCAGCGCGAGACGTTCCACGCGCTCCTCGCGGTACTTGCCGTGCTCGGCGGCCGACTGCCACATCGACAGGATCAGGAACTCATGGCCCGGCGCCTCGCCGAACAGTCCGCGGATCATGCCCGGCGAGCCCGCCATCGCCGGATTCCAGACCTTCTCCTGCATCAGCGCGAAGTGCTCGGCCCGCTCCTCGTGCACCCGGCAGTGCGCGACCCGCAGCAGGTCGGCGTCCGTGAAGCGAGGCTCGAAGCCGGTCTTCACGTCGAAGCGGTAGTCGAAGAGCCTGACCTGCTGGTCCTTGAACGTGCCCGACTGCGACGCGGCCAGCCGGTCATGCGAGCGCGCCATGAACGAGTCGTAGAAGGCGCGGCTCTCCCAGAACGCGAAGATGTGCGCCACACCGGGCCTCCCCCGGCTCCAGCCCCCGCCCTGCCCCCGGAAGCCCGGCTCCCCCGGAAGCCCCGCCCATTTCCGCTGCCCCCGCTCGAAACCGCGGCGGTCCACCACGGTGCAGCGAATCCACTTGACCAGCACCGCGCCATCGTAAGGCCACGGTGCGTGGCGTCGGTCACGCTCCGGCGGAGTGCACCCGGGCGAGCGCCCCTGCACACAGGGCACAATGGACAACTGGCCCTCACTGCACAGGAGTTCATGCGAGGGGCATGACAACGGGGAGGGGATGAGTGATGAGCGGTCTCAACAAGGGCATCCACAAGGTCGAGTTGGCGGTGAAATGGGACCCGAGTCCGTCCGGGCAGCCACCCACCGATCTCGACATCGTCGCCGCGGCCTACCTGGCGTCGGACCCGTACGGGGGCCCCGCCTATGTCGTGCACTTCGACAGCCGCTCTCCCGACGGCACGATCTACCTCAACCGCGACAGCCTCGACGGCAAGGGCTTCGGCTGGGACGAGGTCATGACGCTGGAGCTCGACCGTCTCGACGGGCGGTACGCACGCGTGGTCGCCGGCGTCGTCATCCAGCAGCGCACCGGCCGCAAGACGTTCGTCGGCGTCCTGAATCCGGCGCTGCGACTGCGCGAGGGCTACACCGTCCTCGCCGAGGACGGCTTCGGGGACGTGCTCGGCGCGACGGCGGCGACGGTGGCCGAGTTCGTGCGCGATGGCTCCGGTGAGTGGACGTTCCACCCGGGTGTGCACGGCTACGACACGGATCTGGTGAGCTTCGCCCGCGTGATGGGCAGCCCACGCGACGCCTGAGTGCGTCCCCAGAAGGGGCCGTCGACGCCGAAGGGCGGCGCGACCGTCGGTCGCGCCGCCCTTCAGTGGATCGGGTCAGCTGCAGCCGCTCGTCGAGCCGCAGCCCTCGCAGATGTAGCAGGAGCCCGCCCGCTGCATCTTCGTGCCGCAGGAGAAGCACAGCGGTGCGTCCGCCTGGATGCCCAGCTGCATCTCCACCAGCTCCGCGCTGGTGTGCGCCTGCTTCGGGGCCGGCTTGGCCGCCGCCGTCTCGGTCCGTGGGGTGGCGACCGCCTTCAACTCCTGGGCGCGCGGAGCCGACTGGGCCAGGCCCTCGACGTCGACCTCGTCCTCGGTCGGCTCGTAGGAGCCGGTCTCCAGATGGCGCTGACGCTCCTCGGCCGAGTGGATGCCGAGCGCGGAGCGCGTCTCGAAGGGCAGGAAGTCCAGCGCCAGGCGGCGGAAGATGTAGTCGACGATCGACTGCGCCATCCGCACGTCCGGGTCGTCCGTCATACCGGCAGGCTCGAAGCGCATGTTGGTGAACTTCGAGACGTACGTCTCCAGCGGCACGCCGTACTGCAGACCCACCGAGACCGCGATGGAGAAGGCGTCCATCATGCCCGCGAGGGTCGAGCCCTGCTTGGACATCTTCAGGAAGACCTCACCGAGACCGTCGTCCGGGTAGGAGTTGGCAGTCATGTAGCCTTCGGCGCCGCCGACGGTGAAGGAGGTGGTGATGCCGGGACGACCCTTCGGGAGGCGCTTGCGGACCGGGCGGTACTCGACGACCTTCTCGACGGTCTCGCGGATCGTCGCCTCGGCCTTTGCGGTCACCTCGGCCTTCTCGTCCTCCTTCTTCTTCGCGGAGAGCGGCTGGCCGACCTTGCAGTTGTCGCGGTAGATCGCGAGCGCCTTGATGCCCAGCTTCCAGGCCTCGAAGTAGATCTCCTCGACCTCCTCGACGGTCGCCGACTCCGGCATGTTGACCGTCTTGGAGATGGCGCCGGAGATCCACGGCTGGATCGCGGCCATCATCCGGACGTGGCCCATCGGGGAGATGGCGCGCTCGCCCATGGCGCAGTCGAAGACCTCGTAGTGCTCGTGCTTGAGGCCCGGCGCGTCGATCACATTGCCGTGCTCGGCGATGTGGGCGACGATCGCCTCGATCTGCTCCTCCTGGTAGCCGAGGCGGCGCAGCGCCTGCGGCACGGTGCCGTTGACGATCTGCATCGAGCCGCCGCCGACCAGCTTCTTGAACTTGACCAGCGCCAGGTCCGGCTCCACACCGGTGGTGTCGCAGGACATCGCCAGACCGATGGTGCCGGTCGGGGCGAGGACGGACGCCTGGGAGTTGCGGAAGCCGTTCTTCTCGCCGAGGCGGAGCACGTCCTGCCATGCCTCCGTGGCGGCGGCCCACACCGGGGTGTCGAGGTCGTCCATGCGGACGGCCTTCGCGTTGGCGTCGGAGTGCTGCTTCATGACACGCAGGTGGGGCTGCTCGTTGCGGGCGTAGCCGTCGTACGGGCCGACGACCGCGGCCAGCTCGGCGGAGCGCTTGTACGCCGTGCCGGTCATCAGGGAGGTGATGGCACCGGCCAGGGCGCGGCCGCCGTCGGAGTCGTAGGCGTGACCGGTCGCCATGAGCAGGGCACCGAGGTTGGCGTAGCCGATGCCGAGCTGGCGGAAGGCGCGGGTGTTCTCGCCGATCTTCTGGGTCGGGAAGTCCGCGAAGCAGATCGAGATGTCCATCGCGGTGATGACCAGCTCGACGACCTGCGAGAAGCGCTCGACGTCGAAGGACTGGCTGCCCTTGCCGTCGTCCTTCAGGAACTTCATCAGGTTCAGCGAGGCGAGGTTGCAGGACGTGTTGTCCAGGTGCATGTACTCACTGCACGGGTTCGAGCCGTTGATACGGCCGGACTCCGGGCACGTGTGCCAGTGGTTGATCGTGTCGTCGTACTGGATGCCGGGGTCGGCGCAGGCCCAGGCGGCCTCGGCCATCTTGCGGAAGAGCGCCTTGGCGTCCACCTCCTCGATGACCTCGCCGGTCATGCGGGCACGCAGACCGAACTTCCCGCCGTTCTCGACGGCCTTCATGAAGGTGTCGTTGACGCGGACCGAGTTGTTGGCGTTCTGGTACTGGACGGAGGTGATGTCCTCACCGCCGAGGTCCATGTCGAAGCCCGCGTCGCGCAGGGCGCGGATCTTCTCCTCCTCCTTGACCTTGGTCTCGATGAAGTCCTCGACGTCCGGGTGGTCGACGTCCAGGATGACCATCTTGGCGGCGCGGCGAGTGGCACCGCCCGACTTGATCGTTCCCGCGGAGGCGTCGGCGCCGCGCATGAAGGAGACCGGACCTGAGGCGTTGCCGCCCGAGGAGAGCAGCTCCTTGGAGGAGCGGATGCGGGAGAGGTTCAGGCCGGCGCCGGAGCCGCCCTTGAAGATCATGCCCTCTTCCTTGTACCAGTCGAGGATCGACTCCATGGAGTCGTCGACAGACAGGATGAAGCAGGCGGAGACCTGCTGGGGCTGCGGGGTGCCGACGTTGAACCAGACGGGGCTGTTGAAGCTGAAGATCTGGTGCAGGAGGGCGTACGCCAGTTCGTGCTCGAAGATCTCCGCGTCGGCGGGCGAGGTGAAGTACTTGTAGTCCTCACCGGCCTTCCGGTACGTCTTCACGATGCGGTCGATCAGCTGCTTGAGGCTGGTCTCGCGCTGCGGGGTGCCGACGGCACCGCGGAAGTACTTGCTGGTGACGATGTTGACCGCGTTCACCGACCAGAACTCGGGGAACTCGACGCCACGCTGCTCGAAGTTGACCGAGCCGTCGCGCCAGTTGGTCATGACGACGTCACGGCGCGCCCACTCGACCTCGTCGTACGGGTGCACGCCGGGGGTCGTGTGGATGCGCTCGATGCGCAGTCCCCTGGTGGCCTTGGCGCCCTTCGCTCGGGAACCTCGTGCCGGACCGCTCGCCGTCTCTGTCATGCCGCCTCCCTGTACGGGCGATAACGCCCTGAAGTGCCCTTTTCTTCCCATGGCACGGTGTTGTGTCTGCTTGTCACGCGCGTCGCGCGGGAGCGCGCGTGACGGGTCTGTGTGCGCCGCCGACGGGGCCGGTGCGGGCCGGCCCTCCCGTCAGTCGGCGGCGGTGGTCGCGGGCACGGGGACGTCGGCCGTCCCTCCGGACCCGCGGTCCGTTCCCTGGTGCTCCGCGACAGCGTTCTCGTGGTCGTCGTCGTCCACGGCGGGGCGCCCGCGCTGCTGTTCCCTGAGTTCCGCGATGGCGGCCTCGAAGTCCTCCAACGAGTCGAACGCCCGGTACACGGACGCGAACCGCAGATAGGCGACGAGGTCGAGCTCCTGCAAGGGGCCGAGTATGGCCAGACCCACGTCGTGGGTGGTCAGCTCGGCACTCCCGGTGGCCCGCACCGCCTCCTCGACCCGCTGGCCGAGCTGGGCGAGTGCATCCTCGGTGACAGGCCGCCCCTGGCATGCCTTGCGCACGCCGTTGATGACCTTGGTGCGACTGAAGGGCTCCGTGACTCCGGACCGCTTGACCACCATGAGCGAGCACGTCTCCACCGTCGTGAAACGACGGGAGCAGCCGGGGCACTGGCGGCGCCTGCGGATGGACGTGCCGTCGTCGGTCGTACGACTGTCGACGACGCGGCTGTCGGGGTGCCTGCAGAAGGGGCAGTACATGGCTCCAACCCTCCTTTTCAGCACGACTCATAGACCTCGCTGGGCCTCACAGGCCCCTCGAAGCAGCCCCAAGCATAGGCGATCTCCTGGACCGTGAAGACCGGGGGGACCACAACTTCTGGGCTGCTGCCGAAATCCAACCACTACATGTAGCGATTGGCTCGTACATTCGGCCGCGACACGCCCACGACGGGCGGATTGGCATGTGCCGCACGGCCATACCGGAGCGGGCCATGCGCGGATACGGTGGACACCACATGAAGAAGAGGGGCCGGTACCCGGCCCGCGAGGCGTCGGATGGCAGACTGGGCGCCGACCGCGGCGGCCCACAAGGCCATCGCCCCGGCGGTGAACCGTACAGCAATGGGCCCTTTCGTCCGTCGGGGGCGACGGCAGCCATACACCCGGGCACCTGATCACGTCAGGTAAATTTGCGGTTTTTCACTCGAACGTGTGTTTGGCGCAACCTTTCGAAAGCAACTACCGTTGTGCTGCACGGGAGACCATCGAGAGGGGCCGACGTGACCACCACCGCAGACAGTGCCACCATCACTGCCCAGGACCGCTCCCAGGGCCGACTCGAGCCGGTGCATGCCATGAACGAAGCCACGAACCATGAGGGACCAAAGAGGTCCCTGCCCGGCCGACCTCCAGGCATCCGGGCGGACAGCTCCGGGCTGACCGACCGGCAGCGCAGGGTGATCGAGGTCATCCGAGACTCCGTGCAGCGGCGCGGCTACCCGCCGTCGATGCGGGAGATCGGTCAGGCCGTGGGCCTCTCCAGCACCTCCTCGGTGGCACACCAGCTGATGGCGCTGGAGCGCAAGGGCTTCCTGCGTCGCGACCCGCACCGCCCGCGTGCGTACGAAGTGCGCGGCTCGGACCAGTCGGCCTCCGTGCAGCCCACGGACACCGCGGGCAAGCCCGCCGCGTCGTACGTCCCGCTCGTCGGCCGCATCGCCGCCGGTGGCCCCATCCTCGCCGAGGAGTCGGTCGAGGACGTGTTCCCGCTCCCCCGGCAGCTCGTCGGCGACGGTGAGCTCTTCGTCCTGAAGGTCGTCGGCGACTCCATGATCGAGGCGGCGATCTGCGACGGAGACTGGGTCACGGTCCGCCGCCAGCCCGTCGCCGAGAACGGCGACATCGTGGCCGCGATGCTCGACGGCGAGGCCACCGTCAAGCGCTTCAAGCGCGAGGACGGCCACGTCTGGTTGCTGCCGCACAACTCCGCGTACCAGCCGATCCCCGGTGACGAGGCGACGATCCTCGGCAAGGTCGTGGCGGTGCTGCGGCGGGTGTGACTCCATCGCGGCAGGCGGCCCCTGCGACGCTCACCCCTGATCCGGGCCCCGGGACCCCTGCGCCGGTTCCGGGGCCCATGTTGTCCGGGGCCGCTCGGAGTCCACGTCAGTGCGCTGTCCCACGGCCGGGCCGTGGGACAGCGCACTGACGTGCGCAAAACCGCGCCTCGCCCGGTTACGCGTCCTGCGCCTTCGCCGCCGCGTCGATCGCCGCCAGCGATCTGCGGACCTGGTTACGGTCCGTTGTGTACCAGAAGCCGGGAAGTGACGCCTTCAGATAGCCGCCATAGCGGGCCGTGGCCAGCCGCTGATCCAGTACCGCCACCACGCCGCGGTCCCCCGACGCGCGTACCAGGCGGCCTGCGCCCTGCGCCATCAGCAGTGCGGCGTGCGTGGCGGCGACGGCCATGAAGCCGTTGCCCCCGGCGTCCTCGACGGCCTTCTGACGGGCGCTCATCAGCGGGTCGTCGGGGCGCGGGAAGGGGATCTTGTCCATGACGACCAGCTGACAGCTGGGGCCGGGGACGTCGACCCCTTGCCAGAGCGAGAGCGTGCCGAACAGGCATGTCGTCGGGTCGGCCGTGAAGTTCTTGATCAGCTCGCCGAGCGTCTCCTCGCCCTGGAGGAGGATCGGGAACTCGGGAATGCGGGTCCGCAGCTCCTCTGCGGCGAGCTGGGCGGCCCGCATCGACGAGAACAGACCCAGCGTGCGGCCGCCGGCCGCCTGGATCAGCTCCGTCAGCTCGTCCAGCATGTCCCCGCGGTCGCCGTCGCGCGCGGGCCGCGACAGATGCTTCGCGACATACAGGATGCCCTGCTTCGGATAGTCGAAGGGAGAGCCGACGTCGACGCCCTTCCATTGGGGCAGGTCGTCTCCCTCCGTGCCTTCGGGGGCGAGACCGAGGGACGCCCCGACACCGTTGAAATCCCCGCCCAGCTTCAGCGTGGCGGACGTCAGGATCACCGAGCGGTCCGTGAAGAGCTTCTCCCTCAGGAGCCCCGACACGGACATGGGGGCGACACGCAGGGACGCGCCGAAGCGGTCGTGGCGCTCGTACCAGACGACGTCCCACTCGGAGCCGTTGGTGATCCGCTCCGCCACGTCGTGCACGCTCTCCACGGAGGCCAGCGCCTGCTTGCGGACGGCATCCTCGTCCTGGACAGACTTGTCACGGGTGGTTCCGAGCGCGGAGATCACCGTACGGGCAGCGTCGCGCAACGCCATGAGTGCGTACCCGAGGTCCTCCGGGATCTCTTCCAGGCGCCCGGGCAGAGCCAGCTCCATCAGGCGCTCGAAGCCCTCGGCGGCGGTCTGGAGCTGGTCGGCGGCCTTCTCGTTGACGAGCTTGGCGGCGCGGCGCACGGCCCGGTTGACCTGGCCGGGAGTGAGCTCGCCGGTGGCGACACCCGTCACCCGGGAGACCAGCTCGTGGGCCTCGTCGACGATCAGCACCTCGTGCTGCGGAAGGACCGGCGCGCCCTCGATGGCGTCGATCGCGAGCAGCGCATGGTTCGTGACGACGACTTCGGCGAGCTTGGCGCGCTCGCGGGCCATCTCGGCGAAGCACTCGGCGCCGTACGCGCACTTCGAGGCGCCCAGGCACTCCCGGGACGACACCGACACCTGGGCCCAGGCGCGGTCCGAGACGCCCGGGGTCAGATCGTCGCGGTCGCCGCTCTCCGTCTCCTGCGACCAGTCGCGCAGCCGCAGCAGGTCCTGACCCAGCTTGCTGGTCGGCGCGGCGGCCTCGAACTGGTCGAAGAGGCCGTCCTCCTCGTCCTGCGGCACGCCCTCGTGCAGGCGGTGCAGACACAGGTAGTTCGACCGGCCCTTGAGCATCGCGAACTCCGGCCGGCGGCGCAGCAGCGGGTGGAGCGCCTCGACCGTGCGCGGCAGGTCGCGCTCTACCAGCTGACGCTGCAGGGCCAGGGTGGCGGTCGCTACTACGACTGGCTCCCCGTGAGCGAGCGCGGGCACCAGATAGCCCAGCGACTTTCCGGTACCGGTGCCGGCCTGGACCAGCAGATGGGAACCGTCGTCGATCGCCTCCGCGACGGCTTGGGCCATGGTCACCTGGCCGGGGCGCTCCGTGCCGCCGACGGCTGTGACGGCTGCGTGCAGGAGTTCGGGGAGTGAGGGCTTTGTCATAGCGCGACCACCCTACGGCCCGTCACTGACAAACGGGCGCTGAAGCCCGCAGCGCACCGGGGGCTCACGCGTGGCACGCAGGGTCGGGACGGATTCCGGCGTGGGGGGCGGATGCGGCACAAGATTCCTTGACTGGGAGCGATGGGGGCGGCAGGGGGCCGACGAGATGGTTGGAACGAAAAAACGGATGACGGCGGCTGGGAACCGATGAGGGATCGAGCTCCGTTACAGAGAGTGATGGCCCTGGAGCAGATGGCGCAGGGCGCGGTCACGGACCATCAGGGCGGCCCGCTTGTCGGGCAGGTCGACCTCGGCGGAGAACCGGAAGCCGGCGTTCAGGAAGGCGGCGACGGAGGGGGTGTTGCGAAGGTCGGGTTCGGCGACGACACGTGTGCAGGAGGGACGCCGGTCGAGGACGAGGTCGGCGACGGCACGCAGCAGTGTGGAGCCCAGGCCGCGTCCGCGGTCGGCGACGCCGCCGATGAGGAGGTGGACCCCGGTGTCGTGGGGCCGGGCGGGGTAATGGCGGGCCAGCGGGTCCAGGTCCGCTCGGTAGATCTCCCAGTAGCTCATGGGGGTGCCGTCCAGCACGCCGAGGCAGGGGACGCTGCGTCCGTCGTCGGCGAGTTGGGCTCGCAGGTGCAGCTCGGTCACCGAGGCGTCTCCCGCCAGGTCCCAGAAGACCGCCACCGCGGGGTCGTTCATCCAGCGGGCGATCAGTGGCAGATCGCGGCCGAGGTGGACGGGAACGAGGTGGAAGACCCCGGCGGCGGTCGAGGTCGCGCCCCAGTCGGCGATGTGGTCGAGGAGGTCGTCGTCCTGGGGGATGTCGGTACGAGCGACCGGTGCGGCGGGGGAGGGTGCCGCAGGTGCGGCGGTCACCACGGCCGGTTCGGCGACCTTGGTGAGGCTCGCCGCCCTGCTCCGGGCCGCGCTTTCCTCCGCGCCGAGCGCCGTGAACTGGTCAGGCAGCCGTAGGTCGAGGGTGTCCTCGCAGTCCGAGCCGGAGCCCGGGCCGGGACGGGCTCGGCCGGCGGATCCGGAGCCCGTGTCGGCGGCGGGCCCCGCGGCGGGGGCGGAGGCGCGGCCGACGCCGGTGCTCGCATCGGTGGGGGGCACGGCGACGCTCCTCTCAGGAGACGGGATGAGGCATGTTCCTCAGGAGTGAAGGGGGTTGGTGATGGTGACGTAGACGGACTGGGTGTCCACCGGGCCGACGAGTTCGTCGAGGCCGTGCAGCCGGGTCAGCAGATTGGCCTTGCAGCGCAGGACGGGTGACTCGAGCAGGCGGGCGGGCAGGGACGTGCGCAACCGGGCGGCCCCGGTGGCGGCGTCGGCGAGGAATCGGCGGAAGGCCGCGAGCAAGAGCTGTTCATCGGCGAGGTGCTGGGAGCCGAACGCGCCGATGAGGCCGAACACGTTGTTGATGCCGAGGTAGTAGGCGAAGCGTTCCTCGGTCACCTCGTCGGAGACGAACGTGTCGCTCCGCTCCCCGATGCCGGGCAGCCGGGCGTCGAGTTCGGCGCGGCGGGACTCCCGGAAGTAGTAGCCCTGGTTGTCGCGGTAGCGGCCGCCGACGGGCCAGCCTTCCGGATCCAGCAGGACCACGGTGTTCTGCTGGTGGGCCTCCAGTGCGATGCCGGCCTCGCCGTCCAGCCAGAGCACGGGGCGCACCACCCGTTCGAGGTAGCGCAGGAACCACTCGGTGGCGACGGCGCCGCGCGAGCGGCCGGTGCGCCCGGCGAGGCGGGTCACCGTCTCGGCGAGCCGGGAGCGCACGAGGGGGTACCGCTGCCCTGCCGGCAGGGCGCGGGGCCTGGGCGAGATGAGGCCGGCGATGCAGGAGGCGTCGTCCGTCGGGCCGAACGGGTTGTGGCGGATCACCACGTCCAGCCCGGCCACCGGGGTGCCGTCGCCGTCGTCGACGCCGAGCCACGCCGGGTCGCGGACGATGTCGAAGCCGGGGTGTACGGACCGCCACTGCTTGCCGAGGCCACCGCGCAGCAGTCGGTGCACCTCGACACCCCGGTGGAGTTCCTTGCGGAGGTTCTCGCGGCGGGAGTTGGTGATGCGCAGGCCCAGCGACAGCTTCAGCATCGCGGGGACACCCGAGCGGTGCACGGTGCGCACCGAGGATGTGGGGTGCCAGGGTTCCCCGTGCGGGCCGAGGTCGCGGAGGAGCCCGGCATCCAGCAGGGCCGCGGACTGGGGGCGGTGCCGGATCTCGCGCGCCTGCCAGGGGTGCAGCGGCAGTGCGGTGTAGCCGTCGGGCAGCGGGAGCTCAGTGCCCGCGAGCCGTTGGGTCAACCATTCGGCGGGCACGGGCCGGCCGCGTTCCGTCCACGCCGAGTCGGCGGCGACGGCCGAGGGCGAGACCGCCAGCCAGTGCAGCGGGAAGGAGCCGCGCAGTTCGGGCGAGTAGAGCCGGGCCTCGGCGTCGGAGAGGCCATCGCGGCTCTTGGCCGTCGGATGCAACGGGTGCCCGAGCACCAGGGCCTGTTCGGAGGAGAGGAAGAGGTCCGTCCCGTCCGCGGGGCGCTCGCGTCGCTCCGCGACGAAGGTCGTGGTGCGGCGCACGGAGTCGGCGACGCCGGCTACCAGATCGGCCACGTGGCTGGGGAAGAAGCCAGGGGGGTACGTCGGTCCCGTCTCCCGGGCCAGCAGTGTCGCCACGGTCACCGCGTCCGCGGGCGGGGCCGACTCCGGTGCGCCGGCCAGACGCGGCGGCCCGAAGCGGTGCCAGCCGGTCGGGGACCAGTAGTGGACCGGGGCGAGGAGGGCCGTACCGCAGGCGGGGAGCGGGATGCGCAGAGTGCCGTCGGCAGGAGTGGCGAGGTCGTGCTCGCGGACCCAGCAGCGAAGCAGGTTCTCCACGGTCGCGGCTTGGGCCGCCGTATGCGGATCGGGGTGCTCCAGCAGGTCGGCCACGGCACCGCGCACCTCCTCGGCCTCGGGTGACGCTGCCCCCTGCGAGGGAACAGCATGGGACCCGGGTGCGAGCGCGGTGGCCAGTGTGTTGCCGGCCTCCCGCTCCGGGGTCCGGGAGCCGCCGTCAGGGGTGGGGGTGGCGTTCAAGGGCGTTCCTCGTGAGGTCTCCGGCTCGTGCGGCGACGGGCCGTGCGGTGCGGGCGTGAGGGCGGGTGCAGGGACTTCGGCCTTCCTGCTGGTCTCGGGCCGGGGCCTGGGGCCGGGGGGCGGATCGGCTGTGGTGCCGGTCGACGAGCGGGGCCGGGCTCAGGGGCGGACAGGGCCCCGTGCCACGGCGGTCACCGCGTCCGCGAGCCGGTCCAGGACCGCGCTCGTCTGCTCGTCGCTGATGGTCAGCGGCGGCAGCAGCCGGATGACGCTCGCCTGGCGCCCGCCCAGTTCCACGATCAGGCCACGCCGCAGACACTCCCGCTGGACGGCGGTGGCCAGTGCGGGCGCGGCGGGGCGGGGCCCGACGCCCCCGGGATCGGCGGTCGGGGAGTCCAGGGGCGCCGATTCGGGTGTGGCCTCGGGGTTCACCAGCTCGATGCCGATCATCAGCCCCCGGCCCCGCACGTCCCCGATGCACGGCAACTCAGCCGCCAGGGAGCGCAGTTGGGCCAATATGCGGGTGCCGAGCACGGCCGCGCGCTCGGCGAGGCGGTGCTCACGTACGTACGCGAGGGTCGCCGTGCCCGCGGCCATGGCGAGTTGGTTGCCGCGGAACGTGCCCGCGTGGTCGCCGGGTCGCCAGACGTCGAGGTCGTCGCGGTAGACCACGACCGCGAGCGGCAGGCTGCCGCCGATCGCCTTGGAGAGGACCATCACGTCGGGGACCACGCCGCTGTGCTCGACCGCCCAGAAGCGTCCGGTGCGGCCCACACCGGTCTGGACTTCGTCCGCGATCAGCGGGATCGACCGGCTCTCGGTGATCTGTCGCATGCGGCGCATCCAGGCATCCGGCGCGGGGTTGACCCCGCCCTCCCCCTGGACCGGTTCGAGGATCATCCCGGCGGGCAGTGGCACGCCCGACTTGGCGTCGTCGAGCAGGGACTCGGTCCAGCGGGCGGAGATTTCGGCGCCGCGCTCGCCGCCGAGCCCGAAGGGGCAGCGGTAGTCCTGCGGATACGGCAGCCGGGTCACACGGACGTCGGTCGCGCCTCCGGACGCCTCAAGTGCCCCCGCGGTCATCCCGTGGTAGGCGCCGGTGAAGGCGAGAATGCCGCTCCGGCCGGTCGCCGCGCGCACCAGCTTGAGCGCCGCCTCCACGGCGTCCGTCCCTGCCGGACCGCAGAACTGCACGCGCGCTCGGTCGGCGAGGCCGGGCGGCAGGGTGCTGAACAACTCGGTGGTGAAGGCGTCCTTGACGGGGGTGGCCAGGTCCAGGACGTGCAGCGGCGCACCCGAGTCGAGGACCTTCCGGATCGCCTCCAGGACCACCGGGTGGTTGTGGCCGAGGGCCAGCGTGCCCGCACCGGAGAGGCAGTCGAGGTAACGACGGCCGTCCGCACCCTCGATGGTGAGCCCACGCGCCCGCACGGGCACGATCGGCAGGGCGCGCGCATAGGTGCGCGCGGCGGACTCGCGCGCCGACTGGCGCCGCAGAATGCTCTCGTGCGCCGCGTACACCGCCCCGGTATCGCGCGTCGCCTCGCGCGCCGAGCGCTTCCCCTCCGCTGCCGCGCAGCCCTCCGGTTCGCCCTCCACCGGCACCACCGCAGTCTCCGTCACGGTCACGACGTCAGTTCCTCCCGCTGTCCAGAGGGGCTGGGGCGAACGTATGAGCACGGACGGCAGTTCCCCCCGTGCGTACCAACGATGTGAACGGCCTGCGGAAGCGGGTGGGCGCAAGATCCTTGCCGCGATCCTTGCCGCGATCGTTGCCCTGATCCTCGACGCGGGTCCTTGGTGAGAGTCCTCGACGCGAGCCCTTGAGGCCGTCCTTGACACCTGACCAGCCCGCCGGAGACAGGACATCGATGATCAACGCCGTAGCGAAACCGTTGCCGTTCCGTCGGAAGTCACTCACGGCGAGCGCATAGTGTGTGGTGCCGTTCAGTGGAATCGAATGATCATCTACGACGTCCCGGCCTCCACGGCGGTCACCGTCTCTTCACACAGGTTCATTGCAGGGGGAGTTCAGACCATGCGACCCATACGCCCGCTCTTCGCCGCCCGCCGGGAACGGAGCGCCCGCCGCGGAACCTCCCCCGTGCTGGCCGCGGTCGGCCTCGCCACGGCGCTGGCGCTGACCGCGACCGCATGCGATTCGGGCGGGGACACCGCGGCGAGCGGCGAGGCGAGGGCGTCCGCGTCCTCCGCGGGCGACGGCAAGATCAAGATCCCGGACGACATCAAGCAGAAGCTCAGGGAACACGGGATCGACATCGACAAGTGGAAGAACGGCGCCTGGAAGAACTGGAACAAGGACGACTGGCTGCGCGAGGCCGACGACTTCATCAACCCGATCATCAAGGGCCTGTGGAACCCGGACCGGATGCGCGAGGCCAATGACCCCGACAAGGGCGTCGACGACAACGACCTCTCGGGCGACCAGGGCGTCACTGACCCGACCCCGGCCCCGGTGCAGGCGCAGGCGGTGCAGCCCCCGTACCACGACGAGGCGCCCACGGCGGGCAAGGTGTTCTTCGACTCCCCCGAGGGCACGATGGTCTGCTCGGCGACGGTGGTCGAGGACCCGGCCCATCCCGGCAAGTCCAACCTCGTGTGGACCGCGGGCCACTGTGTGCACGCGGGCAAGAAGGGCGGCTGGTACCGCAACATCGCGTTCGTGCCGGCGTACAACAACTCCGGGAAGAACGAGGCCGAGCTGCAGAACGCGACACGGGAGGAGGTCGCCCCCTACGGCGTCTGGTGGGGTGACTGGGCGCAGACCTCACAGCAGTGGATCGAGCAGGGCGGCGAGACCGGCGGCCAGGGCGCGTCGTACGACTTCGCCGTCATCCATGTGACGCCGGAGAAGGGCAACGGCGGCAAGTCGCTGGAGGAGATGGTCGGTTCGGCGCTTCCGGTGAACTTCAACGCGCCGGCCGTGCCCAAGGTCGACAGCATCACGGCGACCGGCTACCCGGCCGCGGCCCCGTTCGACGGCCAGAAGCTGTACCAGTGCCAGGACAAGCCGGGCCGGCTCTCGATCGTGAGGACGGATCCGACGATGTACCGCATCGGCTGCACCATGACGGGCGGTTCGTCCGGCGGCGGCTGGGTGGAGACGGGCTCGGACGGCAAGCCCGCGCTGGTCTCCAACACCTCCATCGGCCCGGTGACCGCGGGCTGGCTGGCCGGACCGCGGCTGGGCGACGTGGCCAAGGGTGTCTACGACTCGGTCAGCAAGAAGTTCGCGAGAGGGTGACACACCGGGCCCGAGGATGCGCGAAGGCCCGCTCCCTTTTGAGGGAGCGGGCCTTTCCGCTTGTGGGTCGGAGCGACTCCGGTTCGCCGTGGGTCAGAGCGCCGGAGCCGGAACGTACGGTGTCAGCTCCGCGGCCAGTTCCTCGTGCACCCGTGCCTTGAGCAGCGTGCCCTCCGTGGTGTGCTCCTCGGAGATCACCTCACCCTCGGAGTGGGCGCGCGCGACCAGACGGCCCAGTGTGTAGGGCACGAGCGCCTCGATCTCGACGGACGGCCTGGGCAACTCGTTGTCGATGAGCCCGAGCAGTTCCTGGATGCCTCTGCCGGTGCGCGCCGAGACCGCGATGGAACGCTTCTCGATCCGCATCAGCCGCTGGAGCACCAGCGGGTCGGCCGCGTCCGCCTTGTTGATCACGACGATCTCGGGCACGTCGGTGGCGCCGACGTCCCTGATCACCTCGCGCACGGCGGCAAGCTGCTCCTCGGGCGCCGGGTGCGAACCGTCCACCACGTGCAGGATCAGGTCGGAGTCGCCGACCTCCTCCATCGTGGAGCGGAACGCCTCGACCAGGTGGTGCGGCAGGTGCCGTACAAAGCCGACGGTGTCCGCCAGCGTGTACAGCCGCCCGCTCGGGGTCTCGGCCCGGCGCACGGTCGGATCGAGGGTCGCGAACAGCGCGTTCTCGACCAGCACGCCCGCGCCCGTGAGGCGGTTGAGCAGGGACGACTTTCCGGCGTTGGTGTAACCCGCGATGGCGACCGAGGGCACCTTGTGGCGCCTGCGCTCCTGGCGCTTGATCTCGCGGCCGGTCTTCATCTCCGCGATCTCCCGGCGCATCTTCGCCATCTTCTCGCGGATCCGCCGCCGGTCCGTCTCGATCTTGGTCTCACCGGGACCACGGGTTGCCAGGCCGCCGCTGCCGCCACCCATCTGGCGGGACAGCGACTGGCCCCAGCCGCGCAGCCTCGGCAGCATGTACTGCATTTGTGCGAGCGCGACCTGGGCCTTGCCCTCGCGGGACTTGGCGTGCTGGGCGAAGATGTCCAGGATCAGGGCCGTGCGGTCGATGACCTTGACCTTGACGACGTCCTCGAGGTGGATCAGCTGGCCGGGGCTCAGCTCACCGTCGCAGATGACGGTGTCGGCGCCCGTCTCGATCACGACGTCCCGCAGCTCCTCGGCCTTGCCGGAACCGATGTAGGTCGCCGCGTCAGGCTTGTCGCGGCGCTGGATCACGCCGTCGAGCACGAGCGCGCCCGCGGTCTCCGCGAGGGCGGCCAGCTCCGCGAGGGAGTTCTCGGCATCCTGAACGGTTCCCGAGGTCCACACCCCGACGAGCACGACGCGCTCCAGGCGCAGCTGTCGGTACTCGACCTCGGTGACGTCCTCGAGCTCGGTGGACAGGCCCGCGACACGGCGCAGCGCCGCGCGCTCGGAGCGGTCGAACTGGTCGCCGTCCCGCTCTCCGTCGATCTCGTGGCTCCAGGCGACGTCCTCTTCCATCAGGGCGTCGGCCCGAAGACCCTCGGGGTAGGCGTCCGCAAAGCGCTTGGTTTCCTGGGAAGGGGAAGAAGAGGAGGTCATTGGGTCCTTACGTCGTTGGGGATTCCGTCTGCGGCGACGGGGTGCGGGCCGCGTCGGCCACACGAGTCGCCAAATGCGTCAACGCTCGAGCGGCCCGGGACATTCCCGACACCGCAGCCCTGGGGCCGCGCCGCCGACCCGACGATGGTCGCACGGCGCGGCCCGCCTCGTCACCCGACTTACCGCGTGGCCGTGGAAGCCTGCGCCGGGTCGCTCTTCCAGTCCGGGTGCCCCGGCATCGGCGGGGTCCTCTCGCCGTAGAGCCAGGCCCGGAAGAACGCGCTCAGGTCGCGTCCCGCGATGTGGGACGCCAGGAACTCGAAGTCGGCCGTGGTCGCCGTACTGTCCCGGTGCACGGCCACCCAGACCCGCTCCAGACGCTCGAAGGCTTCGCGCCCGATCTCCTGGCGCAGCGCGTACAGGACGAGCGCGGACCCGTCGTAGACGTTCGGACGGAAGATGCTGATCTTCTGGCCGGGCTTCGACGCCTTGGGCGCGGCCGGCGGGCCGCCGGCCGCGCGCCAGCGGTCGGAGAGGGTGTACGCCGCCTTCATACGGGTCGCCAGGGGCCTCTGCGCAGTCTCCTCCGCGTACAGGGCCTCGTACCAGGTGGCGTGTCCCTCGTTCAGCCACAGGTCGGACCAGGTACGCGGGCTGACACTGTCGCCGAACCACTGGTGGGACAGTTCGTGCACCATGATCGACTCTGTGTACCACTTGGGGTACGCGGAGTCGGTGAACACCCCCTTCTCGAAGAGGGAGAGCGTCTGCGTCTCGAGTTCGAAGCCGGTCCGCGCCTGGGCGATCAGCAGCCCGTAGGTCTCGAAGGGGTAGGGGCCGACCTTCTTCTCCATCCAGGCGATCTGGTCGGGGGTCTTCTCCAGCCACGGTTCCAGGACCTTCTCGTCCTTGACCGGTACGACATCGCGGACGGGCAGTCCGTGCGGTCCCCGTCGCTGCAGCACGACACTGCGGCCGATCGAGACCTGGGCCAGTTCGGTCGCCATGGGGTGCCGGGTGCGGTAGGTCCAGGTGGTGGCACGGCCGGTGCGCACGCTGCCCAGGGACACACCGTTCGCCACGGCCGTGTAGCCGTCCGGCGCGGTCACGTGGATGGTGAACATCGCCTTGTCGGAGGGATGGTCGTTGCACGGGAAGACCAGGTGGGCGGCGTCGGCCTGGTTGGCCATCGCGAGCCCGTCGTCGGTCCGCACCCAGCCGCCGTCCCGGCCTTTCACGGGCGCCGGGTCGCTGGTGTGCCGCACGGTGATGCGCAGCGCGCTGCCCCTCGGGAGCGGGACGTCGGGCATGATCACCAGGTCCTCTCCCGCGCTGCTGAAGGCCGCGGGCGCCCCGTTGACGTCGACGGACTGCACCGTGCCGTGTGCGAAGTCGAGGTTCAGTCTCTCCAGGCGCTGGGTGGCCCGCGCATTGATCTTGGTGACGGCGGTGAGGGGTTTGCTGTTGCTGCCGGGATAGGTGAAGGAGAGGTCGTAGGAGCGGACGTCGTACCCGGGGTTGCCGAGCGTCGGGAAGATGTGGTCGCCGATGCCCAGGGGCTCGGCGGGCGAGGGTGCGCTCGCGGCGATCAGGCAGCCGGAGACGGCGGAGGCGAGCAGGGCCGCCCTGGCACGGCGGGCACGGGGGATCACGGAACGGAGGCTGTGCGGCATGGACCACCGCTACCAGCGCCTACCACTCGCGCGGTGACGGCGCGCGCCGGGCACACCCGAACGGGTTCGGTCCGGACCGTCCCGCGCCCCGCCCCGGCGTACGGCGGGGCGGCCGTTTGGACGCTAGTGGGCGGTAGCCGGGTGCTGTGCCCGGCTCACGTCGTAGACGCCGGGCACGTTCCGCATCGCCCGCATCAGGGCCGGAAGGTGCGCCGCGTCCGGGAGTTGGAGCGTATACGTGTGGCGCACGCGCTGCTGACTGGGCGGTTCGACGGTGGCGGAGACGATCCCGGCACCCTCCAGGGCGATGGCTTCGGTGAGGTCCGCGAGCAGGTGCGGGCGCACGAAGGACTCGGCGACGAGCGTCACCCGGCAATCGGTGGTGTCGCCCCAGCGCACACCGACCTCCGCGCGCCCGGCGATCTTCATGCGCGCCACTCCTGCGCATTCGACGCGGTGGACGGTCACCACGCCCCCGCGCACGGCGAAGCCGGTGACCTCGTCGGGCGGCACGGGCGTACAGCAGCCCGCTAGGCGTACGGAGGCGCCGGGCAGGTCGACGACGACGGCGTCGGCGGTGCTCGCGCCGGACGCGTCCACTGTGGGACGTTCGGGCAGCGCGGGGGGGCGGGCGGCGGCTCCGGGCGTGGTGATGCGCGCCGCGGCGCCGACCGGCGAAGCCTGCGCGCCCGGCCGCACCTCGCCCGGTTCCAGTGCGTCGTCGTGCGGGTCCCCCGGCGCCGGATGCGCCGCCAGCCAGCGCTGGATGGCGATCCGCGCGGCGGGCGTATGAGCGTGCTCCAGCCACTCCCGGGAGGGCTCTGAGGCCGGGTCCTGGCCCATGAGGAGCTGCACGGTGTCCCCGTCCTTGAGGACGGTGCTCAGCGTGGCCAACCGGCCGTTGACGCGGGCGCCGATGCAGGCGTGCGCATCCTCGCCGTACTGCGCGTACGCGGCGTCCACGCAGCTGGCGCCCTCCGGGAGCCCCAGTGCGCCCCCGTCGGGCCGGAACACGGTGATCTCCCGGTCCTGGGCGAGGTCCTCACGCAGTGTCGACCAGAAGGTGTCGGTGTCGGGGGCCGCCTCCTGCCACTCCAGGAGCCGGGAGAGCCAGCCGGGGCGGGTGGGGTCGGCGCGCTCACCGTCGGACGGGTCGTCGGAGGCGGGAGCGTAGGGGTTGCCGAGCGCGATCACGCCCGCCTCCGCGACCTTGTGCATCTGGTGCGTGCGGATGAGGACTTCGGCGACCTCGCCGTCCGCACGCGCGACCGCGGTGTGCAGCGACTGGTACAGGTTGAACTTGGGGACGGCGATGAAGTCCTTGAACTCCGAGACCACCGGCGTCATGCAGGTGTGCAGTTCACCGAGGACCCCGTAACAGTCGGCGTCCTCGTTCACGAGCACCAGGAGGCGCCCGAAGTCGGCGCCGCGAAGTCGGCCACGCTTGCGGGAGATGCGGTGGACCGAGACGAAGTGCCGTGGCCTGATGAGTACTTCGGCCTGGATCCCGGCCTCGCGCAGGACCGTCCGCACCTGCTCGGCCATGTCCGCCAGGGGGTCGTCGCCGTGCGCCGCGTTCTCGGCGATCAGTTCCCTGGTGTGCTCGTACTCCTCGGCGTGCAGGATCGCGAAGACGAGGTCCTCGAGTTCGGTCTTGAGCGCCTGGACGCCGAGGCGTTCGGCGAGCGGGATGAGGACGTCCCGGGTGACCTTGGCGATGCGTTCCTGCTTCTCACGGCGCATCACGCTCAGGGTGCGCATGTTGTGCAGTCGGTCGGCGAGTTTGATCGACATCACGCGGACGTCGTTGCCGGTGGCGACGAGCATCTTGCGGAAGGTCTCGGGCTCGGCGGCCGCCCCGTAGTCGACCTTCTCCAGCTTGGTGACACCGTCGACGAGATAGCGCACCTCCTCTCCGAACTCCTCGCGCACCTGATCGAGGGTCACGTCCGTGTCCTCGACGGTGTCGTGCAGCAGGGCGGCGGTCAAGGTGGTCGTCTCGGCGCCGAGTTCGGCGAGGATCAGGGTCACGGCGAGGGGGTGTGTGATGTACGGCTCGCCGCTCTTGCGCATCTGCCCCCGGTGCGAGGACTCCGCCAACAGGTAGGCACGACGCAGGAGTTCGAGGTCGGCGTCGGGGTGGTGGGCACGGTGCGCCTCGGCGACGTGGCCGATGGCGTCGGGCAGCCGGTCGCGGATGGCGGGGCCGAGCAGCGCGGCCCGACCCAGGCGGCGCAGATCGATCCGGGGGCGGCTCTTCCTGCGGGGCGCCCCGGGCGTGGTGGGGGCGGGGGTGGCAGGGTTCGTTGCCTCCGCACTCATTGGGCACCTCCGGCTGCGTGGACCGGCGGACGGGGTGCCCCATGGCGTACGCGGCACAGGGGATGGCGACGATCCCCCGTCCGGGCCGGTGCTTGATGCTACCGAGCCCATCACGCCCGCCCGACCGGCTCTCGCCGAGCGTGAAACGGATCACCCATTCGAGCGATAGCTCGTGGGTTTACGCAAATGAGCCGCGGGCACCGGCAGCGACCATGGATTCGAACACCCTCACGCCCGTCGGACCATGATCCGGATGCTGGAGGGCGCCCCGAGCTGCGATGTCGAGCCGCACGGCAGCGGGAGCAGCCGCTGTTTTTGGCCACTTCGCGGTGCGGAGCGTCACCGTCCGCGTGCCACGCCGTGCTTCAGCGCGCCGCCCGTTCACCCCGAGAGGCAGCTGAGCGAAGCCCACTGACGGGCCGTCGGAGGTCAGTGGGCCGCGCTCTCCAGCCAGTCCGCGTCGATCTCGCCCTCGGCGACGATCACCGCCGGTCCGGTCATCTCGATCTCGCCGTCCGGGTGCTCGGTGATCACCAGGGTGCCACCGGGGACGTCCACGGTGTACGTCGCCGGGAGGCCCGTCACGGCCGGGTCCGCACCGTCGCGGCGGGCCGTGGCGACGGCCACCGCACACGCGCCCGTGCCGCACGAGCGGGTCTCGCCGGAGCCGCGCTCATGGACGCGCATCGCGACGTGCCGGGGTGCTCGGTCGGCCACGAACTCGACGTTCACCCCGTCCGGGTAGGCCGATGCCGGGCTGAAGGGGGGCGGGGTGTACAGGTTGCCCGCGTGGGCGAGGTCGTCGACGAAGGCGACCGCGTGCGGGTTGCCCATGTTCACGTTGCGTGCGGGCCAGCTGCGCTCGCCGACGCTCACCGTGACGACTCCTTCGGGCAGGAGCGCCCTGCCCATACCGACGGTGATGTCACCCTCGCCGGAGCCACTGCCGGCCCCCGTCTTGGCGATGTGCACGGTCTTCACGCCCCCGCGCGTGGCGATGGAAAGGTCCCCCTCGGCCGCGTACCCGGCGCGCTGGAGGTACCGCGCGAAGACCCGCACGCCGTTGCCGCACATCTCCGCGATCGAGCCGTCCGCGTTGCGGTAGTCCATGAACCACTCCGCCTCGCCGGCCATTTCGCGGGCCTCGGGGTGCCCGGCGGATCGCACGACGTGCAGCAGACCGTCGCCGCCGATGCCCGCGCGGCGGTCGCAGAGGGCGGCGACGGCGGCCGGAGGCAGGTCGATGACGTTCTCGGGGTCCGGGACGATCACGAAGTCGTTCTCGGTGCCGTGACCCTTGAGGAAGGCGATCCGCGTGCTCATTCCTCGATCGTACGGGTTCGGTACGACACTCCGGCTCGTACGGGGCCGGAAGGGCACTCCGGACGACCGGTCCGAACAGCGGCACCGCGACCCCAGGACCCCGGACGACCGGTCCGAACAGCGGCACCGCGACCCAGGACCCCGGACGACCGGTCCGAACAGCGGATCGCGGGCCTCAGCGCAGCCGGGCCACGCGCCACACGGCCAGCACCACGACCACGGCGACCACCACGGCGTACGTGAGGACCACACGCCAGTCCGAGCGCCGCCCGGAGCCGCGCTGCGGCAGGCCGGGCCATGTGTGACCGACCCGGCGCGCCGCCATCATGCCCCAGCCTGCCGCGCACGAGCAGATCAGCAGACCGAGCATGGCCACCACGGCGCCTCCGTCGCCGAACTCGAAGGCCAGCGGGAAGGCGAACATCAGGGAGCCGATCGCCGCCAGCGCCACGATGGGGGCGAGCTGCCAGATCCGCAGCCGGCGCTGCGGGCGCAGCTCGACCTCGACCTCGGGCCCCGCGGTCAGCTCGTCGGCCTCCGGCCCGTCGGCGGTCACACCGCCGGGGGGCTGATCGTCGGGACCGTCGGAGCTGAGCCCCTGGTCCCCGCCCTCGTCGGTGTCGTACTCCGCGCCTTGTGCGGTGTCGCGAGGGCCGGCCTCCATCGCCACGCGCCCTCCCAACTCGGACTCACTTGGTCGATCGAAGCTCGATGATGGCATGCCGCCGGAGGCCCGGATGACGGCCGGAGCGTCCCGATGCCATCACGTGATCAGGCTGTAACCGGTCGTTCGACCAACGCCAGCGCGAGGTCCGGAAGTTCCCTTCGATCCGCGGCGGCACCACTGAGCCAGTGCACACGCGGGTCACGACGGAACCAGGAATCCTGACGGCGGGCGAAGCGCTTGGTGGCGCGCACGGTCTCGGCGCGCGCCTCTTCCAGGGTGCACTCCTCCGCGAGCGCCGCGAGCACCTGCTGATACCCGAGCGCCCGAGACGCCGTGCGCCCCTCCCGCAGGCCCTGCGCCTCCAGCGCGCGCACCTCGTCCACCAGTCCTGCCTCCCACATCCGGTCCACCCGGCGCGCGATGCGCTCGTCCAGCTCGGGGCGCGCGACGTCGACGCCGATCTGGACGGTGTCGTAGACCGAGTCATGGCCCGGGAGGTTCGCCGTAAAGGGTCGGCCGGTGAGCTCGATGACCTCAAGGGCCCGCACGATACGGCGCCCGTTGCTCGGCAGGATCGCCTGTGCCGCCTCCGGGTCGGCGGCGGCCAGGCGCGCGTGCAGCGCTCCCGATCCGCGCAGCGCGAGCTCCTCCTCGAGCCGGGCGCGCACCTCCGGGTCGGTGCCGGGGAACTCCAGGTGGTCGACCGCGCCGCGCACATACAGACCGGAACCGCCCACCAGGACGGGCCAGCGGCCCTCGGCGAGCAGCGCGTCGATCCGGGCTCGGGCGAGGCGCTGGTACTCGGCGACGGACGCCGTCACCGTCACGTCCCAGATGTCCAGCAGGTGGTGCGGGACGCCGCCGCGCTCCTCGGGCGTCAGCTTGGCGGTGCCGATGTCCATCCCGCGGTAGAGCTGCATGGAATCGGCGTTGACGACCTCGCCACCGAGGCGCTGGGCCAGGAACACACCCAGATCGGACTTTCCGGCCGCGGTCGGTCCGACGACGGCGATGACCCGCGGCGCGGGAGCTGCACTACTCACCGCAACAGTCTCGCAAACCGCCGGACACCTTCTCGAACGAGCTACGTGACGCCCTCGATGCGGGTTCGTTGCCTGTTGCGAGGTTCCGGTCGCCGGTTCGAGAACGGGTGAGCCGGGCGACGCAAACGGACGCACCGGGCTACGCGGTATTTCGCCCGCACGAGTAACGTATGGAGTTGATATGGGCGTTTTTGCACGGCTTCTCCGGAGGTCGAGGACGACGGAGGAGGCACAGCCCGCCGAGGCGGAGGCCACGCAGCCGACGGCTCCGGCCGAGGCGGAGGCGACGGACGAGCCGAAGGACGCGACCGCGTCCGGGACCGAGGCCGGGCCGCAGGCCAGGGCGGAGTCCGCACGGGTCGGCGCCGACGAGGGCGTCGGTATCCCCAGGCAGCAGTCCGCCGAGAAGGCCGCCGACAGCGAGGCCGACGAGGGCGCCCGCACGTAACTGCCCCCGCAAGGGAAGGTGGATCATGGGTCTCGTGGACAATCTGAAAGCCAAGGTCTCGGAGTTCGCGCAGCATCACGAGGGAAAGGTCGATCGTGGCCTCGAGAAGGCCGCGAAGGTGATCGACGAGAAGACCAAGGGCAAGTACAGCGACAAGATCCACACCGGTACGGACAAGGCGAAGGGCGCGATGGAGCGCATCGCACACCGGGACACCGGACCGGCGGGCGGAGCAGGGACGCCGCCACCGGAGGCACCACAGCCACCGTCGGCCTCCTGAGCACGCCCCTGGACAAGAGAAGACATCTCGGCGGACGGCCGTGGGGCGCACAGCCTCCCGGCCGTCCGCCGTGTCGGGGATCGGCGGGCGAAGTGATCGGCAAGGCCATCGCCGACTTCTCCCCCACTACGACCAGGACGCCACGAGGTAACCCACCCCGTACGGCGCGTCGTCGTACAGGAGCGCGCCCGACAGGTCCGCGCCCTCGGCCGCGCCCGCGAGGATCTGCCAGGGGGACCGGCCGCAGGCCTTCAGCTCCTGGGCCAGGTCCGCGTCCAGCGCCTGCAGGGCCGCCACATCGGCCGCACCCAGCGCACGGGCGACCTCCGCGTCGAAGCCGGCCGCGCGCTCGTCCAGATACCCCGGTGCCTTGAGCGTGCGACACGTGCTGGCGTCGCCCATGACGAGCAGGGCGACCCGCTGGTCCGTCCCCGCGAGCTCCGCTCCGAGCTCGTTGCACCGCTCGGGAGCGAGAGATTCCGCCACGCCGAGCCCTTCGACGGGCGCGACCGCCCAGTCCGTGCGCTCCAGGAGCCACGCGGCGACGGCGAGCGAGGGCGGAAGCTCGCGTCCGGACGGCGCCGGGCACGTGGCGCCGGCGCCCAGCCGGACGTCGACGTCCACACCGAACCCGCGGAACGACCCTCGTGTGCCCTCCGGGTGCGGGCCGCGCCCGCTCTCCTCGGCGGGGCCGACGATCACCAGACGGTCGGGGCGCGCCGCGGCGAGCACACCCAGCGCGTCCCCGCACGCGGCACGGGCACCGTCCAGTTCGGGAGCGGCGCCCGCGGCGACCTCGGGAACGAGCAGCGGCGGACAGGGACAGACGGCGGCGGCGACAAGCATGATCCGCAGCGTAACGCCGGCGGACGGCGGCACGGCACCCGTTGCCTGCCGAGGAGGTGGCGTGCAGGCGCCTGCGACGGGGGCGGCGACGAGCATCGCAGGACCGCACGTGGTGCCGTGACGGAGGCGTCAGTCGCAGCCGCACGCGCCGGCGGTGGCTACGGGCAGGGGCTCGGGCAGGCCGATCTTCGGCAGCCCCAGCATCACCCCGGCCGGTTTGGCGGCCTCCGCGGCGTTCCGCTTGGCCCACGCGTCGCCCGCGTGCGTGCGGCGCACGCTCAGGACGGGACCCTCGGCGAGGAGGTGGTGCGGCGCGGCGTAGGTGACCTCGACGGTCACCACGTCGCCGGGGCGGACCTCCTCGTCCGGCCTGGTGAAGTGGACCAGGCGGTTGTCGGGGGCGCGGCCGGAGAGGCGGTGGGTCGCGCCGTCCTTGCGGCCCTCGCCCTCGGCGACCATCAGCTCCAGGGTGCGGCCGACCTGCTTCTTGTTCTCCTCCCAGGAGATCTCCTCCTGGAGGGCGACGAGACGCTCGTAGCGCGCCTGGACGACCTCCTTCGGAATCTGGTTCTCCATGGTGGCGGCGGGGGTGCCGGGCCGCTTGGAGTACTGGAAGGTGAAGGCCTGCGCGAAACGTGCCTCCCGCACCACGTGAAGCGTCTGCTCGAAGTCCTCCTCGGTCTCGCCGGGGAAGCCGACGATGATGTCGGTGGTGATCGCGGCGTGCGGGATCGCGGCCCGCACCTTCTCGATGATCCCCAGGTAGCGCTCCTGACGGTACGAGCGGCGCATCGCCTTCAGGACCGTGTCCGAGCCGGACTGCAGCGGCATGTGCAGCTGAGGCATCACGTTCGGCGTCTCGGCCATGGCCGAGATGACGTCGTCGGTGAAGTCGCGCGGGTGCGGCGAGGTGAAGCGGACGCGCTCCAGCCCGTCGATCTTCCCGCAGGCGCGCAGCAGCTTGCTGAAGGCCTCGCGGTCGCCGATGTCGGAGCCGTACGCGTTCACGTTCTGCCCGAGCAGGGTGATCTCGGAGACACCCTCGGCGACGAGGGCCTCGACCTCGGCGAGGATGTCGCCGGGACGGCGGTCCTTCTCCTTGCCGCGCAGGGCCGGGACGATGCAGAAGGTGCAGGTGTTGTTGCAGCCGACGGAGATCGACACCCAGGCCGCGTACGCGCTCTCGCGCCGTGTCGGCAGCGTCGACGGGAACGCCTCCAGCGACTCGGCGATCTCGACCTGGGCCTCTTCCTGGACGCGGGCACGCTCGAGCAGGACGGGAAGCTTGCCGATGTTGTGCGTACCGAAGACGACGTCCACCCAGGGCGCCTTCTTCACGATGGTGTCGCGGTCCTTCTGCGCGAGACAGCCGCCTACCGCGATCTGCATGCCGGGGCGCTCGGCCTTCTTCGGCGCGAGGCGGCCGAGGTTGCCGTAGAGCCGGTTGTCGGCGTTCTCACGGACGGCGCAGGTGTTGAAGACGACGACGTCCGCATCGCCGTCCGACCCCTCGGGCGCGCGCACGTACCCCGCCTCTTCGAGCAGCCCGGACAATCGCTCGGAATCGTGGACGTTCATCTGGCACCCGTAAGTGCGAACCTCGTACGTCTTCGATGATCGAACGTCCACTGCCGGGCTCCGGTCGCTGCTCCTGGTCATGGCTCAAGGGTAGGCGGTCACAGGAACGCCCTGTATCGGTGCCTGGCAGCAGCCAAACAGGACGAGCTCCTGCACCTGATCTCCCGCGCCTGATCTCCGGCGCCGCAGACCGGACCCACGGCGTGTGTGTCAGGCCGCGGTGCGCCCCGCGGCGAGGTCGAGGGCGATGTCGGTGATCATGTCCTCCTGACCGCCGACCATCTTGCGCCGGCCGACCTCGACCAGGATCGCGCGAGTGTCGAGGCCGTAGCGGCGGGCGGCGGCCTCGGCATGGCGCAGGAAGCTGGAGTACACCCCGGCGTAGCCCAGGGTGAGCGTCTCGCGGTCCACCCGCACCTCGCGGTCCTGCAACGGACGTACGACGTCGTCCGCCGTGTCCATCAAGGGGAACAGGTCGCAGCCGTGCTCCCAGCCCATCAGGTCGGCGACCGCGACGAAGGCTTCAAGGGGACAGTACCGGCCGAGCGCGAGGAGATCGAGGCGACGATCTCGCCGTAGTGCACGGGAGTCACGGCGTTGACCGCGGCGACCATCGGGATGGTGGCCTGTCCGCCGCAGGTGACCATGTTGACGTTCGCGGCGCCCAGATGCGCGTCGCCGTTGACGGGCGGCACGACGTAGGGGCCGATCGCGGCGGGAGTGAGGTCGACGACCTTGCGGCCCAGCGGGCGCAGCACCCCGTCGTTGTAGCGGTGGGCGCCGGCCGAGGTGGCGTCGAAGACGATCTCCACGTCCGCGAACTGGTCCATCTTGACCAGGCCGTCCACGCCCTCGTGGGGGGTGTTCGAGCGCTCCCCGCAACGCGTCGCGCTCACCTCGGCGGGCGCCGCGCTGCTGCCCGAGGCCCGCAACACCCTCGACGCGGCACGAGCCGCACGCGAGGCGGCGCGGCTCAGCGTGGGCCGGTTGCAGGGCACGCTGCACATCGGGACCTTGAACTCGGTCGTCCGGCCCGATCTGCCGGGGCTCCTTGGACACTTCCACCGACTGCACCCGGCGGTGGCGCTCAGGCTCGCGGTCCCCCCCGGCGGATCGGCGGGACTGGTCGAGAGGCTGCTGGCCGGACGTCTGGACCTGGCCTTCGTCTCGCTGCCCGCCGGAGCGCCGGCCGGGCTGCGCGTGCGTGATCTGTGCACCACGCCGATGGCGCTCCTCGTCCCGGCCGACCACCCGCTGGCCCGCTCGGAGGGGCCACACGCGCTGACGGAACTCGTCGGCGAGCCGTTCGTCGACACACCGGCCGGCTTCGGCAACCGGGAGGTGACGGACCGCGCTTTCGCCCGTGCGGGACTGTCCCGGCAGGTGGTGCTGGAGGCGACCGACGTCGGCACGGTCGCCTCGTACGTGCGCGCCGGGCTGGGCATCGCCTTCCTGCACGACAGCACGGCCGACGTGGACAGTTCGGGGCTGGCCGTCCTGCCCCTGGCGGACCCGAGCCTGCGGTGGACACTGTCCGTGGCCATATCCGCGACCCGCCGCGCGAGCGCGCCGCTCCGGGCGATGCTGGACCTGCTCGACGACGCCGTACCGTCCGAGCCGTCCCAGCCGTAGGGCGGCGGCGCGCCAGGTCCACGGGCACGTGGCACAGCTCACAACACTTCAGCGATTGCGCAACTCTAAAGTACAGACATGGATCTTCACGTCGCGACGAAGTGGGAGACAGCGGTACTCGCGGGAGGGCCGGCCGACGGCCTGCGCATGCGGGTCGCCGGCCGGCCCTCGGTGCTGCAGGTGACCTACCCCTGCCTGGTCGACGCCACGGAGGACGGCGTACGGGTCGAGGCGCTGTACGTCTACCGGCGCCAACTCGGCGTGCACAGCGAACCGTTGACGTACGGCTACGACAGCGCCAGCCCGTGACGGACGCGCGTCAGCGGTGGCCGCCTACGGCTGCGTGACCCCGCCCTCCGCGGAGGTCCGGATGGCCGAAGGCGTCACGGGAGCGGACTCCGGGGCGGCGGGCGCGGGCGCGTTGCCCTCCTTCATCGCCTTCGCCTCGCTCTTGAGGATGCGGATCGACCTGCCCAGCGCGCGGGCGGTGTCGGGCAGCTTCTTCGAGCCGAACAGCACGATGACGACGATCGCCACGATCAGCAGGTGCCAGGGTTCCAGTCCGTTGCGGAGCATGAGAGCGCCCGCCTTTCCTCGCCTCGGCCGAGGACGCCGTCCGCCACTCGCCCGTCCAGTGATGGTTGCTGTATTGCGCAACTTACAACCCCCATGTCGCCGGCGACCGGCGGGGCCGCCGACGGCGCGGCGGCCTCAAAGGCCACGGAGCCGGGGCGCCGGGGCGCCGGTCTGCGCGGCGCGGTCGGTGAGCTGGCCCACCATGAGCCGCACCACGGTCACGATGTCCGCGTCGTCGACGAAGTACACCTGGCGGCGGCCCTCGCGGCGGGAGCGGACGAGACCGGCGAGCTTGAGCTTGGTCAAGTGCTGGCTCACGGCGGGCAATGCACCGCCGACGCGCTCGGCGAGCCCGGTGACATCACTCTCGCCCTGCGCGAGCGCCCACACGATGTGCAGTCGAGCGGGCGAGGCCAGCAGCCCGAAGGCGGCGGCCGCCTCCGCCAGCACGTCGGCGGACGGGTCCTCGAAACCACCGCCAGCTGCCGCCACCGTCTCCTCCTGTGCCGTCCGGTCATGTGGTACGAGTCGCCCAGTCTAGGCGGCGGTGGAGGACGGGCCGACGGGCCGACGGGCCGAACGGGCGCCCGCGCACACCGGTCCGCTTCGCCCTCGTCCGCGGGGATGCCGGGCGGGCGCCGACTCCTACGCCGGTGAGGGCGTCCAGCCCTGGCGGCACAGGATCGCCGAGACATCCGGAGCACGATAGTGATCGCCCTTGAGGACCTTGCCGTCGGACCGGCGGGAGACCGTTCCGTCCGGGCCGATCTTGGTCATGTTGGCGCGGTGGATCTCGGCGATCACGGCGTCGAGGTCGATGCCGTGCACGAGGGCGGTGCCGTACGCGACGTACACGACGTCGGCCAGTTCGTGCGCCAGCCGGTCGAGCGGGCCGGTGACGGACACCTCGGCGACCTCGGCGGCCTCCTCGGCGAGCAGTTCTCCGCGGTGCGCGGCCAGCTCCGGGGAGACCTCCGTCGGCACGGTACGGGCGTCGAGACCGAAGGCTCGGTGGAACTCACGGACGAGGGAGGCGGGCGAAGGGTGCATCCGTCGACCCTACCGGTGGTCGCCGTTCCTCCTGTGTGCCCTCGTCCCCGACCTGGTCAGGGGCGCCCCAAGCCTGGCAGGATCGCGCGCATGTTCCAGGCACTCCCCCGCATCGGAAGACGCCGTGCGCTGCTGGGCTCAGCGGCCTCCTTCGCCGTCTTCGGGCTGCTGCTGTGGTGGCTGTTGCCGATCGGCGAGGAGTCCCCGAGCGGAACGGTCACCTTCAGCACGGGCACTCCGACCGGTGTCTATCAGAAGTACGGCACCCTGCTGCAGCAGGCGATCGCCAAGGAGATGCCGGAGCTGGACGTCCGCCTGCTGAACAGCGACGGGTCGCAGGAGAATGTGCGGCGGGTGGCCACTGGGAAGGCGGACTTCACGATCGCGGCGGCCGACGCGGTGGAGACGTACAAGCTGGGGAGCAAGTCGGGTGCCGGCCGGCTGCGCGGCTGCGCGCGGCTGTACGACGACTATGTGCACCTGGTGGTGCCACGCTCGTCGGCCGTGCGGTCCGTGGCGGACCTCAAGGGCCGCAGGGTCGCCGTCGGACCGGGCGGGTCCGGGGTACGACTGATCGCGGAGCACGTGCTCGAGGCGGCCGGCCTGGACCCGAAGAAGGACATCCGGCCCCTGCCCGACGGCATAGGGACCATGCCCGACCTGCTGAAGCGGCACAGGATCGACGCGTTCTTCTGGTCGGGCGGGCTGCCCACCAGCGCGGTCACGGACCTGTCGAAGCACTTCGCGATCCGTCTGGTGCCGATCGACAGCGAGCTGGTGGCCAAGCTGCACGCGCAGGGCGGCGCGTCCAGCTACTACCGGGCCGCGGTGATGCCCGCCGACGCCTACCCGGAGGCCCAGCAGGGCTCCTCCGTGCAGACCGTGGCCGTCGCGAACCTCCTGATCACCCGGAAGGACATGAACGCGGACCTCACCGACAAGCTCACCCGTGCGGTGATCGACAGCAGGGACCGGATCGGTGCGCAGGTCCACGCGGCCCAGCTGGTCGACCTCCGCTCGGCGATCTACACGGATCCGCTGGAGCTGCACGAGGGCGCGCGCCGGTACTACCGGTCGGTGAAGCCGTAGCCGCGGGTGCCGCTCGCCTGGAGGTTTCTCGTCCTCACCCGGCGGACGGGGCGGCGGATCCCACCGTCCGCGGAACGGACACCGTCACCTTCAGACCGCGCGGCTCATGGTGCTCGTACGCGATGGAGCCGCCGCCCGCCGCCAGCAGCGCGCGCGATATCGACAGGCCGAGTCCCGAACCCTTGATGTTCTGGTGCGCCGCGCTGCGCCAGAAGCGGTCGCCGACGCGGGCGAGTTCCTCGTCGCTGAGTCCCGGGCCGCCGTCGGTGACCACGACCGTCGCGGTCTCGCCGCCCGCCGCGACCTCCACCGCGACGCACTCCCCCTCGGGCGTGAACTTCACCGCGTTGTCGATGACCGCGTCCAGCGCGCTGGACAGGGTGACGGGGTCCGCCCAGGCGGTGGTGGGCGGGCAGTTCCCGGTGAGCCGTACGCCCTTGGACTGCGCGGCCGGACCCCAGGCCGCTACGCGCTCCGCGGCCAGCGCGCCGATGTCGGTGAGCCTGAGGTCCGCCTCGGCGTGCTCGGCGAGCGCCAGGTCGAGCAGGTCGTCCAGGACCTGCGCGAGGCGTTTGCCCTCCGTGCGGACCGAGGCGATCTCCTCGTTGTCCTCGGGCAGTTCGAGGGCGAGCAGTTCGATGCGCAGCAGCAGCGCGGAGAGCGGATTGCGCAACTGGTGGGAGGCGTCGGCGACGAAGGCGCGCTGCTGCTCCAGGACTTCCTCGACGTTGTCCGCCATCTCGTTGAACGACCGGGCCAGGCGCCTGAGTTCCGGCGGCCCGCCCGCGGCCGCGACACGGGACTTGAGGCGTCCGGTCGCGATGTCGTGGGTGGTCGCGTCCAGGACCCGTACGGGCCTGAGCACCCAGCCGGTCAGCCGCAGCGCCGCGCCGACGGCGAGCAGCATCGCGGCGACCTCGCCGGCGCCGATGAGCAGCCAGCCGTGCAGGGTGTTCGAACGCATCAGCCCGGTGGGCGAGTCGGTGACGACGACCGCGACGACGTCACCGTCGCGGATGACCGGCGAGGCGACCACGAGCCGGGTGCGCTGCCAGGGCCAGACCTGCTCGGGGTCGTGACTGCGGCGCCCGAGGAGGGCCTCGTTGAAGGCGTCGCGGCCCTCGCCCGTATTGGGCAGGTACCAGTTGTCCGGCGCGTTGGCCATGGGCACGTCGTCGCGGTAGAAGACGCCTGCGCGAATGCCGTACACGCTGTAGTACATGGCGAGTTCCTTGCGCAGGGTCTCGCCGCGCTCGTCCTTGTCGGTGTCGTCCACGCGGGAGCCGCTGCCGGGCCGGTCGGTGACGAACTGCGCGAGGGCCGCGAAGCGCGCGGTGTCGTCGATGCGGTCGACGACGACCCGTTGCTGCTGCGCGGCCGCGAGGCTCGCCGCGAGCGGGACGCCGAGCGCGAGCAGTACAGCCGCCATCAGGATGATCAGCAGCGGAAGCAGGCGTGTGCGCACCCGTCCCCGCTACGCGGCCGGGGCGACGAGCCGGTACCCGACGCCGCGCACGGTCTCGATCAGCGCGGGCATGCGTAGTTTGGAGCGCAGGGAGGCGACGTGCACCTCCAGGGTGCGCCCGGTCCCCTCCCAGCTGGTCTGCCACACCTCGCTGATGATCTGCTCGCGGCGGAACACCACGCCGGGGCGCTGGGCCAGCAGGGCGAGCAGGTCGAACTCCTTGCGGGTCAGCTGGACCACGGAACCGTCCACGCTGACCTGGCGTGTGGGCAGTTCGATGTGCACGGGGCCGAGGCGCAGCGCCGTCTCGGTGGCGCCGGTGTCGTCCAGGTGCGGGGTGCGCCGACTGACCGCGTGGATACGCGCCAGCAGTTCCCCGGTGTCGTACGGCTTGACCACGTAGTCGTCGGCGCCGAGGTTGAGACCGTGGATCCGCGAGCGCACGTCGGAGCGCGCGGTGACCATGATCACCGGAGTGCTGGTGCGCTTGCGGATCTTGCCGCAGACCTCGTAGCCGTCCTGGTCGGGCAGGCCGAGGTCGAGCAGGACGACGCCGAAGCCGGCACCCTCGGGCACCAGCGCCTGAAGTGCCTCCTCGCCGCTGCGGGCGTGCGTGACATCGAAGCCGTGCCTGGCCAGCACCGCGGACAGCGCGGCGGCGACGTGGTTGTCGTCCTCGACGAGGAGCAGTCTCATGCCGGCCCCCTCCGGTTCCTCGGCTGTACGGTCCCTTCGCTCTCGTCCTGTACAAGAACGTTCTCTCGCCTTGTACTGGAAAGCGTCACCCACGCGAACGCGTGCACCCGCGCGCGTGCACCATGGCAGTCACGCCGATGAACAAGGACGGCGTCAAGAGGGTTCGAGTTGCGGGCGGCTTCCGTTACCCAGCCGGTACGCGCCCGGCGCACGGGTACTACAGATCGTGCCCGGCCGCTACCGGATTGTGATGCTCAGATCTCCCTCAGATGTAATGACGCTGGTCGTACGGCGTTACTACTGTCCTCCGAAACCGAGCGAGGACGGAGCGAGTCAGCAAATGACCGAAGTACCGGTGGCCAAGGACTCGGTGGCCGCGACCGACGAACTCGTCGTCCTGAGGAGCGTCAACAAGCACTTCGGCGCGTTGCACGTGCTCCAGGACATCGACCTGACCATCGCCCGTGGTGAGGTCGTCGTGGTCATCGGCCCCTCGGGGTCGGGGAAGTCCACTCTGTGCCGCACCATCAACCGCTTGGAAACCATCGACTCGGGCGACATCCTGATCGACGGCAAGCCGCTGCCCCAGGAGGGCAAGGAGCTCGCCCGGCTGCGCGCCGACGTCGGGATGGTCTTCCAGTCCTTCAACCTCTTCGCCCACAAGACGGTGCTCGAGAACGTGACGCTGGGCCAGGTCAAGGTCCGCAGAGCGGACAAGCGGAAGGCCGAGGAGAAGGCGCGCGGCCTGCTCGACCGGGTCGGTGTCGGCACCCAGGCGGACAAGTACCCCGCGCAGCTCTCCGGCGGCCAGCAGCAGCGCGTCGCGATCGCCCGTGCCCTCGCGATGGACCCCAAGGTCATGCTCTTCGACGAGCCGACCTCGGCCCTGGACCCCGAGATGATCAACGAGGTCCTGGAGGTCATGCAGCAGCTCGCCCGGGACGGCATGACCATGGTCGTCGTCACCCACGAGATGGGCTTCGCCCGCTCGGCCGCCAACCGGGTGGTCTTCATGGCCGACGGTCGCATCGTCGAAGAGGCTGTGCCGGATCAGTTCTTCAGCAACCCGCGCAGCGACCGGGCGAAGGACTTCCTGTCCAAGATCCTGCACCACTGACGTCCCCGGACGTCCCCAGCGCCCTCCACCTCAGGCCTCCGCCCCCGACGGTGCGTCTTCCCCGGGCCCTCGGCCCGCATCTCTTCACCACTCAAAGGATGTTCACCATGAAGCTCCGCAAGGTCACCGCAGCCTCGGCCACCGTCCTCGCCCTCGCTCTGACCGCCACCGCGTGCGGCGGCGACGACAACAAGAACGACTCCAGCGGCGGCTCGGGCGGCGGTAAGACGATCAAGATCGGCATCAAGTACGACCAGCCGGGCCTCGGCCTGAAGAAGCCGGACGGTTCGTTCTCGGGCTTCGACGTGGACGTCGCGACCTACGTCGCCAAGCAACTCGGCTACCAGCCGAACCAGATCGAGTGGGTCGAGACCAAGAGCGCCGACCGTGAGAACGCGCTCGCCCGCGGCGACGTCAAGTTCATCGCGGCCACCTACTCGATCACCGACGAGCGCAAGCAGAAGGTCGACTTCGCCGGCCCCTACCTGCTCGCCCACCAGGACCTGCTGGTCAAGAAGGACTCCGACATCTCCCAGGGCACGGACCTCAACGGCAAGAAGCTGTGCTCCGTGACCGGTTCCACCTCGGCACAGAACGTCCAGAAGACGATCGCCCCGAAGGCCCAGCTGAAGCAGTACAGCGGCTACTCGGAGTGCATCGCCGGCCTGCAGAGCGGTGCCGTGGACGCGGTGACCACGGACGACTCGATCCTCGCGGGCTTCGCCGCGCAGGACAAGTACAAGGATCAGTTCAAGCTCGCCGGCCTGAAGCTGAGCAACGAGAACTACGGCATCGGTGTGAAGAAGGGCGACACCGAGACCGTGAACAAGATCAACGACGCCGTGGAGAAGATGGTCGGCGACGGCTCCTGGCAGAAGGCGGTCGACGCGAACTTCGGTCCGGCCAGCTACAAGAACGAGCCCGCCCCGAAGATCGGCCAGATCGTCAAGTAACCCAGGGGATCCGCAGGTAACGCCGGGGCTCGCGGGCGCGCCGCGGCCGCTTCCCCGGCGGCGGCGCGCCGCGTCCCCTCGTACGCCACTCACCCGGAAGCGCGGGAGATCGTGTTCGACTTTCTTGAAGGTTACGACGTCCTAGGGGCGTTCTGGATGACGGTGAAGCTCACCGTCTTCTCAGCCGTCGGCTCCCTGATCTGGGGCACTCTGCTGGCCTCGATGCGGGTCAGCCCCGTCCCGCTGATGCGCGGGTTCGGCACCGCCTACGTCAACATCGTCCGGAACATCCCGCTGACGGTCATCATCGTCTTCACCTCGCTCGGACTCGCCGACATCTTCGGCGTGACGATGGGGGCGTCCGACGACTTCGACCTCCAGGGCTTCCGCCTCGCCGTGCTCGGCCTGGTCGCCTATACCGCGGCCTTCGTTTGCGAGGCGATCCGCTCCGGCATGAACACCGTGCCCCTCGGTCAGGCCGAGGCGGCCCGCGCGATCGGGCTGACCTTCACCCAGACCCTGCGGATCGTCGTGCTGCCGCAGGCCTTCCGCTCGGTCATCGGCCCGCTGGCCAACGTCCTGATCGCCCTGACCAAGAACACGACCGTGGCGGCCTCCATCGGTGTGGCCGAGGCCGCCCTCCTGATGAAGAAAATGATCGAGAACGAGGCCCAGACGCTGGCCATCGGTGCCGTCTTCGCCTTCGGGTTCGTGGTCCTGACCCTGCCCACCGGCCTCATCCTCGGCTGGCTGAGCAAGCGACTGGCGGTGAAGCGATGACCTCCGTCCTCTACGACGCCCCTGGCCCCCGCGCCAAGCGGCGCAACGTGCTGCTCTCCATCGTCTTCTTCGCCCTCCTCGCCCTCGTGCTGTGGTGGATCTGGCGGGCGATGGACGACAAGGGCCAGCTGAAGTGGGCCCTGTGGGAGCCGTTCACCACGTCCGAGGCCTGGACGACGTACCTGCTGCCGGGCCTGGGCGACACCCTGAAGGCCGCGGCGCTGTCCATGGTGATCGCCCTCCCGCTGGGCGCGGTCTTCGGCATCGCACGCATGTCCGACCACCGCTGGGTGCGCATCCCGGCCGGCGTGGTGGTCGAGTTCTTCCGCGCGATCCCGGTGCTGCTGCTGATGCTGTTCGCCAACGAACTGTACGTCCGCTCCACGGACATAAGCAGCGAGGACCGGCCCCTCTACGCGGTCGTCACCGGCCTGGTGCTCTACAACGCGTCAGTCCTCGCCGAGGTCGTACGGGCCGGCATTCTCGCCCTGCCCAAGGGGCAGACTGAGGCGGCCTTCGCGATAGGCCTGCGCAAGGGTCAGACGATGACCAGCATTCTGCTGCCGCAGGCTGTCACTGCCATGCTGCCGGCCATCGTCAGCCAACTGGTCGTCATCGTGAAGGACACCGCGCTGGGCGGCGTGATGCTCGGCTTCACCGAGCTCCTCAACGCGCGCAGCACACTCGCGGCCAACTACGCCAACGTCATCCCCAGCTTCATCGTGGTGGCGGTCGTGTTCATCGTGGTGAACTTCGCCCTCACCAGCTTCGCCTCCTGGTTGGAGGGAAGACTGCGCCGCAGCAAGCGCGGCACGGGCGCCGTCCTCGGCGCCGAAGAGGTCGACGAGTTCAACGCCGCCGAGGTCGGGGGCACCTTCGGGACCGGCGCCGCGGCTTGATCCGACGGGCAGCGTCGAGCCCGCGCTTCCATCGGCCGGACTGTCCGGCTGGTGATCACGTCCGTGGAAAAGTGCCTCCGACAGCGAAAACGAGGATCACTGAGACCTTGTTCCCGCACTCGCCGGAGGCGCATTCCAGGTGAAGAGGCGCATCGGACACCGCGCTCGGCGGCGCGGTCCTCACCTTCTTCGAACCGCCGGCCTCCGCCAACACGATGAGCTCGTACTACGGCGCGAACACCATCGCCGGCTTCACGATCGTGGCGCTGACCTTCATGGCCATCGACTTCAGCCTCACGCCGTTCGCGAGCCGGCTGGAGCGGCGGCCGCGGCAAGAAGTCGACGTGCGCGGTGGTTCCGCCGTCGGCGGTGGCGGAACCACCGCGGCCACGGCGTCGACCGGTGCCGGTGGTCCCGCCCTCTGATGAACCGTCACAGCGCATGAGCGGGCCCGGAGGCGGAGGTGTGATCACCACGGCCTCCGTCGCTTGACGCAAGCACCGGCAGTGGGTTGCATACGTTCTGTGATCGTGCACCCTGCTCCAACCTCCTGTTCACGTATGTCCCCCGGGACACCGCCACGGGCAGGGGGCGCCACGTCGTGGACCCGGTGATCATCGTCGGCGCGGGGCCGGTGGGGCTCTCGCTCGCGCTCGCGCTGGCGCGACAGGAGGTGCCGTCCGTGGTCCTCGACGAGGGCCCGGGCAAGGACGAACAGCGGCCCGCACGCACCGTCGTGCTGCGCGAGGACACCGCCGCGCTGATGGAACGGCTCACCGGAGTGCCGCTCGCCGAGGCCGGAGTGCGCTGGACCGGATGGCGCTCGATGCGGCGCAAACAGGTGATGCGCGAGGTCGTGTTCGAACCCGCCGGTGCGCAGCAGGAGCGCGGGGGCGGGTACGGCGCCGCCGAGAGCCGACGGGACCCGGCCGACGAGCCCGGCGTCGCCGAGGGTCCCGCCCCGCTCCACCTCGCCCAGCACGTGCTCACCGGCGCCCTGCGCGAGGCCGTCGCCGGCGAACGGCTCGTCAAGCTCGCCGTGGAGAGCAGGCTGGACGCCGTCGAGCAGGAGCCGTCCGGTGTCACCGCGCACACGCGCGGCCCCAGGAGCACCTGGTGGCACGGCAGTTACCTGGTCGGTTGCGACGGAGCGCGCTCGACCGTCCGCAAGCTCCTCGACATCCGCTTCCCGGGCCGCACGGCCGTGGAGCGCCACGCCGTGGCCGCGCTTCGCACCGAACTGCCTTGGCCCGGCGAGGCGTTGCTGCACCGGATGCCGCCGTGGCGGACGTCGGGCCCCTCGGGCGGCGAGGTCATCGCGCGCCCCCTGCCCGACGGTGTGTGGCGCCTCGACTGGCTGCTGCCGCCGGGCAAGGACCTGGTCACGCCCGAACTGCTGGTGACCCGTATCCGGGAGACCCTCGCGGGCTGGCACGGGGGCACCACACCCGCCTACGACCTGCTGGACACGGGCGTGCATATCGTCCACCACCGGCTCGCCCGCCGCTGGCGCTCCGGCCGGGTCTTCCTCGCCGGGGACGCCGCGCATCTGCTCGGCGCGCTCGGCACGCAGGGACTGGACGAGGGCCTCAGGGACGTCGACAACCTGGCCTGGAAGCTGGGGCTCGCCTGGCACCACGGCCCACACGAGGCACTGCTCGACAGTTACCAGGCGGAGCGCCGCGCGGTGGTCGCGGCCCGTTTGCGCGCCGCCGACCAGGCGCTGCCGTTACTGCGCGCCGGCGGGAGCCTGCGCTCGTACGTCCCCGGCTCCGCCCGCGGCCATGACGCGCTGCTCGCGGACGGCCATCTGGGGCGGGGTGCACTCGGCGCGCCGGGGATGTACGACACCTCGCCACTCGCAGCCGCGCGCACCGAGGCGGCGGCGCCGGTGGGCACCGAACCCGGGGCCCCGGTCATGGATGTGCGGGTGACCGCCGAGGACGGCTCGTTCGTACGGCTGCGGGACCGGCTGGGGCGCGGATCGCTGCTGGTGGTGCTCGTCGCCCCGGGCACGGGCGTGTGGGAGCGCAAGCACTGGGTGTCGGCCGGGATCATGCCCCGGCTGGCGGCGGCGGTGACGGCCCTGCCGCACTCCGCGGAACTGCTCGTCGCCGAGAGCTACCCGGGCGCCGCCCCCCACACGGTCCTTCTGGTCCGCCCGGACGGCCACCTGGTCACGGCGCTGTCTGGGGTACGCCCGGCGGACCTGTATCAGGCGGCAGAGGCGACGCTGGGCGGCCCGGCGAAGGCGAAGGCGGAGGCGAGCGCGGGCTGACCCTACGGGCTCCTGAGGCATGGGTCGCGGGGAGCGCGGGTCCGCCGCAACGGGCCAATAGTCACCCTGGGTCCACATAGTGACTGTCAGTTGACCGGTCGGCACCGCCATGGTCTACTCCGGATCGTGACCGACACCTGTGTGCGCCTGTGGCGGAGGGTCCATATGGACCTCGTCCGCTATGCGGGCTGCGTGTGTCGCCCGTCCTGCTGACCTCGCCTCCTTCACCCGCGCGCGCCGTGCCCGTACGGTCGCGCGCCCCGCGCGAACCTCAGGACGGTACCCGTTGTCTGTCTCCCCCTCTGTCTCCGTATCCGCCCCGCCCCAGGCCCCCACCCAGGCCGACCTGCTCGGCTTCGTACGCCGTACGGCCGACGACGCGGAGCTGATCGCCTCCCTCCCGCTGGACTCCGAAGGTCGTACCTGGGTACGCCTCGAAGGTCCCGGCGGCAGCGAGGCATGGCTCATCGGCTGGCCACCCGGAACGGGCACCGGTTGGCACGACCACGCCGACTCGGTCGGCGCCTTCGTCACCGCTTCGGGCGAACTCAAGGAGAACTCGCTCGCGGCCCGGCTGCCCTCAGACGGCTGGAAGACCCTCGAACTCACCGAGGGAGTGGACCGGGAGCGGCGGCTGCCCGCCGGGACCGGCCGCTCATTCGGGCAGCACCACGTGCACGAAGTGCTGAACGAGTCCACCGAGCGGCACGCGATCTCGGTCCATGCCTACTACCCGCCTCTGCCACGGATCCGCCGCTACAGTCGCACGGGGCAGGTGCTGCGCCTGGAGCAGGTCGAACGTCCGGAGGACTGGCAGTGAGTTCCGAACCCGAAGCCCCCACAGGCATCGACGAGTTGCTGGAGCGGGTCCGCGAGGGCCTCGACCGCGTGGAAGCGGTGGAGGCGTACAGGACCGCGCGGGCCGGTGAGGCCCTGCTCGTGGACATCCGGTACGCGGCCCTGCGCGACCGCGACGGGCTGATCCCCGGTGCCCTTGTCGTCGAGCGCAACGAACTGGAGTGGCGTCTCGACCCGCAGGGCAGTCACCGCGCTGCCGAGGCCACGAGCCACGACCTGCGCGTGGTCATCGTCTGCAACGAGGGCTACGCGTCGAGCCTGGCCGCCGCGTCCTTGCGCCAACTGGGCCTGCACCGCGCCACGGACCTGGTGGGCGGCTTCCAGGCCTGGAAGGCGGCGGGGTTGCCGGTCATGGGGTAGGCCGCGGCCCCCCGGAACGGCGCACCACCGGCGCTCCCGAGCGCGCCCGCCGACCCTGTCGCGGGCCCCGGACGGTCGTGGGCGCCGAGCAGCCCCGCCGGCTCAGAGTCCCCCGTCCTCCAGCCCTTCCGTGTCCTCCCCCTCGTCCTCCAGCGCCTGGCGGACCACCCGCAGGGCCAGGCCCTCGGAGTAGCCCTTGCGGGCGAGCATGCCCGCAAGACGGCGGAGGCGCTTGTCACGGTCCAGGCCCCGCGTCGCGCGCAGCTTGCGGGCGACGAGTTCACGGGCGGTGGCCTCCTCCTGCTCGGCGTCGAGCTGCCCCACCGCTTCGTCGATGAGCGCGGAGTCCACGCCCTTCGTCCGCAGCTCCTGCGCGAGCGCCCGGCGGGCCAGGCCCCGGCCGTGGTGCCGGGACTCCACCCAGGCGTCCGCGAAAGCGCTGTCGTCGATCAGGCCGACCTCCTCGAACCGTGACAGGACCTCGTCCGCCACGTCCTCGGGGATCTCCCGCTTGCGCATGGCGTCCGCGAGCTGCTTTCTCGTGCGCGGGGTCCCGGTGAGCAGGCGCAGACAGATCGCCCGCGCCCGCTCAACCGGGTCGCCCGGGGACTCCCCCTCCTCGGCCCTCGACGAGAAGGAGGAACCTCCGTCCTGTGGGCCGTCCGCCGGTTCCCCGAAACCGCGTCGCCGCCCTCGCCCGCGTCCCCCACCCCCACGGCCGTCACCGCGCCGAGCGCCACCCTCGCCGTACGCACCGGCGTCGCCGCGCATGTCGTCGTACGCCCCGTCACCGCCCCCGACGGACTCCCCGTCGCCCCGGCTTCGCGGCCCCTGCGGGGCGACGGTGTGGGCGTGCTCGGGCCAGTCGGTTCGTCGTGTCATGGGCTAGCTCTTGGCCGCCGGGGCCTTGGCCTTGGCCGCCTTCGCCGCCGGGGCAGGCACCGACTTGGCGGTGCCCTCGGCCGCGGGCGCGGCGCCCGCCGCGTCCAGGCCCGGCTCGGCGGTGGGCTCCTCCGGGCGCACGCCGACGCCCAGCTTCTCCTTGATCTTCTTCTCGATCTCGTTGGCCAGATCCGGGTTGTCCTTCAGGAAGTTGCGCGCGTTCTCCTTGCCCTGGCCGAGCTGGTCGCCCTCGTACGTGTACCAGGCGCCGGCCTTGCGGACGAAGCCGTGCTCGACACCCATGTCGATCAGGCCGCCCTCGCGGCTGATGCCCTGGCCGTAGAGGATGTCGAACTCGGCCTGCTTGAAGGGCGGGGCGACCTTGTTCTTCACGACCTTGCAGCGAGTGCGGTTGCCGACCGCCTCCGTGCCGTCCTTCAGGGTCTCGATGCGGCGGATGTCGATGCGCACCGAGGCGTAGAACTTCAGCGCGCGGCCACCCGTCGTGGTCTCCGGGGAGCCGAACATCACGCCGATCTTCTCGCGCAGCTGGTTGATGAAGATCGCCGTGGTCTTCGACTGGTTGAGCGCGCTGGTGATCTTCCGGAGAGCCTGGCTCATCAGGCGGGCCTGCAGACCCACATGGCTGTCGCCCATCTCGCCCTCGATCTCCGCGCGCGGGACGAGCGCGGCGACGGAGTCGATGACGATGAGGTCGAGCGCACCGGAGCGGACGAGCATGTCCACGATCTCCAGCGCCTGTTCGCCGTTGTCCGGCTGGGAGAGGATCAGGTTGTCGATGTCGACGCCCAACTTGCGTGCGTACTCGGGGTCGAGGGCATGCTCGGCGTCGACGAAGGCGACCTGGCCGCCGGCCTTCTGCGCGTTCGCCACCGCGTGCAGGGTCAGGGTGGTCTTACCGGAGGACTCCGGTCCGTAGATCTCCACCACTCGGCCGCGCGGCAGGCCGCCGACGCCGAGGGCCACGTCGAGCGCGGTCGACCCGGTCGGGATGACCTCGATGGGCTCCTTCGACCGCTCGCCCATGCGCATGACCGCGCCCTTGCCGAATTGCCGTTCAATCTGTGCGAGCGCGGCGTCGAGGGCCTTCTCGCGGTCGGTTCCTGCCATGGGTTCCACCCGGTTTGCTTGAGTCGATCGCTTCACGTCAAAGACGCTAACGCCTGCCACTGACAATGCGCCCCGACGCCCGTCCGGCCTGTGGATAACTCGGGCACTTCTCCATGAAAACCGTGTCGAAATCCCCGCCGTGAACCTCGCCGGAGCTCCATCTGAATGGATGTTCGATTTTTGTGTCAAGCGCACCACCTGGCGCCTCCGAGCCTACGTTCACAGACCGACAACGCCGGTTCCCCGCCGCACGGACCCCTACTTCACGGGGTGTACAAGAGGCACCTCCGGCCGTAGGACGACCGCGCGGCCCGTCACGTCGACGCTGATCACATGGACCGCCACGGAATCCGCACCGCCGCCGCCACCACCCCGGTCGGGCAGGCCGACGCCGCCACCACCGCCGCCATCGACCCGGGCAGCCGTACCCGCGACTTGTGGCACACCGCCCGCCCATCCGAACGAATGTGCTACACAATCGGCGCCGCCCTCGTGCTCTCCGGGCTGGCACACCTGCTGGTGTTCGCCGCCGACGGCGGCCCCTGGGACGGTCCGGTCTCCTGGCGCAAGCCCGTCACGTTCGGGCTCTCCTTCGGTCTGACCCTCGTCGCGGTGACCTGGGTGACCTCGTACCTGCGCATCGGTGCGCGGCGGCGTGCCGTCCTGCTCGTCGTGTTCGCCGCCGACTGCGTCGTGGAGGTCGCCGGGATCACCCTCCAGGCGTGGCGCCACGTGCCGTCTCACCTCAACACCGAGACGCCCTTCGACACCGTGGTCGCGATGACGCTCGCGGTGGGCGGAGGCGTCCTGGTCGTCGTGCTCTCGGCGTTCGCCGCCGCCGCGTTCCGGCACCGACCGGCCGGCCCCCTGGGCATGGCGCTCGCACTGCGCTCCGGGTTCGCGATCCTGGTCGTCGCGCTGCTCTCGGGAGCCGCGATGATCGCGCGCGGGGTCGTGCTCTCCCGCACCGGGCACCAGCAGGCGGCGTACCACTCCACGGCGCCACTCAAGCCACTGCACGGGGTGAGCCTGCACGCCGTGCTGGTGCTGCCCGCCCTGGCCTGGTCGCTGTCCCGGACGCCGTGGAGCGACGTCACGAAGCGACGGATCGTGTACGCGGCGGTCGGCGCCTACACGGCCGCCGTGCTCGACGCCGGGGTCTGGGCGGCGCTCACCTGGTGAGCCCCGGGCGGCCTAGGAGCCTCAGGAAGCCTCGCTGCCCCGCAACAGCCGCCGCAGGCGAGCGGTGGCGTTACCCGAGCCGCGTGTCCGGTGCCCCTGGACACGGGGGTCGTCCGTGACGTCGTACCGCTTCACGTACGCCCCCAGGAAGGCCTGCAGCGTGGCGACCGCGGGGATGGAGATCAGGGCTCCGACGGCACCGAGGAGAGCGGTGCCCGCGATGACCGAACCGAAGGCGACCGCTGGGTGGATGTCCACGGACCGCGCGGTCAGCTTGGGCTGGAGCATGTAGTTCTCGAACTGCTGGTAGACCACGACGAAGATCAGCACCCACACCGTGTACCAGGGATCCACGGTGAAGGCGATCAGCATCGGCAGGGCTCCCGCCAGGTAGGTGCCGATGGTGGGGATGAACTGCGAGACCAGACCGACCCAGACGGCGAGCACGGGCGCGTACGGGATACCCAGCGACTCGAGCAGGATGTAGTGCGCTATGCCCGAGATCAGCGCCATCAGGCCGCGCGAGTAGAGGTAGCCGCCCGTCTTGTCGACGGCGATCTCCCACGCGCGCAGCACCTCGGCCTGCCGGGCGGGCGGCAGCACTGAGCACAGTGCGCGCCGCAGCCTGGGCCCGTCGGCGGCGAAGTAGAACGAGAACAGCGCGATCGTCAGCAACTGGAAGAGACCGCCCAGGACCTGCGCGGAGACGTCCAGGACACCGGTGGCGCTGTTCTGGACGTACTTCCTGAGCCAGTCGGAGTGGACCAGGCTGTCCTGCACGTCCACGCGTCTGAGGTCGGTCTGGAACGAGGAGTTGATCCAGTTGATGACGGAGTCGAGGTAGCCCGGGAAGTCCTCGATCATCTTGATGATCTGGCCCGCGAGCATCGACCCGAGCAGCGTGACGAATCCGGCCACGGCGATCGCCAGGCCCAGGAACACCAGGAAGGTGGCCAGCCCCCGGCGCATGCCGTGCGCGGCCATCCAGCTCACCGCGGGTTCGATGGCGAGTGCCAGGAAGAACGCGATGAGAATGTTGATCAGCAGGCCGGTGAGCTGGTGGAACGCCCAGCTGCCGAGCTGGAACACGGCGACGAGGGCGAGGGCCAGCACCATGGCGCGCGGCAGCCAGCGCGGCATGCGCGCGGCCCGCACGGCGCCGACATCCGCCGGGCGTTCGGACGGTGTCGTGCCGAGCGGCGATTCCTGTGGGGGGACCTGCGCGGTCTCGTCTGTGGGGGCCACGAAGCCAGTCTCGCCCACTCCCCCGACAATCGGGGACTTCCTGCGGATCTTCGTGGTCCTTCAGCGCCTCTCGTGCGGTACGTCCACGGCCGTGCACACCGCGCGCCACACGTCCTTGGCCTCCCAGCCGGCGTTCAGCGCCTGGTGCACGGTGCGCCCGCCGAGCTCCGACATCACGTGGTCACGCGCGAAGGTGTCGGCGTACGCCTCACCGAAGTGATCCGCCATCCGCTGCCAGAAGACCGTCAACCGCATGACTTCAGTATCCCGCCCCTGAGAGTGGGCCAGGGCCGTGACCGCTTGTCGAGACCGCTTTCCGTCCTACGGTCTGAACCATGGCCGAATCCGGAGCATCCCCACTCCCCCCGACGCCCCCGGCGCGCTCCCCGCTGTCCCGCGCCGAGCACTTCGTCTGGCTGACCGCGCGCGTACTGGAGCAGCGCCGCTTCGCGTATCACTTCCTCGACGGTGGCGCCGACCCGGTGGAGACCGCCCTGGCCGCGTATCGCAACGAGGACGAGGGGTACGGTCACGCCCTGGAACCCGATCTGCGCGGCCCCGTCAGCCAGCCTCTGCACACCGCTCACGCGCTGCGCGTCCTGGACTCGATCGGGCGCTGCGGCGGGCAGCGGGTGGAGCGTGTATGCCGCTATCTGACCGCCGTGTCGACGCCGGACGGTGCCCTTCCGGCGGTCCGTCCCAGCCAGCGCGGCTATCCGGCGGCCCCCTTCGTACCGATCGTGGACGCCCCGCCGAGCGACCTCCTCGCCACGGGTCCTGTGGTGGGCCTGCTGCACCGCAACGAGGTGTGGCACGCATGGCTGTTCCGGGCCACCGACTTCTGCTGGCAGGCGGTCGAGTCCCTGGAGAAGTCGCATCCGTACGAGATCGAGGCGGCCGTGGCGTTCCTGGACTCGGCTCCCGACCGCTCGCGCGCGGAGGCGGTCGCCGACCGTCTGGGCCGCCTGGTGCGCGAACAGCGGCTCGCCCTTCTGGATCCGGATCATCCGGAGGCGTCCCCGGTCGCGCCCGGGTACGCGCCGGGCGAGCACCACTTCGCTTACGACTTCGCGCGTACTCCGGACTCCCTCGCGCGCGCGTGGTTCACCGACGAGGAGATGACACGCGCCCTGGACTACCTCGCCGCCGAGCAGCAGAAGGACGGCGGCTGGCCGGTCCGGTGGCGCCAGTGGACTCCGGGTGCGGCGCTCGAGGCGCGTCCCATCGTGACGATCGAGGCGTTGCGAACGCTGCGGGCATACGGGCGCCCGCTGGAACAGCAGGCGCCGACCACTCAGGAATCAAGGGGCGGCCGGGAGTAGGAATGGGGCTCCCGCAGCCACATTTCGTACACGTAGATCCCGCCCACCGAGTCGTCGTCGAGTGGACCGATCTTCTTCGATCGGAACTGGAAACCCTGCCCTCGCAGGATCTGCTCGTACTGTGAGCGGGACACCTTGAAATCGCCCTGCTTGGCCAGACCGGACTGCAGGGCAGCGGTCTCCAACTGAATCAACTCCCGGTGTGCATGGGCCTCTTCGACCTCACCCCGTTCCTCATGCCGGTCCGCGCAGGCAGCCGAATAATCGATGATGTGCCCGTGGTAGCTGTGCAGGGCCGCACGCCACGCGTCGGTGTCCTCGGGATCGTGTTCGGGCAGGAATTCATCACCGACGATGATCCGGCCACCGGGAGCAAGATTCTGCTTGATATTGTTGAAGTAGCGACTTTTATCGTCCGGCTTGATGTGGTGATCCGCAAACGATGAGAAAATGAACTGATAGCGCTCACCGGCATCATCAGCAATGTACGTGCGACTGTCCGCGTTCATGGCGACGGCGTTCGGATATCCGCGCAAATTCCGCTCCAGCTTGTTGCTGCAAGCGAAGTCGATCTCGACCGCGGTGCAGTCGACTTTCGGCTCGGAAGCCAGACGCCGCGTGAAGATGCCCGTACCGGCACCCAACTCAAGGACTTTGCAAGGCCGCTCGGATCCGGAATATCCGTCACGACGCCGACCGCGGAACACCTTCAGCATCTCCGCCATCATGTCGACGTAGTATGCGTGCCGCTCCTCGAATTCGTCATAGTCGTCGATTGCGATGTAGAGGGACATCTCTGCGGTCTTGAGCATGAGCGGAGAAAGTTTCCAGTCCTTGAAGATTCGCTGGCTCATCGCCGCGACTTGGCCACGATCCTCTGCGTCGATCGGACACGACGCCGCGACTATGTTGTCGAACACCCGTTCGTGGTCAACAATTTCATTGATGTCGGCAGAGAAGCGAATGACCTTGTCTCCGGCCGAACCGGAATAGCTGCCCAGAACCCGATCCCCATCCACTTCAATGATCGAGAAATCCTTGGTGAACCCACCGAATTTCGCCACCAGGTGCTCATAACTGATGACGTATACCCGGTACACCGTCGCATAGTAGAGCAGGGTCTCGAACATCCGGTGGAAATCACCGTCGGCAGTGAAGGCGAAGACGCGAACACTCTCCGGGTGGGCCGTCTCATTGATCTCCCGGCCCACCCCCTGCTGCCAAAACAGCTCCTCCTGGTCGACCAGAGCGAGCGCCTTGACTCGAGCGTGCATGGTGCTCTGCGCCGACAGCAGATAGAACGGATACTGGGCGGCGGGCACCATGTACTGCGATCCCTCGCTGAGCCGCTCGAGCTGGCTGCCCATCTCGCGGAGCGAGTGACTCACGATGTGACGGAAACACTGGTTGTTCTGAAAAGCCAGATTCTCTCGGATCTGATGAGCGGCGATCTGTACCACCTCGAGCCCCTCGGTGAATTCACGAGGGGCTGTCGGTAGAGAGTTGAGTGTGTTGATCAGGTCTCCCCAGGGGGCCGAATGCCGCTGGAAATCGAAGCTGTGCAGGTGATCGAGCCTCGACTGGCGCGACGTGACCTCGAAGCGAAGCGGGAAGACCGGGATGTCCAAGCCGAGAGCGTAGGCCCATTCCGAGGTGACTTCCTCAGACGTACGCGCAGCCTCGGTGAGAATCACCAGAATGGCCTGGGAAGACCTGATGAGGCGAAGCAGTTCGGCGCGCCATTCCTGACCGACGTGGAGCGCATCGCGGTCCACGATGACGTCGAAGCGGGCGGATTTCAACTGGCGCATTACACGTTCCGCATACGACCTGTTGACGTGACTGTACGAGATGAATACCCGCATCCTCACCCCTCTGCCCGCACACGAAGACACCGCGACTCTAGCAACGTCACAGAACGATCCGGTAGTACCCGATCCCAGGCCGGAAGGCGCTGCTCAGCTCGCACTTCTGCGCGCCAACCACATAGTGTGTTCCCGGGAGATGGCATCTTCGGCCTCACTGCACCGACGCGCCCATTCCGCTTCGTCCGCCGACAGCGTCTCCATGCCGGCCCTGACCACAAGGAGCTCGCGGGCGGTAAGCGTGTACGCCGCGGCGAGCGGCCGGAACTGCTTGAGCTGCATCCATGTGGTGGCCGCCGCAGCCACCGCGGACGCACTGCCGAGGCCGTCGTAGTCGATCACACCGACAGCCCGCAAGAAGCCGCCGACCAGGCCCACAGCGGTCGCAGTGACCGACAACGCGGTCCACAGATATCCGCTCCGGGTGTACGTCACCGCTTTCCGGGAGTACCAGCTGTGCTCTGCCACCAGCCGGCCCTGGACATACGCCTGCTGGCGTATGTCCAGCGGCTGCTGACGCAGCCGGCGCATCCTGTCCGTGATCTCGCCCGGACCACCGGCACCGGCCAGCCACCCCACGTCCCCCAGATCCCGCCGGATGGCCGCCATGTCCTGCAGCAGCCGGCTCTCCGCCGACTGGTCGGGCCCCGCGAAGGGCGCAGCCCGCACGGCGAACTTCCAGGCGAGGGTACGCACGGACTCGGCGGCCGCCCGCCCGCGGTACCAGGTGCGCTGCGGATTGCCGACGGCGAGCCAGAGTGCAGGTATCAACGACGCGGCGAGGGACACCGCTGCCGTCAGGGCCCCCAGGTCGAGCCCGCCGGCCCGGATGTCGAAACCACCCAGCACGGCGCCCACGATCAGGAGAGCGAGTTGCAGAGCGGACCATGCAATGGTGTTCCTCTGCCCGGCCATTGAAGCCGTGTCGGCCGAGCGGAACATCGGAGGAAGATCTTCGTCGGTCAGAACCAGGTCACTCGCCCTTTCCGGCATGAGCAGGATCATGACAACACGAGTTGCTCACCGCAAGGCTGCCCACGATGCCGGGATTCCACCTGCAGTCGGAAAGCCGGGATGCTCGGCCTGCCCCAGCCCCGGGGTCCGGCTACGCCGTCCCGTCGAAGGTTCGCATCCGCTTGTCAGTGGTCCGGTGCACGATGGAGACCATGACCGGGACACCTCTCGACGTTTTCTCCCCCGCGACCCGCGGCTGGTTCACGGGGGCGTTCTCCGCGCCCACCGCGGCCCAGGCCGGGGCATGGCGCGCCATCGCCGAGGGTTCGGACGTGCTGGTGGTCGCCCCGACCGGCTCCGGCAAGACGCTGGCCGCGTTCCTCGCCGCCCTCGACCACCTGGCGTCCACCCCGCCGCCCGCCGACCCCAAGAAGCGCTGCCGGGTGCTGTACGTGTCCCCGCTGAAGGCCCTCGCGGTCGACGTGGAGCGGAATCTGCGCAGTCCCCTCACGGGCATCCGCCAGGAATCGGTGCGGCTCGGACTGCCCGAGCCGGAGGTGAAGGTGGGCATCCGCTCCGGCGACACCCCGGCCGCCGAGCGGCGCGCCCTGGCCACGCGCCCGCCGGACATCCTGATCACCACCCCCGAGTCGCTGTTCCTGATGCTGACATCGGCCACGCGCGACGCGCTGACGGGCGTGGAGACGGTGATTCTGGACGAGGTGCACGCGGTGGCGGGCACCAAGCGGGGCGCGCATCTTGCGCTCTCCCTGGAGCGGCTCGACGAGCTGCTGCCCAAGCCCGCGCGGCGCATCGGCCTGTCCGCCACCGTGCGCCCGGTGGACGAGGTGGCCCGCTTCCTCTCCCCGCGCCGCAAGGTGGAGATCGTCCAGCCGAAGTCCGGCAAGGAGTTCGACCTCTCCGTCGTCGTCCCCGTCGAGGACCTGGGCGAGCTCGGCGGCTCCCCTGTCACCGAGGGCGGCACGGGCGCGGAGCGCCCGTCCATCTGGCCGCATGTCGAGGAGCGGATCGCCGACCTGGTCCAGGCGCATCGCTCCACGATCGTTTTCGCCAACTCCCGCCGTCTCGCGGAGCGGCTGTGCAACCGGCTCAATGAGATCGCCTACGAGAGGGCCACCGGCGAGACGCTGGAAGAGCACCACGCTCCCGCCCAGCTGATGGGCGGCTCGGGAGCGGCCCAGGGTGCGCCCCCAGTGCTCGCCCGCGCCCACCACGGCTCGGTCTCCAAGGAGCAGCGCGCCCTGGTCGAGGAGGACCTCAAGGCGGGCCGGCTGCCCGCCGTGGTCGCCACCTCCAGCCTCGAGCTGGGCATCGACATGGGCGCGGTGGACCTCGTCGTCCAGGTGGAGTCGCCGCCGTCGGTGGCCTCCGGGCTGCAGCGTGTGGGCCGCGCCGGCCACCAGGTCGGTGCCGTCTCCACGGGCGTGGTCTTCCCCAAGTACCGCGGCGATCTCGTCCAGTCCGCCGTGGTCACCGAGCGGATGCGCACCGGCTCCATCGAGGCACTGAGGGTTCCGGCGAACCCGCTGGACGTGCTCGCACAGCAGCTCGTCGCCATGACGGCGCTCGACACCTGGCAGTTCGACGACCTCCTCACCACGGTCCGCCGGGCGGCCCCCTTCGCCTCGCTGCCCGAGTCGGCGTTCACGGCGGTGCTGGACATGCTCGCGGGCCGCTATCCCTCCGACGCCTTCGCGGAGCTGCGTCCGCGCGTGGTGTGGGACCGGGTCGCGGGCACGATCACGGGCCGCCCGGGCGCGCAGCGCCTCGCCGTCACCTCCGGGGGCACGATCCCGGACCGCGGGCTCTTCGGTGTCTTCCTGGCCGGTGCCGACCCCAAGAAGGGCGGCGGCCGGGTCGGCGAGCTGGACGAGGAGATGGTCTACGAGTCCCGGGTCGGGGATGTGTTCACGCTGGGCACCAGCTCCTGGCGGATCGAGGACATCACGCGCGACCGGGTGCTGGTCTCCCCCGCACCCGGCGTCCCCGGTCGGCTGCCCTTCTGGAAGGGCGACCAGCTGGGCCGTCCGCTGGAGCTGGGGCGCGCGGTGGGCGCTTTCCTGCGCGAGGTCGGATCGCTTCCCAAGGAGGACGCGCGGCTGCGGCTGCTGGCCGCGGGGCTCGACGCATGGGCCGCGGACAACGTGCTGTCGTATCTGGACGAGCAGCGCGAGGCCTGCGGCCACGTCCCGGACGACCGCACGATCGTCGTCGAGCGGTTCCGCGACGAGCTGGGTGACTGGCGGGTCGTGGTGCACTCCCCCTTCGGCGCCCAGGTCCACGCCCCCTGGGCCCTCGCGCTTGGCGCCCGGCTGGCCGAGCGCTACGGCATGGACGCCCAGGTCATGCACGCCGACGACGGCATCGTGCTGCGCCTGCCGGACGCCGACCTGATGGGCCTCGATCTGCTCGACCAGGAGCCGGTCAAGGCGGGCACGGAGTACGACGCCGAGCAGGCACCCGTCGGCGCGGCGGACGTCGCCTTCGAAAAGGGCGAGGTCGACCAGATCGTCACCGACCAGGTCGGCGGCTCGGCGCTGTTCGCGTCGCGGTTCCGGGAGTGCGCGGCCCGCGCGCTGCTGTTGCCGCGCCGCAACCCCGGCAGGCGCACCCCGCTGTGGCAGCAGCGTCAGCGCGCGGCCCAGCTGCTGCAGGTGGCGAGCGAGTTCGGCTCCTTCCCGATCGTCCTGGAGGCGGTCCGCGAATGCCTTCAGGACGTCTTCGACGTCCCCGGTCTCGTCGAGCTGATGGGCGACATCGAGTCCCGCAAGGTACGGCTCGTCGAGGTCACCACCCCGGAGCCGTCCCCCTTCGCCCGCTCGCTCCTGTTCGGATATGTCGCGCAGTTCCTCTACGAGGGGGACTCGCCGCTCGCCGAGCGGCGTGCCGCCGCGCTGTCGCTGGACTCCCGGCTGCTGGCCGAGCTGCTGGGTCAGGCGGAGCTGCGCGAGCTGCTCGACGCCGAGGTGCTGACCGAGCTGGAGCGCGAGCTGCAGTGGCTCACCGAGGACCGGCGGGTCAAGGACGTCGAGGGGGTCGCGGACGTGCTGCGGCTGCTGGGCCCGCTCACCGAGGCCGAGCTGGTGGAGCGGGGGGCCGAGCCGCAGTGGGTCCAGGAGCTCGCCGCCGCCCGCCGCTCGATCAAGGTCCGCATCGCGGGCACCGACCACTGGGCGGCGGTGGAGGACGCGGGCCGACTGCGCGACGCGCTGGGCACAGCCCTCCCGGTGGGCGTGCCGGAGGCTTTCACCGAGCCGGTCAAGGACCCGCTCGGCGACCTCCTCGCGCGGTACGCGCGTACGCACGGCCCGTTCACCTCGGCGACGGCCGCCGCGCGGTTCGGTCTCGGGGTCGCGGTGACCGAGGGCGCTCTGCAACGGCTGGCGGCGTCCGGCCGGATCGTCCAGGGAGAGTTCCATCCGGCGGGGATCGGCCAGGAGTGGTGCGACGCGGCGGTGCTGCGCAGACTCAGGCGCCGCTCCCTGGCGGCGCTGCGGCACGAGCTGGAGCCGGTGTCTCCGGCCGCGCTGGCGCAGTTCCTGCCTCAGTGGCAGCACCTCGGCAGCGGGCACGGACTGCGGGGCGTCGACGGCCTGATGCGTGCGATCGAGCAGTTGCAGGGTGCGTCCGTGCCCGCGTCCGCGCTGGAGAAACTCGTCCTGCCGTCCCGCGTCGCGAACTACACGCCCGGGATGCTGGACGAACTCACGGCCGCCGGCGAGGTGGTGTGGGCGGGCGCGGGGGCGCTGCCCGGCAAGGACGGGTGGATCTCCCTGTACCTGGCGGACGCGGCGCCCCTGCTGCTGACCGCTCCGCACCCTCTGGAACTGACCGCGCTCCACCAGTCGGTCCTGGACGCCCTCTCGGGCGGTTACGGCCTGTTCTTCCGCCAGATCGCCGACCAGGTCCGCGCCACGACTCACCCGGACGTCACGGATCCCCAGTTGGCCGACGCGGTCTGGGACCTGGCCTGGTCGGGACGGCTGACGAACGACACGCTCGCACCGATGCGGTCACTGCTCGGCTCGGGCCGCACCGCGGGTGCCACGGCCCACCGCGCCAAGCGCGCGGTGCCGCGCGGACGGTACGGCTCGCTGACGGCTGCCGCCCGCCCCCAGTCCCGTACGGGCCCGCCGACCGTGGCAGGCCGCTGGTCGCTGCTGCCCGCCCGCGAGGCCGACACCACCGTCCGCGCCCACGCCCTGGCCCGGACGCTGCTGGACCGGCACGGCGTGGTGACCCGCGGCGCGGTGGGCGCGGAGGGCGTGGAGGGCGGCTTCTCGGCCGTGTACCGCGTCCTGTCCGCCTTCGAGGAGAGCGGACAGGCCCGGCGCGGCTATGTGGTCGAGGGACTCGGCGCGGCGCAGTTCGCGATGGACGGCGCGGTGGACCGGCTGCGCGCGGTGGCGAACGCACGCGAGCGGGGCGAGGCGCTGCCCGGTCCGAGGACGGGACCCGGTGCCGGGAACGGCTTCCCGAATGGCTTCTCGGGGAGCCCCGCACGTCCGTTCGACTCCACCGGGGCTGACAGCACCGAGCACGGCTCCTTCGACGGCTCGGGCGCCGCATCCGTCACCGACGTCCACGACGGCACGGAAGACCCGTTCGACGACGTTTTCCGCGACGCCTTCGATCAGGGCCCGGTAGCACCGGACGCGCTGTCGGCCCCAGGTTTCGGAGGCCCACGCGCCGGCTCCGGTTTCTCCCCCGGGGAACCAGGCTCCGGCTCACCTCACGGACAGCATCGTCCGGGTCTGCCGCCCCACCGCGCCCGCCACTCCACCGGCCCGGCCCGGACCGTGGTCCTGGCGGCCGCCGACCCCGCGAACGCCTACGGAGCGGCGCTTCCGTGGCCCGAGCCGCCGACGGGTGCGGGGCACAAGCCGGGGCGCAAGGCGGGTTCGCTGGTGGTGCTGGTCGACGGCGAGCTGACGCTGTACATGGAGCGGGGCGGCAAGACCTTGCTGGCCTGGCCCTCCGACCCGGAGGCCAAGGTCACGGAGGACACCCGGCTGCGCGCCGGCGTCGAGGCCCTCGGGACGGCCGCTCGCGCCGGCTCGCTCGGCACGGTCACGGTGGAGCGGGTCAACGGCGCCGCTTCCCTTTCGTCCCCGTTCGGCGTCCTCCTGGAAGGAGCAGGCTTCATAGCGACCCCGCGGGGGCTGCGGATCCGCGCATGAGCTTCCGGCACCAAGGCGGGTGGCGCTCGCCCTGGTGCGGCCGCCCACGGCGGCGCGGCACTCGCCCTGCATGCGGCCGTCCCGCCCAGCCGTGTGGCGGCAGCGACGTGTCACCCTTGACGCATGCCCGAAGGCGACACCGTCCACCAAGCCGCGAAGCGTCTGCACACGGCACTCGCGGGAAAGGTGCTGACCCGCTCCGACCTCCGGGTGCCCAAGTACGCCACGGCCGACCTCACCGGTCGTACCGTCCTGGACGTCACCCCGCGCGGCAAGCACCTCCTCACGCGTGTCGAGGGCGGCCTCACACTGCACTCGCACCTGAAGATGGACGGCGCCTGGAAGATCTACGCGCCGGGACAGCGCTGGAGCGGCGGTCCCGCCCACCAGATCCGGGCGATCCTCGGCACCGCCGAGGACACGGCCGTCGGCTACCGCCTGCCCGTCCTGGAACTGCTCCGCACCGCCGACGAGCACCGCGCCGTGGGCCACCTCGGCCCCGACCTGTTGGGCCCCGACTGGGACCCCGACAGGGCGCTGGAGAACCTGCTGAGCGATCCCGCCCGCCCCCTCGGCGAGGCCCTCCTCGACCAGCGCAACCTGGCCGGCGTCGGCAATGTCTACAAAAGCGAGCTGTGCTTTCTGCTCCGGGCGACCCCGTGGCTTCCCGTCGGCGACCTGCCGGCCGAGCAGGCCGCCCGCCTCCCCGTCCTCGCCAAAAGGCTGCTGGAGGCCAACCGCGACCGCCCCGCCCGCAACACCACGGGACGGCGCGAGCAGAACCTCTTCGTGTACGGGCGCGCGCCCCGCCCCTGTCTGCGCTGCGGCACCCCGGTCCGGGTGGCCGACCAGGGCGACGGCTCCCGCGAGCGCCCCACCTACTGGTGCCCGGCCTGCCAGTGGGGCCCGGCCCCGGGACGGGCCCACCACCACAGCAGCAGCCGCACCCGCACGACTGATTGACGACCCGTCAGATATCCTCGTACCGTCGTTGTCATGCCCGTCACGGCGTACGACCTCAGCGGACGCACCGTCTTCGTCACCGGCGCCGCCAGCGGTATCGGCCGCGCCTCGGCCGTCCTGTTCGCGGAGGCCGGCGCGACCGTGCACTGCGCGGACCGCGACGCGCACGGGCTGCATGAGACGGCGACCCTGATCAAGGACCGCGGCGGCACGGCCCACACCCACCATCTCGACGTGACCGACCGGGCCCAGCTCAAGCAGGCGGTCGCGTCCTGCGAACGCCTCGACGCCATGGCTGCCGTCGCCGGGATCATGCACAGCAGCCCGGTGCTGGAGACGCGGGACGAGGACCTCGACCGGGTGCTGGCCGTCAACTTCAAGGGTGTGCTGCACGCCTGCCAGGAGGCGGCCCTCCGCATGATCGCGGACGGCACCCGCGGCAGCATCGTCACGATGGCGTCGGGCGCGGTCGACACCGGCGGTCCGGAGCTGCTCTGCTACGGCGCGGCGAAGGCGGCCGTGGTGCAGCTGACGAAGACCCTGGCGACCGAGGTCGGGCGGCACGGCATCCGGGTCAACGCGGTGGCACCGGGGTGGATCCGAACACCGATGACCGACCGGCACGGGGAGACCCAGGCACAGACGGAGGCGCTCATGGCCCGGCTGTCACCGCTGGGCCGGGTCGGCGAACCGGAGGACATCGCGCACGCGGTGCTGTACCTGGCCTCCGATGCCGCGTCCTTCACCACGGGTCAGATCCTCCGCCCGAACGGCGGCGTGGCCATGCCCTGGTGATCCCCTTGAGGGGCGAGGCGTGGCAGGGCCGGCCGCCGACCGCTCCCAGGGGTCCCCTGAACACCCCTGGAAGCGATCCTCTCGGTCCCCACCGCTCCCCCCTGTGCCCCGCCCCTCACTCAGGGTGCGCGCCCCTCCCGCGCCCCCACGCGGTTCGCCACCGCTGCCAGGACCGGGCCCACTGATCCGACCCGACCGCCCCCTCGGCCCGGGCCTTCGGCACACAGTGCACCGGCAGCAGGCTCAGCCCCCACCCCCCGATCGCGACCGCCCCCTCCAGCACCCCGGCGTCGGGTGCCAGCACGAGTCGGAGCACCCCCCACCACCACAGCGCACCCAGCGCGAGCGCCACCCCCCAGCGCGCTGCGCGCCCCGCCATGGTCGTCACCTCCAACCCGAGGAACCAGACCCTAGACCGGCCCGTCACCGCCAGGGAGGGCGCACCAGCGGCACACAGGCGCACCGGACCCAGCGCATACCGCCGGCATCCGTCGCACGCGGCGCACCCCGCGCACACCCTCCCTACCACCGGTCCCAACCGGGCACGGAGCCTCGCGGTGCCCCGCGCTCACCCGTTCTCCGCCTGGAACATCCAGTGGTGCTTCTCGAGGTCCGCGGTGATGCCGATGAAGATGTCCTGGCTCACCGGATCCGCCTCTGCGGTCGCCTCCACCCGCTCCCGCATGCACGCGATCACCGCGCCCAGCGCCGAGACGAGCGTGCCGACCGCGTCCGTGTCCTTGACCCAGCCCTGCGGCACGGAACCGATGCCGCTGCCCTTGGCGACCGTCGGGGCGCGCCCGTCCGGCGGCACCCCGAGCGCCGAGGCCCGTTCCGCCACCGTGTCGGAGTGACGCCGTGCGCTGTCGACGACTTCATCGAGTTGCAGGTGAATGGAGCGGAAACGCGGTCCGATCACGTTCCAGTGGACCTGCTTCGCCACAAGGGAGAGGTCCACCAGATCGACCAGGGCTCCCTGCAGCGCCTCGGAGACCGTCTTGAGGTCCGTGTCGGACAGCGGGCTCTTCACGACGTACATCGGCTTCCTCCGCATGGGTTTGAATGGACCCGAGCCCCCCGCCCTTCCACCATGACCGCACCACCCGGGCCCGGCAAACGGGACCGGCAAACGGGACCGGCCCGGCCACCGGGCCGGTCACCGCGCGCCGGGTGGCGGCCCCGGACGCACTTGAGCCCCGACCGCGCCCCTCCGGTCTCCCGGAGCGGCCCCGGCCGGGGCTCTCGCACACGCCACCGCCTCACCCGCCCACGCGTGTGAGGATCAGGCGGCGACCACGTCCACTGCGTCGGCGGGCGCCTTGATCGTGACCCGTTCCGGTGGGACACCGGTGACGGACACGGAGTTCAACATCGGGCGACGCACCGGTGCGGGCACCGGCTCGGGTGCCGCCGCCGACTGTGCCAGCTCGGCGAGCGCGAGCTCGTCGCTCACTTCCCGCATGAGCTCGGACATCCGTACGTCCAGCGCGTCGCAGATCGCGGAGAGCAGTTCGGAGGACGCCTCCTTCTGCCCCCGCTCCACCTCGGAGAGATAGCCGAGCGAGACTCGGGCGGACGAGGAGACTTCGCGCAGAGTACGGCCCTGGCGCTGGCGCTGCCGACGCAGCACGTCACCCAGCAGGCGACGGAGCAGAATCATCGGTGGCTCCCTCCTCGGACCGCGAAACCGCATCCTTCACGCCCCACCGTACCGCCTTGCGCCGCGGCCGTGCGGGGAGCGCTGTTGTGTTCACTAAGGGCTGCAAACATCAAGTCCCCCCGTTCTGTTCCGTATCCTGTGCCCGCTCATTCCCAGTCTGTTCGCCCGCAAGCCCCTCAAGAAGCAGTGCGAGCACGCTCCGTACGCTCTCCATACGGATTTCCGCGCGGTCGCCGTTCAACCGCAGCGCGGCCACTTTCCCGCCATCAAGTTCGCCGGAAACACCTTCGAACGGCCGGTGCACGGCCACGAAAACCGTGCCGACCGGCTTCCCGTCCTGGGGTTCGGGCCCGGCCACACCGGTCGTCGCCAACCCCCAGTCGGCGCCGAGCACCTTGCGCACGCCGGCCGCCATCTGAGCTGCGACCTGCGGATCCACCGCCCCGCGCGCGTCCAGAAGGGTGCCGTCGACCCCGAGGACATCCCGCTTCACATCGGTGGCGTACGCGGTCACGGAGCCGCGGAAGACCTTGGAGGCCCCCGGCGCCGCCGTGATCTCCGCGGCCACCAGACCACCGGTCAGCGACTCCGCGACAGCGAGCGTCTCGCCCCTCACGGTGAGTAGCCGCACCACTTCGGTGGCCAGGGGATTCACCCTTCCGCCTCCTCCGCCGCGGCTCGGCGCTCGGCGATTCCGCGCCTGCGCAGCACGATGGCCTGTCTCACATAGTCGAGTCCGGTCACGACGGTCAGGACGATCGCCACGGCCATCACCCAGAACCTCAGGGTCGCGAGCCATCCCGTGAGCGCCAGGACGTACATGCCGACGGCCACGCCCTGGGTCAGCGTCTTCAGCTTGCCGCCGCGGCTCGCCGGGATCACGCCGTAGCGGATCACCAGGAAGCGCAGCAGGGTGATGCCGAGCTCGCGGCCGAGGATCACTCCCGTCACCCACCACGGCAGGTCGCCGAGCCAGGACAGGCAGATCAGCGCCGCACCCATGATCGCCTTGTCCGCGATGGGGTCGGCGATCTTCCCGAAGTCGGTGACGAGGTTGTAGGTGCGCGCCAGGTGGCCGTCGAACAGATCGGTGATCATGGCGACGGCGAAGGCCGCCCAGGCGAACGAGCGCCAAGCCGGGTCGTATCCGCCGCCCGCCAGCATCAGCGCGACGAAGCCGGGCACGAGGACCAGGCGGAGCATCGTGAGCAGGTTGGCGACGTTCCAGACGCTGGCCTGGTTGACCACGGCGGCCGTCAGCTTGCCGCCCCGAGCCGACCGCGAGCCGTCCTGGCCGTCCTGGCCGTCCTGGGTGTCCACGTCCCCCTTGCCGACCGCGACCCCGGACGGGCCCTTGCCCGCCTTGCCGCCGGAGATGCCCGCCGTTCCGGAGCCGCCCGGCGCGGACGCCGCCCCGCGCGCACCGGAGGAGCCGCCCGCCGCGGATGCCGGGATTCCGGTCATCTGCCCGCCTCCTCAGGACGCTCGAGCGAGCCCGCAAGCGGCTCGGCCACCAGATCGACGCCTTCCGTACCGACCACCTTCGCCTCGACCATACGGCCCACACGAAGGCCCTCGCCCCTCGTGAACAGCACCTGGCCGTCCGTCTCGGGAGCCTGGTGCGCGGCGCGGCCGTACGCGCCCTCCTCCTCGGCCACAGACTCCACGAGCACGTGTACGGTCTCGCCGACGCGCTCCTCGGCGCGCTGCGACACCAGCTCCTCGGCCAGGCGGGAGACATGGGCCAGCCGCTCGGCGACCACGTCCTCGTGGAGCTTGTCGTCGTAGGTAGCTGCTTCCGTGCCCTCCTCGTCGGAGTAGCCGAAGACGCCGATGGCGTCCAGCCGCGCACTGTTCAGGAAGCGTTCGAGCTCGGCCAGGTCGGCCTCGGTCTCGCCGGGGAAGCCCACGATGAAGTTGGAGCGCACGCCGGCCTCCGGCGCCTTGCTCCGGATGGTGTCCAGCAGCTCCAGGAAGCGGTCGGTGTCACCGAAGCGCCGCATCGCGCGCAGCACGTCGGGTGCCGAGTGCTGGAAAGACAGGTCGAAGTAGGAGGCGACCTTGGGGGTCGAGGTCAGCACGTCGATGAGCCCGGGCCGCATCTCGGCGGGCTGGAGGTAGCTGACGCGGACCCGCTCGATGCCGTCCACCTCGGCGAGCTCGGGCAGCAGGGACTCCAGGAGGCGGATGTCGCCGAGATCCTTGCCGTACGAGGTGTTGTTCTCGGAGACCAGCATGATCTCCTTCACACCCTGCTCGGCCAGCCAGCGCGTCTCGTTCAGCACGTCGCTCGGGCGACGCGAGATGAAGGAGCCACGGAAGGACGGGATGGCGCAGAAGGAGCAGCGCCGGTCGCATCCGGAGGCCAGCTTCACCGAGGCGACCGGGGAGCCGTCCAGGCGGCGGCGCAGCGGCGCACGGGGACCGGAGGCCGGAGCGAGCCCCTCCGGAAGATCCACAGGACCGTGTCCGGGCAACGCGACCGAAGCGGCCGACTCCTGCCGCTCCACCGGACTGATCGGTAGCAGGTTCCGCCGGTCGCGCGGGGTGTGCGAGGCGTGGATGCCGCCGTTCAGGATGGTCTGGAGGCGGTCCGAGATGTTCGCGTAGTCGTCGAAGCCAAGCACGCCGTCTGCCTCGGGTAGGGCCTCGGCGAGCTCCTTGCCGTACCGCTCGGCCATGCAGCCCACCGCCACGACGGCCTGCGTTCTACCGTGTCCCTTGAGGTCGTTGGCCTCCAGCAGGGCGTCGACGGAGTCCTTCTTCGCGGCCTCCACGAAGCCACAGGTGTTCACGACGGCGACGTCGGCGTCCTCGGCGTCCTCCACGAGCTGCCAGCCGTCCGCCTCCAAACGGCCTGCGAGCTCCTCCGAGTCCACCTCGTTACGGGCGCAGCCAAGGGTGACGAGTGCGACGGTACGGCGTTCAGGCATGGGCTCAAGACTACTTCGTCCCGCTGACAGCCCACGTCGACGGGGTTGGCCGATCTTGGCCAACCCCGTGTGTCCGTGTGCCTTCAGTGCTCGGGCACCTCATGGTCCGGCGGGCCCGCGTCAGCCCGTGACGGGGTCGCCCTTCGTGTAGGTCAGGCGCTCGACCTGACCGGGCTGGAAGGAGTCCTGGATCTTCTTGCCGTTCACGTACAGCTCGATCGCGCCCGCGTCACCGAGGACCAGGTCGATCTTCTCCTTGTCCTGGAAGGTCTGCGAGTCGCCCTTCTTGAGCAGTCCGTCGAAGAGGGTCTGGCCGTTGTGGTCCTTGGCGGAGATCCAGCTGCGGCCGTCGACGGCGCTCACCTGGACGGTCACCTTGTCCCGGGGCGCGGCCGCGATGGCGCTCTCGGTCGGCTCGGGCTTCTGGTCGGCCGACTTGCTGCTCTTGGGCGTCGGCGAGGCCGGCTTGCTGGTGTGCGGCGTGGAGCCCTCGGCGACCTGAGTCTTGGTGCCGTCACCGCTGTCGGTGCCCTTGATCACCGTGAACCCGACGAAGCCGATCACCGCGACGATCGCAGCGACCATGGCCGCCGTCCAGTTGGGCCCGCGCCGCTCGGGGCGGATACGTTCCGCATCGAAGAGCGGGGACGCCGGGGTCGGTGCGGGCCGCCCGCCGTGCTCGGCGGCGTACTGTTCGAGCAGCGGGGCCGGGTCGAGATGCACCGCGCGCGCGAGCGTGCGAATGTGGCCCCGGGCGTAGACATCACCGCCACAGGGGGCGAAGTCGTCCTGTTCGATCGCCTGCACGATGGGGGCACGGACCCGGGTGGCGCTGCTGACGTCGTCGACGGTCAGCCCGGCCGCGATGCGCGCCTGCTGCAGGGCTCGGCCGATCGAAGGGCGTTCCGACGCACTGGCGTCTTCGCGATCTTCTTCGAACGGGCGTGCGTCCTCAGGGGAGTTGCCGTCAGGGGAGTTGCCGATGGACACGGGGGCGCCTTTCGAGCGTTCAGCCACCTGTGCTGGAAGTTCAGTCTAGGGGGGGTACGAAAGGGTGGGGCAACCGGGCGGTATGACTTTGTAGGCCATCAGAATGGCCGGTCATCCTGATGGTGGGACATATACCTGCCCCCTCCCTCAACTTGACGTATGCCGGAGGGAAACGGTTGCTCACGGATCACTTACGAGTGGGTCACGGTCGAGAGGCCGAGGCCTGCCTCGGACGCGGTCGGACACGCTCGGGCGACCCACTCGTACGGCGAACCGGGACCATCCGAATCTCTAGGGAGACTCCCCACGGATCAGGGCGAGCACGCCGTCCAGCTCGTCAGGTTTCACAAGAACATCACGTGCCTTGGAACCCTCGCTGGGACCGACGATGTTCCTCGACTCCATGAGGTCCATCAGCCGTCCCGCCTTGGCGAAGCCGACGCGCAGCTTGCGCTGGAGCATCGAGGTGGATCCGAACTGCGTGGAGACGACCAGTTCGGCCGCCTGGCACAACAGGTCGAGGTCGTCGCCGATGTCCTCGTCGATCTCCTTCTTCTGCTTGGTGCCGACCGTGACGTCCTCCCGGAAGACGGGCGCCATCTGGTCCTTGCAGTGCTGCACGACCGCCGCGACCTCTTCCTCGGTCACGAACGCGCCCTGCATACGGGTCGGCTTGTTCGCGCCCATCGGGAGGAAGAGCCCGTCGCCCTTGCCGATCAGCTTCTCGGCGCCGGGCTGGTCGAGGATGACGCGCGAGTCGGCGAGGGACGAGGTGGCGAAGGCGAGCCGGGAAGGCACGTTCGCCTTGATCAGACCGGTCACGACGTCCACGGACGGCCGCTGCGTGGCGAGCACCAGGTGGATGCCGGCCGCGCGCGCGAGCTGCGTGATGCGCACGATCGCGTCCTCGACGTCGCGCGGCGCGACCATCATCAGATCGGCCAGCTCGTCGACGATCACCAGCAGGTAGGGGTACGGCTGCAGTTCGCGTTCGCTGCCTTCGGGCGCCTTGACCTTGCCGTTCCTGATGGCCTGGTTGAAGTCGTCGATGTGCCTGAAGCCGTACGCCGCCAGATCGTCGTACCGCAGATCCATCTCCCGTACGACCCACTGGAGCGCCTCGGCGGCCCGCTTCGGGTTGGTGATGATCGGCGTGATCAGGTGCGGGATGCCCTCGTACGCGGTCAGCTCGACGCGCTTGGGGTCGACCAGGACCATGCGCACGTCCTCCGGGGTCGCGCGCATCATGACCGAGGTGATCAGGCAGTTGATGCAGGACGACTTGCCGGATCCGGTGGCGCCGGCGACGAGCACGTGCGGCATCTTCGCGATGTTCGCCATCACGTAGCCGCCCTCGACGTCCTTGCCGAGCGCGACCAGCATCGGATGGTCGTCCTCGGCGGCCTCCGCCAGCCGGAGCACGTCCCCGAGGTTGACCATCTCGCGGTCGGTGTTCGGGATCTCGATGCCGACCGCGGACTTCCCTGGGATCGGGCTGATGATCCGAACGTCGGGGCTGGCGACGGCGTACGCGATGTTCTTGGTCAGCGCGGTGATCCGCTCGACCTTCACGGCGGGGCCGAGCTCGACCTCGTACCGGGTGACCGTCGGGCCGCGGGTGAAGCCGGTGACGGCCGCGTCCACCTTGAACTCGGTGAAGACGTTCGTGAGCGAGGCGACCACGGCATCGTTGGCGGCGCTGCGCGCCTTGCCGGGGCCGCCGCGCTCGAGGAGGTCCAGGGAAGGCAGGGAGTAGGTGATGTCCCCGGAGAGCTGGAGCTGCTCGGCGCGCGGCGGGAGATCGCGGGGCTCCTGAGGTGCCGACTTGGTCAGGTCGGGCACCACGGACTCGACCGGGAGCTTCTCCTGCTGGGGGCGCGCGGCCGGCACGGGCGTCGGTGTCGCCTCCACGCGGTCGCCCACGCTCACCCCCTGGGTGAGGTCCGCGACGACGGAGGACGGCGGCATACCGTGCAGCACGGCGCCGTCCAGGGCGGCCGCCGCGGCCGCCGCGACGTCCACGGCGTCCATCTCCCGGCCCATGGCGGGCTGCACGGAGGGGCGGCGGGGACGGCCGCGGCGCCGGGAGAGCGCCTCCTGCTCGGCTCCGTCCGTGTCGTACGCCTCCGCGGCGGACCCACGCCGCCGGGAGCGGGGCAGCGCCTCACGCCACTGGTCGTCGTAGCGCTCGTCGTCCTCGGTGCGGACGTCGTCCTCGGGTTCGTGCACGATCCCGAGCTTCACGCCGAGCAGCCGCAGTCGCTGCGGGATGGCGGTGACGGGCGTGGCGGTGACGACGAGCAGACCGAAGAAGGTGAGCAGGACCAGCAGCGGTACGGCGAGGGCGTCCCCCATGGTGTACGTCAGCGGGGTGGCCGCAGCCCAGCCGATGAGCCCGCCGGCGTCCCTTATCGCCTGCATGCCGTCGCTGCGCGCGGGCTCGCCACAGGCGATGTGCACCTGGCCCAGCACGCCGACGACGAGGGCGGACAGACCGATGACGATGCGGCCGTTGGCCTCCGGCCGCTCCGGGTGGAGGATCAGGCGCACGGCGATCGCGCCGAGCAGTATCGGCACGAGCAGGTCGAGACGGCCGAAGGCGCCGGTCACCAGCATCTCGACGAGGTCGCCGACGGGACCGCGCAGATTGGCCCAGGTGCCCGCGGCGACGATCAGCGAGAGACCGAGCAGCAGGAGCGCGAGGCCGTCCTTGCGGTGCGCCGGGTCGAGCCCCTTCGCGCCCCGCCCTATGCCGCGGAACATCGCTCCGACGGCGTGCGCGAGCCCGAGCCACAGGGCGCGTACGAGTCTGTACACGCCCGCGGTCGGGTTGGGCGCCGGCGTCGGGGCGGGCTTCTTCGCCGCAGCCTTCCTCGCGGGCGCCTTCTTCGCGGCGGCTTTCTTCGCGGGGGCCTGCTTCGCCGGAGCCTTCCTCGGAGCGGCCGCCTTCTTCGCGGGCGACTTCTTGGCTGCGGGACGTGGGGCCATGGGTGTGAGGTTACCGGTGGAGACGACAGGGGACACGCGTGCCCACGGGTTCACCCGTTCGTGTCGGCCCAGGAGAGGCGCGAAGCTGACGCCGGCTCAAGGGGTGCCGAAACAAGCTCACTCGGGCCACCCCGCGGAAGGAGGCGGCACGCCGAAGCTCCACTCCGCCGAGCGAACCCGTGGAGCAGCCCGTCAGTTCTGGGACGGCAGAGTGGGCGCGCCGCTGCCCGTGCCCGGTTCCAGGGCGTCCAGCGCCCTGCGCAACCCCGTGAGTTTGCGTTCGAGATGGGCCGCGGTCGCCACCGCCGCCGCGTCGGCCGCGTCGTCGTCGAGCTGCTTGGACAGTGCCTCCGCCTGCTCCTCGACCGCCGCGAGCCGCGCGGAGAGCTCGGCGAGGAGTCCGGCAGGCTCCTTGTTCTCGCCGGCCGCGGACTTGCCGCCGCCTTCCAACTGGAGCCGGAGCAGGGCCGCCTGCTCCCGGAGTTGGCAGTTCTTCATGTAGAGCTCGACGAACACCGAGACCTTCGCGCGCAGCACCCACGGGTCGAAGGGCTTGGAGATGTAGTCCACCGCACCCGCCGCGTACCCGCGGAAGGTGTGATGCGGGCCGTGGTTGATGGCGGTCAGGAAGATGATCGGGATGTCCCTGGTCCGCTCCCGTCGCTTGATGTGCGCGGCGGTCTCGAAACCGTCCATGCCCGGCATTTGGACGTCCAGCAGAATGACCGCGAAGTCGTCCGTCAGCAGTGCCTTGAGCGCTTCCTCCCCGGACGATGCCCTGACCAGCGTCTGATCGAGCGCGGAGAGGATGGCCTCCAGCGCCAGCAGATTCTCCGGCCGGTCATCGACCAGGAGGATCTTGGCCTTCTGCACCATGGCCCGCCCTCCTCGCCCCGGCTTGGGGCCTCCCCTGTCCTCAGGACTCGGGGTGACGCCGCCCGGCGTCACCCCAGGGGACGACTCCCTTGCGCCGCCCGTCCTTGTGCCGGTCATCGTAGCCGCACCCCGCCTGTCGCCACACCCTGTCACCGCGATGTCACTGTGCACGTAGCAGAAACGCAACAGGAGACCAGAAGGTTCCCCGTACACCGCACTTCTACACGGCTGCGGCCACACTCGGTCAGCAACTCCGCGTGAACATTCAGGGGCCCCCTCACTCCTCACGCATCCACTGTTCCATCACCGACAGCAGATGATCGGGATCGACCGGCTTGGTCACGTAGTCGGAAGCGCCCGAGTCGATCGCCTTCTCCCGGTCGCCCTTCATCGCCTTCGCCGTCAGCGCGATGATCGGCAGCCCCGCGAACTGCGGCATCCGCCGGATCGCCGTCGTCGTGGCATACCCGTCCATCTCGGGCATCATGATGTCCATCAGGACGACCGCCACGTCGTCGTGCTGTTCCAGGACCTCGATGCCCTCCCGGCCGTTCTCGGCGTACAGCACCGACAGGCCGTGCTGCTCCAGGACGCTGGTGAGCGCGAAGACATTGCGGATGTCGTCGTCGACGATCAGTACCTTCTCACTCTCGAACCGCACGCCCTGCCGGGGCAGCATCCCTTCCTGCTGCTCCCCGGACCACTGCTCCTGCCCCGCGCCCGAGCGCTGCGCGCCCGTGAAGACCGCCCTGCGCCGGCGGCGGAACAGCGCCGCGGGCCCGTTCTGGGTCTCCCGGTACGACTTCACCTCGGCCGGTGTCTCGATGTCCGGCGCGGACAGCTCCGCCTCGGACGCCAGCAGTTCCTCGGCCTCCAAGGCGGCCGCGAGCTGCGAGTAACCGTGCGGCGGCAGTTCGCTCGGGTGCAGCGGCAAATACAGCGTGAACGTCGAGCCGCGTCCGGGCTCGCTCTGCGCGTGGATCTCGCCGCCGAGCAGCCGCGCGATCTCGCGCGAGATGGACAGCCCCAGACCCGTACCGCCGTACTTGCGGCTCGTGGTCCCGTCAGCCTGCTTGAACGCCTCGAAGATCACCCGCATCTTGCTGGCCGCGATGCCGATGCCCGTGTCGGCCACGGAGAACGCGATCATTGCCGCGTCCGGGTCCCGCAGCGAACCCGCCTCCAGCAACTGCTCCCGGATGGCCACGGGCACATCGCTGCCCGCGGGCCGGATGACCAGTTCGACGGCCCCGGTGTCGGTGAACTTCACCGCGTTGGACAGCAGGTTGCGCAGCACCTGCAGGAGGCGCTGCTCGTCGGTGTGCAGGGTGGCGGGCAGCTCGGGAGAGACCCGTACGGAGAAGTCGAGGCCCTTCTCGGCGGTCAGCGGCCGGAAGGTGGCCTCCACGTAGTCGACGAGCTGGACGAGCGCGATACGCGTCGGCGACACGTCCATCTTGCCCGCCTCGACCTTCGACAGGTCGAGGATATCGTTGATCAGCTGGAGCAGGTCGGAGCCTGCGCCGTGGATGGTCTCGGCGAACTCGACCTGCTTCGGCGAGAGGTTCCCCTCGGCGTTGTCGGCGAGCAACTTGGCGAGGATCAACAGGGAGTTGAGCGGCGTGCGCAGCTCGTGCGACATGTTGGCCAGGAACTCGCTCTTGTAGCGCATGGAGACCGCGAGCTGCTCGGCACGCTCCTCCAGGACCTGCCGCGCCTCCTCGATCTCGGTGTTCTTGACCTCGATGTCACGGTTCTGCTGGGCCAGCAGTTCGGCCTTCTCCTCCAGTTCGGCGTTGGACGCCTGGAGGGCCTTCTGCCGCTGCTCCAACTCCTCGGACCGGAGCCGGAGCTGCTCGGTCAGCTCCTGCGACTGCTTCAGCAGCACCTCGGTCTTGGTATTGACGGAGATGGTGTTGACGCTCGTCGCGATCATCTCGGCGATCTGGTTGAGGAAGTCCTTCTGGATCTGTGTGAACGGCGTGAAGGAGGCGAGCTCGATCACGCCGAGCACCTTCCCCTCGAAGAGCACCGGAAGGACGATCACCTGCGCGGGCGGTGCCTCCCCGAGCCCGGAGGAGATCCTCAGATAGCCGCTCGGCGCGTTCTCCACCAGGATCGTGCGCTTCTCCAGGGCGGCCGTCCCGATGAGCGCCTCACCCGGCCGGAACGACGTCGGCATGGAGCCCATCGAGTAGCCGTACGACCCCAGCATCCGCAGCTCGTACGCGTCGTCCGTCTCGGCACCCAGGTCCTTGCCGTCGACCAGCGGCATCGCGAGGAAGAACGCGCCGTGCTGCGCGGAGACCACCGGCGTCAGCTCGCTCATGATCAGCGAGGCCACGTCCTCCAGGTCGCGGCGGCCCTGCATCAGCGCCGAGATGCGCGCCAGGTTGCCCTTGAGCCAGTCCTGCTCCTTGTTGGCGATCGTGGTGTCGCGCAGGTTGGCGATCATCTTGTTGATGTAGTCCTGAAGCTCCTGGATCTCGCCGGAGGCGTCCACGTCGATCTTCAGGTTGAGGTCGCCACGGGTCACGGCGGTCGCCACGCGCGCGATCGCGCGCACCTGACGGGTCAGGTTCCCGGCCATCTCGTTCACCGACTCGGTCAGGTCGCGCCAGGTTCCGTCGACGTCCCGGACGCGCGCCTGGCCGCCGAGCTGCCCTTCCGTGCCCACCTCGCGGGCGACCCGGGTGACCTCCTCGGCGAAGGACGAGAGCTGGTCGACCATGGTGTTGATGGTGGTCTTCAGCTCGAGGATCTCACCGCGGGCGTCGATGTCGATCTTCTTGGTCAGGTCGCCCTTGGCGATGGCCGTGGTGACCATGGCGATGTTGCGGACCTGACCGGTGAGGTTGGACGCCATCTGATTCACGGACTCGGTGAGGTCCTTCCACGTACCGGCCACACCCGGTACGTGTGCCTGGCCCCCGAGGATGCCGTCCGTGCCCACCTCGCGGGCCACCTTGGTGACCTGGTCGGCGAACGAACTCAGCGTCTTCACCATGGTGTTGAAGGTGTCGGCGAGCTGCGCGACCTCGCCGCGCGCCTCGATCGTCACCGTCCGCGTCAGATCACCGTTGGCGACGGCCGCCGCGACCTGTGAGATGTTGCGCACCTGTGTGGTCAGGTTGTTGGCCATCAGGTTGACGTTGTCGTTGAGGTCCTTCCAGATGCCGGTGACGCCTGGCACGTGCGCCTGGCCGCCGAGGATGCCCTCGGTGCCCACCTCGCGGGCCACCCGCGTCACCTGCTCGGCGAAGGACGACAGCTGGTCCACCATCGTGTTGACGGTGGTGACCAGTTCCAGGATCTCGCCCTTGGCGTCGACGGTGATCTTCTTGGACAGGTCGCCCTTGGCGACCGCGGTCGTGACCTCGGCGATGTTGCGCACCTGAATGGTCAGGTTGTTCGCCATGAAGTTCACGGACTGCGTGAGGTCCTTCCAGGTTCCGGAGACACCCTGAACCTCCGCCTGGCCGCCGAGGATGCCCTCGGTGCCCACCTCGCGGGCCACCCGCGTCACCTGCTCGGCGAAGTTGGAGAGCTGGTCGACCATCGTATTGAGGGTGTTCTTCAGCTCCAGGATCTCGCCGCGCGCGTCCACGTCGATCTTCTGCGACAGGTCACCGCGGGCCACCGCCGTCGCGACCTGCGCGATGTTGCGCACCTGCGTGGTGAGGTTGCCGGCCATGCCGTTCACGGAGTCGGTCAGATCGCGCCACACGCCGGCCACGCCGGGCACCTGCGCCTGACCGCCGAGCCGGCCCTCGGTGCCCACCTCGCGGGCCACCCGGGTCACCTGCTCGGCGAAGGCGGAAAGCTGGTCCACCAGGTTGTTGATGGTGTTCTTCAGCTCCAGGATCTCGCCGCGCGCGTCCACGTCGATCTTCTGCGACAGGTCACCGCGGGCCACCGCCGTCGTCACCTGGGCGATCTGCCGCACCTGTGAGGTGAGGTTGCCCGCCATGAAGTTGACGGAGTCGGTGAGTTCCTTCCAGGTGCCGCTGACGCCCGGCACCACGGCCTGGCCGCCCAGGCGGCCCTCCGTGCCGACGTCCCGGGCCATGCGCGTGACCTGCTCGGCGAAGTTCGAGAGCTGATCCACCATCGTGTTCACGGTGTTCTTCAGCTGGAGCATCTCACCGGAGACGTCCACCGTGACCTTCTGCGACAGGTCGCCATTGGCCACCGCGGTCGTGACCTGGGCAATGTTGCGGACCTGGCCGGTGAGGTTGCGGAACGCGGTGTTGACCGAGTCCGTGAGGTCCTTCCAGGTGCCGGCGGCGCCCGTCACCTGCGCCTGACCGCCCAGCTCACCCTCGACACCGATCTCCCGAGCGACTCGCGTGACCTCGGAGCCGAAGGCGGACAGCTGGTCCACCATCCCGTTGACGGTGTTCTTCAGCTCCAGCATCTCGCCGGCGACGTCGACGGTGACCTTCTGCGACAGGTCACCGTTGGCCACCGCCGTCGTCACCGCGGCGATGTCGCGCACCTGAGTGGTCAGATTCCGGAAGACCGTGTTCACCGAATCGGTGAGATCCTTCCACGTTCCCGCCGCACCCGGAACGTTCGCCTGACCGCCGAGCTGGCCCTCGGCACCGACCTCGTTGGCCACTCGGGTGACCTCGTCCGCGAAGGTGCGCAACGTCTCGGTCATCTGGTTGATCGTCTCGGCGAGCTGCGCGACCTCGCCCCGCGCCGACACGGTCACCTTCTGCGACAGGTCACCGTTGGCCACCGCGGTCGTCACCTGCGCGATCCCGCGCACCTGGGCAGTCAGATTGCCGGCCATCAGGTTCACCGAGTCGGTGAGGTCCTTCCACACGCCGGCCACCCCGGGCACCTGCGCCTGGCCCCCCAGCTCACCCTCGGTGCCCACCTCGCGGGCCACCCGGGTCACCTCGGAGGAGAAGGAGGACAGCTGGTCCACCATCGTGTTGACGGTTTCCTTCAGCTCGAGCATCTCGCCGGCCACATGAACCGTGACCTTCCGGGACAAGTCACCCTTCGCGACGGCCGTCGTCACCAGTGCGATGTCCCGCACCTGTGCGGTCAGGCGGTACGCCATCGTGTTGACGGAGTCCGTGAGGTCCTTCCACGAACCGGACATACCGCGCACCCGGGCCTGCCCGCCCAGCTTGCCCTCGGTGCCCACCTCGCTGGCCACGCGTGTGACCTCGTCCGTGAACGTCGACAGCTGGTCGACCAGATTGTTGACCGTACGGCCGACCTTCAGGAACTCGCCGCGAAGCGGCTGCCCCGTCCCGTCCGTCCCCGGCGTCCGCAACTCCATGCGCGGCGACAGATCGCCCTCGGCCACCGCGGACAGCACCCGGCTGACCTCGGAGACGGGGCGCGCCAGATCGTCGACGAGCGCGTTGGAGGCGTCGATCGCGGCCGCCCAGGAGCCCTCGCACGCTCCCACCTCCAGCCGCTCGGTGAGTTTTCCCTCACGCCCGACCATGCGCCGCACGCGTGCCAGCTCTCCGGTCAGGTGGAGATTCCGGTCGGCCACCTCATTGAAGACAGCCGCGATTTCGGCCATCACCCCGTCGCCGGAGACCGTCAGACGCTTCCGGAAGTTGCCGTCCCTCATGGACACCAGGGCCGCCAGCAGCCGGTTCAGGGCCGCCGTGTCCACCGCGGTGGTTCCATTGCGCGTTTTGCGCTGGTTGCTCAGGGACTGTCCGCCTTTTGCGCGCGTCTTCGTGCTCCGCGTCGCTGCGCCAGACTCCACTGTGTCCCTCCCGCAGGGGTCGACCATCACTGCTGTGCTCAGGGTTACTGCTCGCCGTACCGGTTACTGATGCTCGTGCTGCCCGATGTACCAGGCACACGCGCGTGCTCCTGCCCTGCGTGGCAAAAGACACTCGGCCTGCCCGGACCTTCTCAGGAAGCTTGCCCAGTGTTTCACCATGCCTCAACCAGGCCATAACAGTTCGGCAGCTTCGCACACGCTCCGCACACCCTCCGGACGTAAACACCGGCGACCGGCATCCGCATGGACGCGGAAGGTAAGTACCCTTGCATCCGGCTGTCCAGCCGTACCGGTCCGACCGGTCTGGGCGGTGGCACGAGCACGAGCGGGCAGGCATCGGAGGGGCGCCTCACCATGACCACCGGACTGCATCCCGGGGGACCACCCCAGGATCCCCGGCACGGGGGGAACCAGCAACTGCCCAGGCAGGAGCGGGTCGGCCCGGGAGCCCCGCACGTCGAGAACCGGACAAGGAGTTCTGTGATCACCGCGCGCGCGGCCGCCAGCTTCGAGCCCGTCGGACGATCGGTCGCGACCGCCCGGTCCTTCGTCCGTGACACGCTCCAGGGCTGGGGCTTCGCCGACATCGTCGACGACGCCGTGGTCCTCACCAGCGAACTGGTCACCAACGCCGTCGTCCATGCCGGCACCGCCGCGGACGTCCTGTGTCTGCGCAGCGACGACGGCGTGCGCATCGAGGTGGCCGACCGCTATCCGGAACGCGAGATCCCGCTGCAGACGACCGCGATCAACATGGGCGGCCCCGACCGCGAGGGCGGCCGCGGCCTCCAGCTCTGCGCTGCTCTGGCCGGCCGCTGGGGCGTCGAGTACACGCCCACGCACAAGCAGGTCTGGTTCCAACTGGACCTCCCCGAGCGCCCGGTGGGCACCCGCGCTGCGGGCCCCTCCCTCCCCGCCGACCTCCTCCCGCTCGCCGACGGCCGGGTCCGCGTGGCGGTCGTCCAGATCGACCGCACAGGCTCCATCACCGCCTGGAACGAGGACGCGGAGGAACTCTTCGGGTACGCGGCCGAGCAGGTCATCGGCAAGCCGCTCACCGACTTCGCGGCCTGGCCGCACACCCCCGGCACCGGTACCGGCATCGCCGAGGCCCTCCAGCTCTCCCGCTGGGAGGGCAGCTACGGCATCCGCGGCGCCGACGGCCGTGTGACCCCGGTCTACGCCTCTCATCTGCGCGTACGCGACACGGCAGGCGAACCGTCCACGGTCTGTCTGCTCGTACGCGACCACGAACGCGCCGTCCTGCAGACCCCGTTGCGCGGACCGGCTCCCGACACGACGACCACCTCGGACGGGCAGGCCGCGGACCCCTTCGAGGTCTTCATCGGCTCCCCCGCACCCGACGACCTCGACGGCCTGCTGCAGCGCACGGTGGAGCGCGCCCGCGACATGCTCGACGGCGACGCGGCCTTCCTCCTCCTGGCCACCGACGACGAAACGGAGCTGGAGGTGCGCGCCTCGACCGGCCTGCCCTCCGCCCGCCAGCGCTTCGCCCGCGTCCCGGTCGAGGCGGGACCCGGCCGCTACGGCTCGGCCCGCATGCCGGCCGTCCACGACGACCTCACGGCCGTACCGGGCGCGGTCCCCCTGCTGTCCGGAACGGGCATGCGCTCGGTGGTGACGGTCCCGCTGAAGGTGGAGGGCCGGCTCACCGGCTCCCTAGGCGTGGCCGCCGAGGCGCCCTCCCGCTACTCCAACGAGGAGGCGCTGCGCCTCCAGTTCGCGGCCGACCGCATCGCCCTCGCCGTGGAATCGGCCCGCCTGGGCGAGCTGGAGCGGCTGCGCCGCGGCTCGCTGAGCTTCCTCGTCGAGGCCTCCGACCTCCTCGCCGGCACCCTGGACCGCGACCAGACGCTGGCGCTCATGGCCCAGATGACCATCCCGACCCTGGCCACCTGGTGCGCGGTGTACACGATCGCCGACCAGGCCTCGGAGCCGTACCTCTCGTACGTGCTGCACGAGGACGAGGAGCGCATCGACGGCCTGAAGGCACTCCTGTCGAAGATCCCCCCGCCGGAACCGATTCCCGCGCCGGGCGCCCGGGTCTGGACGGCCCCCGCGGAGGCGGCCCACCGGGCGGCGCTCCGCACTTCCATGCGGAGCCTGGGCCTGGGCGAGCCCGCGACGGTGAGCTCCGGCATCGGCACGACGCTGGCGACGGCCTCGGCGGTCGGCGGCGAAACGGTCGTACTCCCGCTCGTGGCACGCAACCGCGTCATCGGCATGCTGACGCTGGGCAAGCCGACGGACGAACATTTCCGCCAGGAGATCCTGGAACTGGCCGAGGACTTGAGCCGCCGGGCCGCCCTCGCACTGGACAACGCCCGGCTGTACTCGGAGCGCACGGCCATCAGCCAGTCCCTCCAGCGCAGCCTGCTGCCGCCGGAGCTCCCCCAGGTCGACGGCGTCGAGGTCGAGGTCATCTACCGGGCGGCCGGCGAGGGCAACGAGGTCGGCGGCGACTTCTATGACCTGTTCCCGATCCGCGACGGCGCGTACGGCTTCGCCATCGGCGACGTCTGCGGTACGGGTCCGGAGGCGGCGGCGGTCACGGGTCTGGCCCGCCACGCCCTCCGTCTGCTGGCCCGCGAGGGCTTCGGCGGTCCTGCGGTCCTGGAGCGCCTCAACTCCGCGATCCTCGACGAGGGAGCCCGCAGCCGCTTCCTGACGCTCCTCTACGGCGAGTTGTGGCCGCAGGAGGACGGCAGCGCGGTCCTGAAGGTGGTCTGCGCCGGCCACCCGCTTCCGCTCCGGCTGCGCCAGGACGGGACGGTGGAACCGGCCGCGGAGCCGCAGCCGCTCCTCGGCGTCATGGAGGACCTGGAGCTGTACGCGCAGACGGTGACGCTCGATCCGGGCGACGTCCTGCTGTGCGTCACGGACGGCGTCACCGAACGCCGCGAGGGCACGCGTATGTTGGGCGACGACGGCCTCGCGGACGTCCTGACGACCTGTACGGGACTCACGGCGGGCGCGGTGGCGGCGCGCATCATGCGTGCGGTCGAACGCTTCGCGTCCGACGCCCCCTCCGACGACATGGCGATTCTCGCGATGCGGGTGCCGGACCTTCCGAAGGACTGAGGGAGCGCCCGGCCAAGCCTGTACCACCGTCCCGAGTTCGAAAACGAAAAAGGCCTCGCCCTGCTGGGCGAGGCCTTTTGCTCGAGCCCCCAAACGGAATCGAACCGTTGACCTTCTCCTTACCATGGAGACGCTCTGCCGACTGAGCTATAGGGGCCTGTCACCTTTTCGAGGTTTCCCTCGCGGCAACGGAATAGATCCTACCCCGAACGGACGTGTGCCCCCAACCACGAGCACCCGGTCAGAAGGCGGGCTGCAGCAACCCGCCCAGCGCGTTGCACGCAGAGACGATCCGGTTCATCTCACGCTTCGTCAGCGACGCCTCCACCGGCAGCGAGAGGGTCTCATCGGCGGCCCGCTCGGTCTCCGGCAGCCACACGTCGCGCCGGAACCCCGGCATACGGTGAACCGGCGTCTGCACCGGCACCCGGCACTCAACTCCCCTGGCCCGCACGGCCCGTGCGAAGGCGTCCCGGTCCGGCCGGCCATTGCCCGGCACCCGCACCACGTACTGCTGATAGGTGTGTCCACCGCTGCCCTCGGGCGTCCGCACGCCGCGCAGCCGCCGGTCGAGGTACGCGGCCCGCTCACGGCGCTGCGCCACCTCGGCGTACGGCGTCTCGGACTCGCCCTGCTCCAGCACCAGGAGCCCGTGCCGCTGCCCGATCTCGTGCAGACCCACGACGTCGGCCGGCCGCCCGAAGCGGTGGACGACTACGACCGCAACGGTCTCCGAGCTGATCACTGCCTCGACGGCGGAGGGGTCGAGGCAGTACGTCGCCGGGTCTATGTCGGCGAAGACCGGCATCGCACCGGCCAGGGTCACGGCCTCGGCAACCTCGATGTTTCCGAAGGCCGGCACGATGACCTCGTCACCGGCGCCGATGCCTGCGGCTGTGAGCATTCCAGCGGTACCCATGGCTCGGATGCTGGTAGGGCAAAGTGAACGCAAAGTGACACGCAACACAAAAGAGCTGGTCCCCGAACCGAAGTTCGGGAACCAGCTCCGAAGAATTGTTCGGCGGTGTCCTACTCTCCCACAGGGTCCCCCCTGCAGTACCATCGGCGCTGTAAGGCTTAGCTTCCGGGTTCGGAATGTAACCGGGCGT
>NZ_JBVHHL010000011.1:0-194569 GCF_055561075.1 Streptomyces sp. NPDC022910
TTCACTACTGCTCATGGGTGTGCAATCTCCTGTCGTGCCCTCTCAGGTTAAACGTTCACAGAAGGGCGTCTCACCACAGGCTGACAGAGAGGGGGCGTCTCCAGGGGCCGGGTGATAGCCGAAGGCGTTGTCGTACCCGCTGGCCAGCTCTAGCGGGTCCGTCCAGCCTCGGGGACAGAACAAACAATTGTTCGCGTCTCCATCGACGATCAAGGCCAACTGCTGGCAGTCGGGACAGCGAACTGTCCGAGCCTCGTGCCCTTTGAGGTCGTTCTCCTTGAGCCGCTCCATGCGGCTGGTGACGTAGCTCTCTATGCGCACCAGTCCGCTCCGAATCTCTTCCAGATCGTCCGCAACGGTCTCCTCGTCGTCTGCGTCGAGGAGAGGCAGGAGGTACTGGTCCAAGAAGCGGATCAGGAAGTCGAGCACGTCGGCAGCACGTGTGAGTACGGCGTTGGCCTCTTCGGTGATGCCCCAGTGCTGCAGTTGGTTCCGGGTCTTCGCTAGGTCGTCCAGAGTCTTCTTGTCGTCGGCACTGATGTCGAGACCGACGACGTCGACGAGACGGCGAACGGTCTCGGCGGTGGTGGCGCTTTCGAACTCGCCCTTCTCGAACTTCTTGAGGTTCGTCTTCTCGGCCTTGGAGATGACAAGAGTCCAGTGCTCTCGTCGTAGACGGGCCTTGAGGAGCACTTCGGCGGCCGCCTGGAGGTGGAGGACGGCGTACTTGAGGTCGCGCTCGCTCGGCTCACCGTTCTCACGGGCGAGTCGGTCGATGACATCGCGGAGGTAGTCGATCCCGTTGGGAACCGGGGGGTAGTGGATCTGCCGCTTCCGCGCTTCGCCTTCAGCCACAGTCGCCTCATTCTGCTTCTCGTTGGTGGAGTGCCGAGCCCAACGTACGCGGCATCCGTGAGCCATCAGCCAGGAGTGGTGCCCGGGCAAGGTTGTGGCATCACCCCAGGCGCATCGCTCGCCGTGACGTGCGGATCGGACTTACGGATGTTCGTGATTTTTCAGCCCATAGGTGGAGGAAGCGCCGAACAGGCTTCGGGAACTGCGCTTGCCCGGCAAAATATCGACCGCACCGCCGCCACGGTGTGCTCGACCTGTCCACACGCACCCGCAGGCCCGGGGGTGCAACCGCAAGACCAGTCGACTCAAGGCACGCAGTGAAGGAGTCGGCGCGCGGCCGGGCGTCTCGCGCGCGCCGGTCCGTCCGTGTACGAGTCCTTCCTACAGCTGCTGCACGATTCCCTGCCCGAGTTCGTCGGCAGCCTCATGACCACGACCGTGCTGGCCGTCGGTGGGTGGAGCCTGAAGAAGACCCGCGATCGGCTGCGGGCCCGGCGGACCGCGCCCGAGATGCAGAGCGCCCTCAGCGACGAGGACACCGACGTGGAGGAGGCAGGTGACACCGATCGCGCGCAGGCTGTCTGATGGCCCTGGCCCCACGGGTCAATCAGTCGCCCCAGGGCGTCGGTGTGGCGGGCTAAGCGCCCCAGGCGTTCGACTCCCTGGGCCATGCTCCGGACAGCACGGGTCTACGCGGCATCGGCGGTCTCCTCCTGGAGTCGGCGGACGACGGCTCGGCGGCCCCGGCTGACCTCAATCAAGCCGTTCTTCTTCAGCTGAGTGAAGGCCCGGTGTGCGGTACCGACCGAGACACCGTGGGCCTGCGCGATGTCGCCGACTGTGGGTACGTCCTCGCCGGGCAGCATCGTGCCGTCCTTGATGGCGTCCGCGAGTTCCTTTGCGATCACTTCCCAGGGAGCGAGCTCGCGGGGCGGGGCGGCTTCGGTCTTGATGGTCTTGCCGATGGGACCCACCGCCGCGTCCGGGCGGGCCTGGACGGCCGTCTCGCACTGGCCGCACAGAGCCTCAGCGCCTTCCACGGTGACCACGAGCATCGCCCACAGCGATTCGTTGCCACACTCGCAGAGCAGGCGGAGCCCGTTGATGACGGTGGTGACCGGCTGTTCGGCGAGTAGCCCTGCCGGCACCGGCAGCTGCTTGGCGAAGGCGGTGACGGCCTGGCGGTCGGAGGTGGCCAGGAAGGCTGCGTAGTACTTGAGCGTGGTCGCTCCTCCGCCGCCGTGCCCAACGCGGCCGGCGACCGTTCGTACGTCGGCACCGGCGCCCAGGAGCTCGGTCACGTTGTACGCGCGCAGGTCTTTCAGACGGTGGGTGTGGATCTTCAACTTCTGCGCGAGGCGGCGGTACCTCTGGCTGACGCTTGAGGGCACGAGTGGGGCGGAGCTGTCGGCTTCGCCGGAGAACACGAAGGCGTCGCGGGCGAGTTCACCGCCGAGCACCTTGCAGCGTTCCTCGGCTCGGGCTCGGTGGGCGGCCAGGACGGAACGCGTGATCACGTCGATTGCCTGCTTACGGCGCTGGTGGGTTTTGGTGTCCTTGATCCTGCGGCCGTTGTTGGAGTGCTTCACGAAGAGTTCGAGGCGGTCGAGGTTGATGTCCGACCAGCGCAGGGCGCACATCTCGCCGCGGCGTGAGCCGGTGACCATCGTCATGAACAGGAACGTTCCCCAGTCCAGGTCCCGCTGCCAGGCAGTGTTCAGAACCAGGGCCGCCTCTTCCGGAGTGGGCGGGTCGGGGTTCGGCTTGGGTTGGGATGGCGGCTCGGCGAGGGCCGCCACGTTCGTCGTCACGTAACCCCAGCGCAGGCCGCGGTTGAGGGCTGGGCGCAGGATGAAGTGAATCTTGCGGATGGAATTCGCGGCGAGTGGCTCGCAGACGTGCTTCTGCTTCGTCTTGGGGTCGGTCTTGCCGTTGCGTCGGCCCTCGCACTGTTCCTGGCACTGCCGGAGACGGGCGTAGAACAGCTCCAGCATCTCGGCGGTCAGCTTGCCCGCCTTGAGGTCGCCGAAGGTGGGCTTGAGGTAGTTGCGGATGATGCCCTCGGCCCGTTCGTACGACGTCTCGTCGAGTTCGGCGACGCCCAGCCACCGGTCGAGCAGAAACGACATGGTCACCTGCGTCTTGGGGTGGCGCTTCTCGTCGACCTGGTGCAGGAGCTTCGTGCGGGCCTTCTCGGCCTCAGTCTCCGTCTCAGCCTGCTCGTGGAGGTAGATGTCCTTCTTCGTGAGCGGGTCACGCCCGGCGTAGACCCGGACCTGGAAACCAGCCCCGTTGGGGCGGATGCTGCCGCGCTGACGTCGCTTGCTCTTGGTGTTCGCCATGGTTCTGGAACCTATTCATGGTTAATGCCATGGCTACGACGAACAGCGCGCCTACCTCAGAGAGGTAAACGCGCTGGTCAGACACTGTGCCCCCGGCAGGATTCGAACCTGCGACACCCGCTTTAGGAGAGCGGTGCTCTATCCCCTGAGCTACGAAGGCGGGGTTTTCACTCATTGGTCGGCCGGGTCGGTGGAGTCTGCAAGGCGTCCCTCCGACGGCAGCCAACCGATGACAGCCTAGCGGATGCTCTCCGTGGTGGTCGCCTCTGTTCTGCCGGAGCCGTGTCTCCCATCGGTCCGGCAACCGGTCCCACCCCCGCATCGCCCCATGGAACCCGTACATCCGTGTCAGACCCGCTCCAGAGCGTGTCGGCATCCCCTCATGCGTCCTGCTGGTGCGCACCGCCGTCGGCCGGGGACTTTTGGTGAGCGCTTACTGCATGCCGTTTTTCACTTACTCAGCGCTCTGTCAAGTCCCTCAGCCCCCGAGGCCCCCGGGCAGGCCCCCCGCCTCAGCGCCGCCCACCTCATTTCCCTGTCGTCCGCACAATCGACCCCCCGCTCGCGATCGGTATCGCCGACAGCATCTCCGCAGGGAAGTCGAACGCGTCCACCAAGGTCATCATGTGCGGTGCGAGGTCGGCTGTGAGAGTGTCCAGGGTTTTCGGGAGTGCCCGTACCTGGTCCGGTGTCAGATGGCCCTCGGCCAGCAGGTCGCCGGTGTGTTCCCGGAGGGTGCGGAGCAGGAACAGGCGGCACAGGGAGTGGAGGAGACGGCGGGTCCTCGGGTCCGTCGCCCGGTCGGCCGCCGCGGCGAACGCGTTCGCGGCCTGGAGGCGGGCGTGCGCGGAGACCATCTCCAGGGCGGCTTCCGAGGTGACGTTCCAGCGGCCGACGGGGTCGCCGGACGGGCCGTCGCGCAGGGCCGTGCGGGCCCTGGTCTGCCAGATCGCCTCGGCCCGGGCGAGCAGGGCCCGGAGGAAGGAGAGGTCCGTCAGGTCCCCGGCCCGCACGGCGTCCGGCGTCGCCGACTCGTAGCCGAAGACCATCTCGGAGGCGGCCTTCACCCAGATCACCAGGTTGTCGCCCTCCGCGGTGATGCCGCCCTCTATGTTCGCCGGCAGATCCGCGATGCCGTTGACGGGGAACAGGCCCTGCGCGCCGCAGCGTTCGCGGCACTCGATGGTGATGTCCCGCGCCTGCCAGGTGATCCAGCCCTTGGCGATCGCCGCGAGCCGCTCGACCGCCTCCCGGTCCTCCTCGGTGTGCGCGGCGAACCGGTCGACGACCGTGCGGTGCAGGAACGTCATCGCGTACGCCGTCGCCAGCGCGTCCAGCAAACGGCTGTGGTGGCTGCGGTGCGCGGCGACAGGAACGCGCTCGCCGGCCCTGGGCCCTGCGATGAGGCGGCTGTGGGCGTAGCGGACCGCTATGGCGAGTGCGGCGCGGGCCATGCCCAGGGTGCCGGCGCTCATGCAGAGCTTGCCCATGGTGACGCGGTTGATGGAGCGCAGGAGCCGCTTGCGCTTGTTGCCGAGGTTGCTGGTCAGCGTGCCGTCGTGGCCGAGGCGGCCGTGGTCGGCCTGGAGGAGCGCCTCGCGCGGCAGCCACATGTGGTCGAAGGAGGTGAGGGCGTGATCGACCGGAGTGCCCGTGCGGTCGGGCAGTCGGCGGACCGTCACTCCCGGCAGGTGGCCCGCGTGGTCGCTGAGCGGGGTCAGGAAGAGGAAGACGCCCTGGTCCTCGTCGTCCACGATGAGCCGGGCCGCGACGACCGCCGTCTTGGGGCCGCCGGTCAGGCTCGTGTTGGGCATGAACTTCTGCGCCCCGGGCGTCGGCGTGTGCAGGTGGAAGCCGCCGTTCGCCCGGTCGAGGACCGCGACGGTCTCCATCGCGGCGACATCGTTGCCGTGCTCGAGTTCCGTGCACAGAAACGTTCCTGTGTGCTGGAGCGAGGTGAAGGCGGACAGGTCGCGGCCTTCGTTGTCGTGGTCGACGAGGCTGCCGAGGAACAGGTTGTAGTGGATGCTCGCAAGAGTGGTGAGCCCGCCGTCCACCGGTCCGATCCACTCGTGCAGTGCGGCCAGTCGGTGCGGGTCCGCGGTGAACCGGGCCGGATCGTCGAGGGCGTCGTTCAGGAGGTGCAGGCGGTCGTACGAGAGGGTGGCCCGCTCGGCCGGGGTGAGGCCGGGTCGGTATGAGAACGTGCGGGCGGAGATCATCCTGCGCCATGTGCCGTGCCTTCGGTCGCGGTCGGCGCCCTCAAAGAGGAGGTGCGCCAGTTCGCCGGCGACCGGGTGTCCTGTGGCACACGGGCGCCGGTCCGACGAATCGCTCCGGCCCTCTGCTTCCGTCGCCAACGCCTCGGACGTGATGACAGTCATCGAGCTTCCCCCTGGTGTGGGTTAGGTCAGGCGTGAAGCACGGGACTGAAGATACGTACCATCCGGTTTTGTTTTCAAGACCTTCCGGCTCGGGTGGGATGGATGGGCGTTCCATATATTCCCTTTGGGGAGGAAGGCGGGCTGCTCTGAGTACTTTCCGAGCACCGTCCGGGCGTCTTTCGGGCGGTCTTCGTGGTCGATGTCTGAGGGTTGAAAAACCGTTCGGCTGGTTTTATTGTCCGAGGCATCGACGGTGGTACGGAGGATGCGGGTGGCACGGCAAGAGCGGGCCATTCGGACGCGGCAGGCGATCCTGGTCGCCGCGGCCGAGGTGTTCGACGAGGTCGGATACGAGGCGGCGACCATCTCCGACGTGCTGCAGAGGTCGGGTGTCACCAAAGGCGCCCTCTACTTCCACTTCGCCTCGAAGGAGGAGTTGGCCCAGGCGGTCCTGGCCGCGCAGGTCAGCTCTCTACCGCGCGTCCCCGAACAGGAGCTGAAGCTGCAGGAATCGCTGGACGAGGCGCTGCTGCTCGCCCATCTGCTCAGGAGGGGCACCGGTGACCCGATCGTCCAGGGCAGTGTGCGCCTGACCGTGGACCAGGGCTCGCCCAAGGACCACCTCAACCGACGGGTGCCGATGCAGGCGTGGACCGAGCACACCCACGCCGTCTTCGAGGAGGCCAAGCGGAGAGGGGAAATCCTTCCGCACGCCGATGTCGACGCCCTCGCCAAGCTGTTCGTCGGCGGGTTCACCGGAGTCCAGGTGCTGTCGAGGATCATGACCGAGCGGGAGGATCTGGCCGAGCGGGTGGCCGACCTCTACCGGCACCTGATGCCGTCCGTCGCCGTGCCGGGGGTCCTGGTCCGTCTGGACTTCTCTCCGGAACGGGCGCTGAAGGTGTACGAGGCCGCCGTGCGACAGCGCGAGTCCGCCTCGGGGCAGGGTGAAAGGGACCCAGGGGAGGGCGAATCGGGCTCGGGGCAGAGCGAATCGGGCTCGGGGCAGCGCGCTTCCGATTCGGAGCAGCGCGATCCGGAAGGGGCGATCGCGGCGGAGTGATTCGCCTGGGCGGGGTTCCGGCGAGGGGAATGGGGCCCATCGGTGCCTCCGACTCCCCGTATGTGCACATGAGTTCCACCGTGGCGCGCCGAACGGCGTGCCACGCCGAATGCCGAACGGGCCGACCGACCGAACGGAGTGCACGGATGGACATCAGCGCGATGGACATGACCGCGACGGACATGAACGCATGCCCTTACGCCCTCGACGTGACCGGGCGTGACCTGCCGGGCGAGACCGCGATGTTGCGGGCACAGGGCCCGGCCGTGGAGGTGGAGCTGCCGGGAGGGGTGCGCGCCTGGGCCGTCGTACGGCAGAAGTACGTCAAGCAACTCCTCATGGATCCCCGGGTGTCGAAGGACGCTCGGCAGCACTGGCCCGACTTCGTGGCGGGCCGCATCGGCGAGGACTGGCCGCTGTACCCGTGGGTGGCGAACGAGAACATGCTCTTCGCCTACGGGGAGGGCCACGCGCGGCTGCGCCGGCTGGTCGCCGCCGCCTTCACCGCCCGGCGCACGGAGGCGCTGCGGCCGCGCGTCGAGGAGATCACCGCGGCGCTGCTCGACGAGCTGGCCGCGCTGCCTGACGGCGAACCGGTCGATCTGCGGGCGCGGTTCGCCAAGGTGCTGCCCATGCGGGTGATCTGCGAACTGTTCGGGGTCGCCGAGGAGGCACGCGAACCCTTGTGTGCCGACCTGGAGTTGGTGTTCGGCACGGCGATCCCCGGGGACGAGATGGCCGCGGCGCAGGTGCGGGTCTTCGGCATGCTGGCGCAGCTGGCCGCCGAGAAGCGGGCAAGGCCCGGCGACGATCTGACGACGGCGCTGATCGAGGCGCGTGACAGCGACGAGGGCCGGCTGACCGAGCAGGAACTCCTCGGCACCCTCTACCTGATGATCGCCGCCGGTCAGGAGACCACCTGCACGCTCATCACCAACGCGGTCGGTGCCCTGTGCGCCCATCCGCAGCAGCGCGCGCATGTGCTCGAGGGCCGGGCCGACTGGGCCGACGTGGTGGCCGAGACGCTGCGCACGCACAGCCCCGCCGCGTACTCGCCGATGCGGTTCGCCGTCGAGGACATCGAACTGGACGGTGTACGCATCAACAAGGGCGACCCGATCCTGGTCTCTTTCGCCGGTGCCGCTGCGGACCCCGCGGCGTACGGAGAGGACGTGGGCGTCTTCGACGTGCTGCGGTCCGGCCGACGCGACGACCTGGGGTTCGGATACGGCGTCCACCGGTGCTTGGGGGCGCCGCTGGCGCGGCTCGAGGCGACCTCCGCACTGGGGGCACTCTTCGGTCGGTTCCCCGACCTCGAGCCCGCGCTTCCTGTGGATGCGCTGGAGCCGGTGCCGTCCTTCATCGTCAACGGTTACGCGGCACTGCCCGTCGTGCTCCGGCCCAACTGATCCCGATTTTCCACACGTTGAGGGGAGTCGTTGCTCGTCCACTAGAAAACCGCACGTACGGTTTGTTAAGCTCCTGGGTCCCAGTAGCGATGGAGCGACCGATGGCCAAGCAGGAACGTGCGGTGCGGACGCGCAATGCCCTGATCGGGTCCGCCGCCGAGCTCTTCAGCCGGGACGGCTTCGAGGTGGTCTCGCTGTCGGCGATCAGTGCAAGGGCCGGGGTCAGCAACGGAGCCCTGCATTTCCACTTCCCCAGCAAGGCGGCCCTGGCCACGGGTGTGCGCGAGGCGGCGGCCCAGCGCTTACGGCGGATCATCTCCGCCGAGCGCCCGCCGCCGCAGCTCGGCGGTTCGCTGCAGGCGCTCGTCGACACGAGCCATGCCCTTCTGCAGGGGCTGGGGCACGACGTCATCCTGCGCGCCGGATTCGACCTCGGGGACAGCGTGGAGGCGACCGGCCGCGGCGAGGACCTGTACGAGCACTGGCACGCCTGGGTGGAGGGGGCCGTGATCCGTTCCTCGCGCGAGGGACTGCTTTCCGACGTCGCTCCCCGGGACCTGGTGGCCACGGTGGTCGGCGCGACGGTCGGCTTCGCCGCGCTCGGCGGGCACGATGTGCGCTGGCTGTCCCGCATCACGCTCACGCGCTTCTGGTCGCTGCTCCTGCCGCGCATCGCCTCGGCGCCGGCGCTGCGGGTGGTGGCGGCCGCGGGGAGGAGGGCGGAGGCGAGCTGATCAGTGTTCGGTGCCCGGCAGCGGAAGTTCAGTGGCTGGAAGCGTGCCAAAAGAACCGCGTATCCGGTTTGCATCCGGCCTTGTATTTCGTCCGCGGGCCACGTCTGTCAGGCAGTCGCTCGGACCCTGGTCAGACGCTCGGCACCTCCCAGGACCGCCTCAGATACCCGGCACCCGCCTGAACCGCCCCGCCACATGCAGATCCGCCTCGATCCGTGTCGCCGTCGCGTGCAGTTCCGGCAGCACCTCGGTCACGCACTGCTCGACCGTGCGGCGGCTGCTGTGCATGGCGACGTTCACCGCCGCGACCACCCGGCCGCCGCGATCCCGCACCGGGACCGCGATCGACCGCAGCCCCTCCTCCAACTCCTCGTCGACCAAGGCGTATCCCTCGCTCCGTACCCGGTCCAGCACGGCCCTCAGCTCGCCCGGATCCGTGACCGTCCGCGGCGTCAGCGAGGCCGGTTGGGGCAGCTTCGGCTCCACCAGATCCGCCAGCATCACCCGGCCCGGCGATGTCGCGTACGCCGGCTGCCGGCTCCCGACCGTGACATTGACGCTCATGATGCGGCTCGGGGACACCCGGGCCGTGTACTGGATGTCGTCACCCGTCAGCACCGACAACGCCGTCGACTCGTGCAGGAGTTGGGAGAGGGCGGTGAGGTGCGGGGTGGCGATGTCCGGCAGCGTCGTCCGGGACAGCGGGGGGAAGCCGAGGCCCAGGACACGCGGGGTGAGCCGGAAGACACGGCCGTGCGCGGTGACGTACCCGAGGTGCTCCAGCGTGATCAGCGCCCGCCGCGCCGTGGCCCGTGCCAGCCCCGTCGCCTCGGCCACCTCGGTCAGCGTCAGTTCGCTGCGCCCCTCCCCGAAGGACGTGATCACCGTCAGTCCGCGGGCCAGCGACTCCACGAACTCCCGCCCCAGCTCCTGCTTCGAGGCCCCGGTCCAGGACGCGAGCCCGGACGGAGGGGCGGGGACGGCGGGCGGTGCCTCGCGCAGCTCCCGCTCCATCGCCCCCACCGCCGTGCGCAGCCGCGGCAGCTGGGTCAGGCGCAGATCGTCCGCCGAGTGCCGGCTGGTGTGACTGACCACGCTGACCACGCACGCGATCCGGCCGCCGTCGCCCCGTACGGGCAGGGAGAGCGCCACCAGACCCGGCTCGATCAGCTGGTCGTCCAGCGACCATCCCTGCAACCGTGCCTGTGCGGTGCGCTCCTCGAAGTCGTCGCCTAGGGCGGCGCCGTCGGGTCCGCCGAGCGGGCGGCTGCGGGCCGGTACCGCCGGGAAGCCGCGGTCCTCGGGGTCGGCGGCCCGCCGCTCGCGCCACCGCTTCCAGTCGGCGTCGTCCCACTCCGTCGCGAACAGAGGCCCTGGAGCGGTCCGTTCGGCGGGCAGCAGATCGCCGATGCGGAAGCTCAGTGACATCGCACGGCGGCGGGTCGCCTGATGGATGAAGCGGATGCCGTCCCGGTCGGCGACCGCGAGCGACACCGACTCGTCCAGCTCGTCGGCGAGCGCGTCCGCGTGGGGATCCAGCAGCTTCGGCAGCCGCAGCGCCGCGAGGTAGGCGTTGCCCAGTTCCGTCAGCCGCGGCGCGAGCAGAGCGTCCCGGCCGTCGAGCCGTACGTACCCCATGCGGGCGAGTGTCGCCGTGATCCGGTCGACCGTGGACCGGGCCAGCCCGCTGGCCCGCTCCAGCGCGCTGAGGCTGCAGCTGCCGTCGGCGTCGGTGAGCCGCCGCAGCACGGTGAGGCCCCGCATGAGCGGGGTGACGGCTTCGGCGGGGGCGGCCGTGTCCTGGGTCGGGGTGACGTTCGGGACCATGGGGTCACGGTAATGCCGGGCCGGTCGCATCCGCCGCGTTCGCCCGCGTCGTGCGTCGCCCAGGCCCCGTATGCCCCGGTGGGCGCCTCAGTCCGGTGTGCCTCGGCGGGCGCCTCAGCCCGGTGGGGGTCTCGGTCCGGTGTGCCTCGGCGGGCGCCTCAGCCGCGTATGCCTCGGCGGGCGCCTCACCGTCGCGTCACGCGCACGCGGAAGTGCCCGGCGTGATCGGTGTTCACGACGGTGATGGCGACCCCCGCCTTCGGATCCTTGAAGGTCTCTCCGGGGAGGAAGGTGGCGTCGGACAGCTCGGCGTGGACGTTCGGGCTGCGGGTGCAGCCGCCGCTGTTGCGCTGCGAGTCGTAGACCGTGACGGGGCCGCTGCCGGTGTCGACGTCCGCGTCGACCCGGTAGATGAGGATGCCGGGCCGGCACACCGCCGCGTCGTTGCCCTCGCGGGTGCGTAGTTCGACGGCGTAGCCGGCCTTGGAGCTGATCGGTACGAAGACCAGTTTGCGGCCGCCGGTGCGGGCGAGCGGGGTCAGTGTGTAGTCGGTGGTGCCACGCGTGACCGCACAGCTGACCTGGGAGTCGTAGAGCCAGCCGAGCTTCCACTTGTGCCAGGCGAGCAGGTCGTTGTCCGCGCCCCAGTCCTCGCTCATGATGTCCCAGTGCCCGACGGCGGCCCCGCCCTCCTGGGTGTAGAGGTCGGGCAGGCCGAAGGTATGGCTGTTCTCGTGCGGCAGGACCCGGTAGCCGGTCAGGGCGTAGGAGCCGGAGCCGTCGTCCTGGCGGCTGTAGATGAAGGACGCGTTGGCGATCGGCACGCCGTCGGCGACCGGAGCCTCGGCGTTGCCCGCGAAGGTCACCGACAGGACGGTGTCCAGAGCGGCGGGGCCCGCGTTGGGGGTGACCAGCACGTTCACCAGGTCGTAGCGGCGGAAGTCCACCTCGGGGTCGGCGGCGGCCACCATGTCCTGGACCAGTTGGCGGTAGCCGGGGTCGAAGGGCGCGCCGCGCTCTATCCCGTATGCCGTGAACGGCTTGGGCATCCGCAGCCAGTGGCGTATCGGGGCCTCGGCGCGATAGTCGAGACGGCCGTAGGAGCTGGTGGTGAACCACTTCCGGGTCTGTGGGAAGAACTCCGCGAGCCGGTCGAGCGCGCTGCCCGGGCCGGGTGCGTCGGAGAAGTCGATCATCAGGTTGAGGGCGTGGACGGTGCCGGTGGAGCGGGCGTACCCGGCGGGGGTCGGGATCGTCTCCGGCATCTGGATGCCTACGCGGCCGTGGATCATGCAGGGGCGGAGCGCCGAGGCACGAGCCGGTGCGACGGGGCCCGCCGTCGCGGAGCCCGACATCAGGTGTCCGGTCCCGGCGGAGGTGGAGACCGCCAGCGTCAGCACGGTGACCGAGGCGAGCGAGGCTGCGCGGCGCGAGCGTATCCGGCGGCGGGAAGGCAGCATGCGATGGCCCCTTCGCTCCACGGCAGCCGCAGGTCACCGGCTGCACCCTTGCGCTCACCCTGTGGCGCCGAAGGTGCGAACGCGCGCTGGAGCGGACCGAACGAGGGTTCTGGTGTGCGGAAGGGTGATGGGCAGGTGAGGGCAGGTGTGAGCGGTGGTGCCGGCGGCTGATGGGAGACGGGGCGGGTGTGGTCGGCCGTTCAGGCGACGAGTGTGACCCAGGTCACGGAGAATTGGTTCGAGGCCGGGAAATAACCGGGGACCGATTCCCCGTTTAACCCTCTGTCCGAGCGAAACGGGGATTGAATCCCCGCATCGCACTCCACCAGCCCGAGGAGTACGCCGTGCAGACCGCGACCCCCGTGCAGCGCCGAGCGGCACGCACGCGTGCCGATGCCCTGCGCAACCGGGAGCGGATCACCGCCGCCGCCCGGGAGATGTTCGTCGAGTTCGGCCCCGAGGTGCCGTTCGACGAGATCGCCCGTCGGGCCGGCGTCGGCAACGCCACGGTGTACCGCAACTTCCCCGACCGCGACGCGCTCGTCCGCGAGGTCGTCTGCTCGGTCATGGACCGCACGTCCGAGGAGGCCGAACGGGCGCTCGCCGAGACCGGTGACGCCTTCGAGGCCCTGTCCCGTTTCGTGCACGCCGCCGCCGACGAGCGGGTCAGCGCTCTGTGCCCGATGGTCTCCAGCACGTTCGACAAGAACCACCCCGACCTGGAGGCGGCGCGCGAACGGATCGAGCAGCTCGTCGGGGAGCTCATGGAGCGCGCCCGCGCGGCCGGGCAGCTCCGTCCCGACGTCGGCGTCGGGGACCTGATGATCGCAGTCGCCCAGCTCAGCAGGCCGCCGGCCGGTACCGGCTGCCTGAGCCTCGACCGCTTCGTCCACCGTCATCTGCAGCTGTTCCTGGACGGTCTGCGGGCCCCGGCCCGCTCCGAACTGCCCGGCACGGCCACGACCGTAGAGGATCTCCGCCAGTCCTGAGCGATTAGTTCTGCGGGCTCCGCCCGTCTCTGTACCGACGACAGTCCTCCGGCCGTCACCGTCGACGAGCCGTGTCTTCCGACGTCCTTTTTCGCTTCCGAGTCTCGAAGCTTCCGTCACGAAGTCCCGAAGTGGGTACCTCCATGTCTGAAACAGCCCGAAGCGCCCCCGGCGCTTCCGCTCCCGACGCCAATCGCTGGCGGGCGCTGCTCTTCATCGCGCTCGCCCAGCTGATGGTCGTCCTCGACGCCACCATCGTGAACATCGCACTTCCGTCCGCCCAGCAGGATCTGGGGATATCGGACGGCAACCGCCAGTGGGTGGTGACCGCCTACGCCCTGGCCTTCGGTGGTCTTCTGCTCTTCGGCGGCCGGGTCGCCGACCTGTGGGGCCGCAAGCGCGCCTTCGTCATCGGTCTGGCCGGTTTCGCCGCCGCCTCCGCGATCGGCGGCGCGGCGCAGAGCGGGGCGATGATGTTCGGCGCCCGCGCCCTCCAGGGCGTCTTCGGTGCCCTCCTGGCCCCTGCCGCCCTCTCGCTGCTCGCCGTGATGTTCACGGACGCCAAGGAGCGCGCCAAGGCCTTCGGTATCTACGGTGCGATCGCCGGTGGCGGCGGCGCCGTCGGGTTCATCCTCGGCGGCTTCCTCACCGAGTACCTGGACTGGCGCTGGACCTTCTTCGTCAACATCCCGTTCGCGCTCGTCGCGGCGGCCGGCGCCTACTTCGTCATCCGTGAGCCGGAGGGCGGTCGCAACCGCTCGCCGCTCGACATCCCCGGCGTCATCCTGTCCACCCTCGGCCTGGTCTCGCTCGTCTACGGCTTCACGCGCGCCGAGTCCGACGGCTGGGGCGACTCCCTGACGGTCGGCCTGTTCATCGCGTCGGCGGTCCTGCTCGTGGCCTTCGTGCTGACCGAGACCAAGGTCAAGGCCCCGCTGCTGCCGCTGCGCGTGGTCACCGACCGCAACCGCGGCGGCGTCTACCTCTCCCTCGGCCTCGCGATCATCGCGATGTTCGGCACGTTCCTCTTCCTGACCTACTACCTGCAGATCGTGAAGGGCTACTCGCCGGTCAAGACCGGCTTCGCCTTCCTGCCGATGATCGCGGGCATGATCACGGGCTCCACCCAGATCGGCACCCGGCTGATGACCCGCGTCCCGGCGCGACTGCTGATGGGCCCCGGCTTCCTGGTCGCCGCCGCCGGCATGTTCCTGCTGGCCCAGCTGGAGATCGGGTCCTCGTACGCTGCCCTGGTGCTGCCGGCCATGCTGCTGCTGGGCCTCGGCATGGGTACGGCGTTCATGCCGGCCATGTCCCTGGCCACGCACGGTGTGCAGCCGCGGGACGCCGGTGTCGCCTCCGCGATGGTCAACACCTCGCAGCAGGTGGGCGGTGCGATCGGTACGGCCCTGCTGAACACGATCGCGGCCTCGGCGACGACGTCGTACATCAGGGACCACATCGCGGCCGCCGCCTCCAAGCCTCAGCAGCAGCTGGTCCAGCTGCAGGGGCAGGTGCACGGCTACGCCAACGCGATCTGGTTCGCCGTCGGCATCCTGGTGGTGGCCGCGGTGGCCGCCCTGACCCTCATCAACGCCGGCCGGCCGGGTGCCGCGTCGGTCTCCGGCGAGGGCGAGGGCGAGGGCGCGGGCGTCGAGGACGAGGTGCAGGTTCCGGTGGTCGCCCACTGACCGGGCCTCACAGGTACCTCCTTCGGCGGCACATCGCGTACGGCGAGAGGTAGGGACGCCTCGCCCGTACGCCTCCGGGGTCCGCCCCGGCTCCGCGACCCCGCGGGGCCGGGGCGGACCCGTGTCCGGGGCGTTCCGCCCGGCGGCTCAGCGCAGCCAGGGCAGGTCCGCCCCCGCCTCCTTGGGCTGCAGTCCCTCCGCGATGATCGACATGATCTCGCCGAGGGACTGCTGCTGTTCGGGGGTGAGCCGGTCGAAGAGGGCCTGGCGCACGGCCGCCACGTGTCCGGGCGCGGTGCGCGAGAGCACCTCGTACCCGTCGTCGGTGAGGACGGCGAGCTGCCCGCGCTTGTCGGAGGGACAGTCCTCGCGTCGGACCCAGCCGTTCTTCTCCAGGCGGGCGACGGCGTGCGAGAGCCGGGAACGCGTGATCTTCGCCTGCATGGCCAGCTCGGTCATCCGCAGCTGCCGGCCCGGCGCCTCGGCGAGCTGGACCAGCAGTCCGTAGTACACGTGCGGCATGCCCGCGTCGCGCTGCAGCTGGCGGTCGAGGTGGTCCTCGAGAAGAGTGATGGCGTGCATGTACGCACGCCAGGTGCGCTGCTCCTCGTCGGTGAGCCAGCGAGTGTCATCAGCGGGTGCCGTCTTCATGTACTCCACTGTACGAGGCGCCTTCTTGAAAGTTAAACAAGTGGGCGGTACGGTCTATTGGAACTTGAGTTTTCAAGTAGGTCGGAAGGGAGCCGCGACCGTGTCCACCGTCGCCGAGGAGCGCACTACGCCCGAGCGCATGCCCGCCCTCTACCTGAGCCATGGTGCGCCGCCGCTGGCCGACGACCCGGTCTGGCCCGGCCAGCTCGCCGCGTGGTCCGCCGGTCTGCCGCGCCCCAGGGCCGTCCTGATGGTCTCCGCCCATTGGGAGGAGGCTCCGCTTGCCCTCGGTGCGCTCGAGACGGTCCCGCTGGTCTACGACTTCTGGGGCTTCCCCGAGCGCTACTACCGGGTGACGTACGCGGCTCCGGGCGCCCCGGCGCTCGCCGACTCCGTGCGCAAGCTGCTGCGCGCCCCCGGCACCTCCGTGCAGGACTTCCCGGACCGCGGCCTCGATCACGGTGCCTACGTTCCGCTGGTCGAGATGTTCCCCCGGGCCGACATCCCGGTCCTGCAGATCTCCCTGCCGACCCTCGACCCGGTCGGGCTCATGGAGATCGGCCGCAAGCTGGCACCGCTGCGCGACGAGGGCGTCCTGATCATCGGCTCCGGCTTCTTCACCCACAACCTGGCCGCCCTGCGCCACGCGGGCGGGGGAGTGCCGGGCTGGTCGGCGGAGTTCGACGACTGGGGTCACCGGGCGCTGGAGACCGGCGACGTCGACGCCCTCCTCGACTTCACCCGTAAGTCCCCGGCGGGCCGCCTCGCCCACCCCCGCACGGAACACTTCGCCCCGCTCTTCGTGACGATGGGCGCCGCGGACGCGACGGGGGAACTGGACGCGAAGAAGTCGGTGATCGACGGGTTCTGGATGGGGCTGGCGAAGAGGTCGGTGCAGTTCGGCTGACCCCCGCCGGGGCTACAGCTCCTTCTCGTACCAGGCCACGTCCCAGTACCGCCCGAACTTGCGCCCCACCTCCCGGTACGTGCCGATATGCCGGAAGCCGAAGCGTTCGTGCAGCCGCACGGACGCTTCGTTGGGCTGAGCGATGCCCGCGTAGGCGCGGTGGAGGTCCTCGTCGGCGAGGGCTTCGAAGAGGGCCTTGTAGAGATGCGGGCCGACACCCCGGCCCGTCGCATGCGGGGCGAGGTAGATCGTGACCTCCACCGAGGTCGCGTACGCCGGCTTCGGGCGGAAAGCGCTGGATGTGGCGTATCCCAGAATCTCCTGTGAGTCCCCGGCCACGGCAACCATCAGCCGGTACGGGCCGTCTTCAGGGTGGGAGAGCAGCCAGGGACGTCGCTCCTCCGGCGTGAAGACCGCGGTGTCGAATGTGATGGGTGTCTCACGTACATAGTGGTTGTAGATGTCGGTGAGGGCTTCGAGGTCACTCTCGACTCCCGGTCTGACCTGCACCTCTGTACGTTCCGACAGCATCCGACCTCCCTGCGTAGCGGGAGACAGGGTACTGCATGATCAGAAAAATCGAGGGGCGTGTTGGGAATTCTGTCCTGATTCCAGTCGTTGTTTCCTTCGGATGCCGGGCACCCGGAAGGGTGTCCGAAGCGTCCCTGGACCATCCGCTAGCCCACCATCGCAAGGGAGCACGCATGGCAACCCGTGCCGTCGCCCGTCGCAAGTCCGCCGAAGGCGAGACCGCCGACGCGGCAAACAGTGTTCGCGCCCATGGCGGCGAGATCGCCGATCGCGACCTGGTCGGCATGTACCTCGATGAGATCGCGCGTACGCCGCTGCTCGACGCCGCCAAGGAGGTCGAGCTGTCCCAGGTCATCGAGGCGGGTGTGTTCGCACAGCAGATCCTCGACGGGGAGGAGGAGGCCAAGGCCGATGCCACCCGTGAGGAGCTGGAGGCCCTGGTCGCCCAGGGCGAGCGGGCCAAGGACATCTTCATCCGCTCGAACCTCCGGCTCGTCGTCGCCGTGGCGCGCCGCTATCCGCGCAGTGGTCTCCCGCTGCTCGACCTGATCCAGGAAGGCAACGCCGGTCTGGTGCGCGCGGTCGAGAAGTTCGACTACCGCAAGGGCTTCAAGTTCTCGACCTACGCGACCTGGTGGATCCGTCAGGCGATCACCCGGTCGATCGCGGACCAGTCCCGGACCATCCGGCTGCCCGTGCATCTGGTCGAGGAGCTGGGTCGGATCCGCCGCGTCCAGCGGGAGTTCAACCGTGAGCACGGACGGGACCCCGAGCCCGCCGAGATCGCGGCCGAGCTGGACTCCACGGCGGAGCGCATCAGCGACGTGCTCGACTGGGCCCGCGACCCGGTTTCGCTCAACATGTCGGTGGACGACGAGGGCGAGACCCAGTTCGGTGACCTGCTGGAGGACACGTCCGCGGTGTCGCCGGAGCAGTCCGTCCTCACGCTGCTGCGCAGCGAGGAGCTGGACGACCTGATCGGACGGCTTGACGACCGAACTGCCTCGATCATCAAGATGCGGTACGGCATCGAGGACGGCCGGGAGCGGACGCTGACGGAGGTCGGCAAGGAGCACGGGCTGACCCGCGAGCGCATCCGGCAGATCGAGAAGCACGCGCTGCTGGAGCTGAAGAAGCTGGCGCGGCAGACGGGCTTCGACGCGGCGGCGTGACGGTCTCCGCGCGGCCGGTGTGCGACACCGGCCGCGCGGAGCTGCCCTTGCCGCACGACTTGGCGTGTTCCGTCGCTTCAACCCGCCGGGTCCGGGGCACAAGACCTCCGGGCCCCTCCACAGCATGGGCCGGACCGCAGGGTCCGCGCCCTCCAGAGCCGAGTCCCGACGCACTCCCCCCCCTGGCGCCGGGACTCTTCCGGAGCCGGGCTTCGGCGCCACTCCCCCCTTGGCGCCGGGGCCCGGCTCTTCTCCTGCCTCTTCCAGGCAGGGCAGGTCGACGGGCCGCCCCGTACCTGAACCCCGGGGCGGCCCGGATGGCAGATTGTGCCATAGCGACATAACCTGCCGACGTGACCGGTACCAAACGTACGACCCGGGCATCGTCCGGCCGTACGACGCAAGAACCCGACGGCATGTCCCTCAACGAGCGGCGCAAGGCGGCGACCCGGATGGAGATCGCCCGGGCCGCCGCCGGACTCTTCATGGCGAACGGCCTGCGCGCCACCCGGGCCGAGGACATCGCCCGCGCCGCGGGGGTCGCGCCGCGCACGTTCTACCGCTACTTCGCGACCAAGGAAGAGGCACTGGTCCCGCTCTTCTCGGCGGGCGCCCACAGGTGGTCGGAAGCCGTCCGCGACGCCACCGCCGACCTGCCTGTCGCCGAGGCCCTGCACCACGCGGCCGTCCACACCCTGACCCCCGGCGTCGGCGTGTCGGCGAGGTCCCTGGAGTGGGTCCGTGCGCTGCTGCGCCTCACCGACACCAACCCCGCACTCACGAAGGTCTGGGCCGAGATCTGTCAGGCCGCGGAGCGGGAGCTGGCGACGGTACTGGCGGTGCGGACGCAGGGTGGTGACGAAGTGTCAGCGGCCGTCACCCCGTCCCTCCGCTTCGCCGCCGCCGTCGCCGGGGCCGCCGTGCGCGTGGCGGTGGAGAGCTGGGCCGCGGGCGACGAACCGGCCGGCGGTCCGAACGGGCCCGCGGATCTCGCCGTGCGCAACCTGGAGGCGCTGCGGGACTTCGTGTGGGAGATCGGCTGAGCCGGGCCTTCGGGTGTCGGCGGTGGTGGGCCTTGGGGGGTCTGTCGTGGGGGCTTTCGGCTGTCGGTTGAGCCGGGCCTTCGGATGCCGGCGGTGGCGGGCCTTCGGGTGCCTGTCGTGCCGGGCCTTCGGTGTCGGTTGAGGCCGACCCTCGGGTGGCGATCGGGTCCGGCTTTCGGGTCCGGCTTTTCGGGTGCCTGTCGTGCCGGGCCCACGGGCGGCGGCGGTGCCCGACCCACGGGTGGCGGTCGAGTCCGGCTTTCGCGTCGGGCTTTCGGCTGTCGGTTGAGCCGGGCCATCGGATGCCGGCGGTGGCGGGCCTTCGGGTGTCGGCGGTGCCCGGCCTTTGCGTGTCGGTCGCGACTGGGCTTCCGGTGTCGGTCGCGACGGGCCCTCGGGTGCCGGCGGTACCCGACCTTCGGGTGTCCGTTGAACCCCGCCCTCGGATGTCGGTCGAGCCGGGAGCGCTTGAAAGTCGGATCAGCCGGGCCCCTCAGCCCGCCGCGGGTTCCGCCGCCCGGTTCAGGCGCTCCCCCAACTCCCGTACGCGCGTGACCAGTTCTGCGGGCCGGTGCACGGTGAACTCACAGCCGAGCAGCGCGAGCCGTACGGCGAGCCACTCCACGGAATCGCTCGCCGTGCCGCGCAGCCGGCAGTGGTGCTCGTCGAGCGGCTCGGGTGCGGCGAACCAGTGGGGCAGACGCGCCGCGACGACGTCCGCGGGCGCGGCCAAGGTCGCCTCGAACTCGTAGTTCTCCTGCCGGCGGTACATCGACTGCCGCAGATACTCCGCCGCGTTTCCCGTCGGCAGCTCCCGCGGCGCGAACCGCGCGCCCGTCGCGAACGGTTCGGAGACCCGGTCGACCCGGAACGTACGCCAGTCGTCGCGCTCCAGGTCGTAGGCGACCAGGTACCAGCGGCGTCCCGTCGACACCAGCCGGTACGGCTCGGTCAGGCGCCGTGACGGTGTTCCGTCCCCGGAGCGGTAGGCGAACCGCAGCCGCTCACGGCCCGCGATCGTCGAGGCCATGACGGTAAGCGTCTCGGGAGCGATGCTCGCGCCGTCGCCGCTGGTCAGCGGAGTGGTGGCGGCCTGGAGCGTGGCGACTCGGTGGCGCAGTCGGCCCGGCAGCACCTGTTCCAGCTTGGCCAGGGCCCGCACCGACGCCTCGTCCACGCCCTCGACCGCGTGACCGGCGCCGGCCCGCAGCCCGACCGCGATCGCCACGGCCTCCTCGTCGTCGAGTACCAGCGGTGGCATGGCCTTGCCGGCGACCAGCCGGTATCCGCCGTCCGCTCCTTTGGTGGCCTGGACCGGGTAGCCCAGCTCGCGCAGCCGGTCGATGTCCCGGCGGACCGTGCGCCGGGAGACCCCGAGCCGTTCGGCGAGCTCGCCGCCGGGCCACTCACGCGGGGTCTGCAGCAGGGAGAGCAGCTGGAGGAGCCGGGCCGGAGTGTCGGTCGTCATGCATACGAGGATGCCGGAGAACTAGGACGTGATCTGACCTAATGGGACCCTAGTTTCGGAACATGACCTCCACCGAGACCACACTCAGCAGCAGCACAGCCGGCACGGGCGACCGTCGTCGCTGGTTCGCGCTCGCCATCGTGATGACCGCGGCCTTCATGGACCTGGTCGACGTCACGATCGTCAACATCGCCATCCCGTCGATCCAGCGGGACGCCGGCGCGTCGTTCAGCCAGATCCAGTGGATCACCGCGGGCTACGCGCTTGCCTTCGCCGCCGGGCTCATCACCGGCGGCAGGCTCGGCGACATCCACGGCCGCAAGCGCCTCTTCCTGATCGGTATAGGGGGCTTCACGCTCGCTTCTGCGCTGTGCGGCTTCGCCGCCGATCCGGAGATGCTCGTCGCCTCGCGGATCCTGCAGGGCGCGATGGCCGCGCTGATGGTGCCGCAGGTGCTGTCGATCGTGCACGCCACCTTCCCGGCGCACGAGCGCGGCAAGGTCTTCGGGCTCTTCGGCGCGGTCGTCGGGCTGGGCGCCGTCTCCGGACCGCTCCTCGGCGCTCTGCTGACCGAGTGGAACCTCTTCGGCCTCGAGTGGCGGCCCATCTTCCTGATCAACCTGCCGGTCGGCATCGGGGCGTTCCTGCTGGGCCGGCGTTTCATCACGGAGTCCAGGGCTCCGCGGGCTCTGCGTCTGGACCTCGTCGGCGTCGCTCTGGTCACGCTCGGCCTGCTGATGCTGCTCTACCCGCTCACGCGCGGCCGGGAACTGGGCTGGCCGCTGTGGGGGTACGCGTCGATGGCCGGCGCGCTCGTCGTCTTCGCGGCGCTGGTGGCGTACGAGAAGCGGAAGACCGCGCGGGACGGGTCCCCGCTCGTCGAACTGTCCCTCTTCCGCGTGAAGAGCTTCGCTGCGGGCATCGCGGTGCAGACGGTCTTCGGGGTCGGCCTCGGCATCTTCTTCCTGGTCTGGACCCTGTACATGCAGGTCGGGCTGGGCTGGAGCGCGCTGCGGGCCGGGCTGACCGGCGTGCCGTTCTCGATCGCCGTCTCCACGGCGGCCGGGATGTCCGTGCAGAAGCTGGTCCCGCGCTTCGGCCGCAAGGTGCTGCAGGCCGGCGCGCTGGTGATGGCAGCGGGTGTGCTCCTCTACATCTGGGAGTCCGATCGGTACGGCCTCGCCATCGCCTCCTGGCAGATGGCGCTGCCGCTGGTGGTGATGGGTGTGGGCATGGGCCTGATCGTCGCCCCGTTGACGGACGCGGTCCTGTCCGAGGTGCCACGGGAGCACTCCGGCTCGGCGTCGGGCCTGATCAACACGGTGCAGCAGATGGGCAACGCGCTGGGTCTCGGACTGGTGTCGGTGGTCTTCTTCGGCGAGATCGGCGACCGGCTGACCCCCGTGCAGGTGGGTCCGGCCTTCGTGCACGCCTTCCAGCACGCGCTTGTCTGGGTCGCGGCGGTGATGGCGGCGATCTTCCTGCTGATGTTCGCCCTGCCGAAGCGGCCGGCGCAGCACATGGAGGGCGCGGAGGCCGAGACGGGGCGGGAGGCGGTCGAGGAGCCCGTACTCGTCTCCTGAGCTCGGTTCTCCGTCTGAGGGGTAGGTCGGTGGCGCCCGGCGGGTCGCGTTCTGCGAGCCTGCCGGGCGCCACCGCGTGGGGGGCCGCCCGGCAGGCGAGGCGTCCGCGCGGGGCCGGCGGTGCGGTCCTCTCACAGGATCAACGCCCGTTTGTGTCCGTTCCGATGCCCGGACCCGTTTACTTTTCGGAAATCCCGCCGTAGCCTCCCCGAGTGAAACCACACGTTCGGGCATGAGTCGGAGGCGAACGGACATGTACGCACCGGAGCGGCAGCAGGAGATTCTCCGGCTCGCCCGTGACGGCGGGCGGGTGGACGTGGTGTCGCTGGCCGAGGAGTTCCAGGTCACGGCCGAAACGATCCGCCGGGACCTGAAGGCCCTTGACCGAGCGGGCCTCGTGCGCCGGGTGCACGGCGGTGCCATACCCGCCGGACGCCTGGACTTCGAGCCGGACCTCGCGGAGCGGGAGTCCACCGCGGCCGACGAGAAGGACCGGATCGCCAAGGCGGCCGTCGCGGAACTGCCGGGCGAGGGCACGATGATCCTCGACGCCGGCTCGACGGTTGCCCGGCTGGCCGGGGCCATTCCCCTGGACACCACGCTCACCGTCGTCACGCACAGCCTGCCCACCGCGGCCCGCCTCGCGGACCACCCCGGCATCCAGCTCCATCTGGTCGGGGGACGCGTACGGCACCGTACGCGCGCCGCCGTGGACGCTTGGGCGCTGCGCGCGTACGGCGAGATCCGCGCCGACGTCGTGTTCATCGCCGCCAACGGCTTCTCCGCCGACCACGGACTGACCACGCCCGACCTCGCCGAGGCCGCCGTCAAGCGCGCCGCGATCCGCGCCGCGCGCCGCGTGGTGCTGCTCGCCGACTCCTCCAAGCACGGCCAGGAGCACTTCGCCCGCTTCGGGGGCCTCGGCGACGTGGACCTGCTGATCACCGACGGCGGGCTGAGCCCCGAGGACGCCACCGCGATCGAGCGCGGCGGCACGGAAGTAGTGCGCGCATGATTCTCACCGTCACCCCGAACCCCTCCCTCGACCGCACCTACGAGGTCCCGTCCCTCGACCGCGGCGAGGTCATCCGGGCCACCGGCGAACGCATGGACCCGGGCGGCAAGGGCGTGAACGTCTCGCGCGCGGTCGCGGCCGCCGGGCAGCGCACGGTGGCCGTCCTGCCCCTGGGCGGTGCGCCGGGTGCGCTCGTCGCCGATCTGCTGCACGCGCAGGGCATCGAGGCCGCGCCGGTCCCGGTCGCCGGAGCCACCCGCTCCAACATCTCGGTCGCCGAGCCCGACGGCACCCTGACGAAGATCAACGCACCTGGCCCCGAACTCTCCCCCGCCGAGGCCGAACTCCTCCTGGAGACGGTCCGCGAGCAGTACCGCGCGGCCGAGACCACCTGGATCACCTGCTGCGGCAGCCTCCCGCGCGGCCTCGCCCCGTCGTGGTACGCGGACCTGGTCGCCCGCGCCCACGCCGCAGGCGCCCGTATCGCGCTCGACACCTCCGGGCCCGCACTGCTGGAGGCGCTGCGCGAGCGTCCGGACGTGGTGAAGCCGAACGCCGAGGAGCTTGCCGAGGCGGTCGGACGCCCCCTCGCCACGGTGGGCGATGCGGTCAAGGCGGCGGAGGAGCTGCGCGAGATGGGCGCGGGCGCCGTGCTCGCGAGCCTCGGCGCGGACGGCCAGCTGCTGGTGTCCGGTGAGGGCGTGTGGTTCGGCAGCGCACGCGTCGACGTGGTACGCAGCAACGTCGGCGCCGGCGACTCCTCCCTCGCCGGTTTCCTGATCGCGGGCGGCGGCGGCCCGGAGGCCCTCGCCTCCGCCGTCGCGCACGGAGCCGCGGCGGTGCAGCTGCCCGGCAGCGTGATGCCGACCCCGGCCGACCTGGACCCCTCCGCCGTGACGGTGACGCCGGAGGTACCCGTGGACCGGGTCCTGACGGAGCCCGTGTCATGAACGCACGCGCCACCCCCCTCGTACCGGCCCCGACGCGGTGGGGTCTCCCCGCCCCCGCCCCCGCCGCCACGGGGAGGCGAGGTCTCCCCGGCCCCGCCGCCCCTTTCGTCCCCGCACCACCTCACTGCCCCCCCGTCCCCACCCCCGCCCACGAAAGCCCCCGGGCGATACGCGTGCGAAGGAGCCCGCGATGAGCGAGATGATCACCGCGGACCTGGTCGATCTCGACCTGTCCGCCGACACCAAGGAAGCGGCGGCACGTGCCCTCGCCGAGCGGATGGTGGCCCAAGGCCGGGTGACCGACCTGGACGGCTTCCTCGCCGACGTCGCGGCACGCGAGGCGCAGATGCCCACCGGCCTCGACGGCGGCATCGGCATCCCGCACTGCCGCAGCGAGCATGTCACCGAGCCCACGCTGGCCTTCGGGCGCAGCGCGCGTGGCATCGACTTCGGCGCCCCGGACGGCCCGGCCGACCTGATCTTCCTGATCGCCGCCCCGGCGGGCGCGGACGACGCGCACCTCACGATCCTGTCGTCCCTCGCCCGCCATCTGATGAACGCCGAGTTCACGTCCGCGCTGCGGGCCGTGGACGACGCGGCGGCCGCGGCGGCGCTCATCCGTGGGGACGAGTCCCCGGCGGCCGCGGCCGCCCCCGAGGGCTCCGCGGCGGAGTCGAACGCGGCGGCCTCCGCCGACTCCACCGCGGACGGCACGGCCCCGGCGTCGGGCGCGCGCGTCGGGGACGCGGCCGCCCCGGCGCCGGGCGCCACCGGCACTCCGGCCGCGCGCCCGTTCCGTATCGTCGCCGTCACCTCCTGCCCCACCGGCATCGCGCACACCTACATGGCCGCCGAGTCGCTGGAGAACGCGGGCCGCGAGGCGGGCGTCGAGGTCGTCGTCGAGACACAGGGCTCGGCCGGCTTCACCCGGCTCGACCCGGCCCTCATCGAGGCGGCGGACGGCGTGATCTTCGCCCACGACGTGCCGGTGCGGGACAAGGACCGCTTCGCCGGCAAGCCGACCGTGGACGTCGGCGTGAAGGCGGGCATCAACCGCCCCGCCGAGCTGATCGCCGAGGTGCGCGGCAAGGCGGAGCGCGGCGAGGTGACCCAGGCCGCCGCTCCCGGTACGCCGGTCGAGCGGGCCGGTGACTCCACCGAGGGGTACGGCACCAAGCTGCGCAAGTGGCTCATGTCCGGCGTGAGCTACATGGTTCCGTTCGTCGCCGCGGGCGGTCTGCTCATCGCCCTCGGGTTCGCGATCGGCGGCTACAAGATCAACAAAGCGCCGTCGGTCATGGACCACTTCGTGTGGACCCAGGCGGACAGCTGGGCCGCGCTGCTCTTCCAGATCGGCGTGGTGTCGTTCGGCTTCCTCGTCCCGGTCCTGGCCGGCTACATCGCCTACGGCATGGCCGACCGTCCCGGCCTCGTGCCCGGCTTCGTCGGCGGCTCGATCGCCCTCACCATCAACGCCGGCTTCCTCGGCGGTCTGGTGGCCGGTCTGCTCGCCGGTGGTGTGGTGATGGCGATCCAGAAGATCAACATCCCGCAGACGCTGCGCGGCATCATGCCGGTGGTGGTGATCCCGCTGATCTCCTCGGCGGTGGTCGGATTCCTGATGTTCGTGGTCGTCGGCAAGCCCATCGCCTCCGCGCAGAAGGGCATGACCGACTGGCTGAACGGCCTCTCCGGCACCAACGCCATCCTGCTCGGCGCGCTGCTCGGCCTGATGATGTGCTTCGACCTCGGCGGCCCGGTCAACAAGGTCGCGTACACCTTCGCCACGGCCGGTATCGCGGTCTCCAGCCCGAGTGAGTCGGCGATGAAGATCATGGCCGCGGTGATGGCGGCCGGCATGGTCCCGCCGCTGGCGATGGCGCTGGCCACCACCGTGCGCGGCAAGCTCTTCACGCACACCGAGCGCGAGAACGGCAAGGCGGCCTGGGTGCTGGGCGCCTCCTTCATCTCCGAGGGCGCGATCCCGTTCGCTGCGGCCGACCCGCTGCGCGTGATCCCCTCGTCGATGATCGGCGGTGCGGTCACCGGCGCCCTGTCGATGGCCTTCGGCGCCACCCTGCGCGCCCCGCACGGCGGCATCTTCGTGGTCCCGTTGATCGGCAACCCGTTCCTCTACGTGATCGCGATCGCCGCCGGCGTGTGCGTGACCACGGCTTTGGTGGTGGTCCTGAAGGGCATGCGCAAGCAGAGCCCCGAGGGCACCGCCAAGGAGGCCGCGGGAGCGGCGATATCGGCCCGCAGCGACTCCAAGCAGCCGGTCGCCGCCTGACGCGGCAGCCGCCACCACAGACGTCGGCCGCAACCCCTCCCGACGGGGTTGCGGGCGACGCGCGTTGGGGCAGTGGTTCGTCGACCGCGGGCCGAGGCCGGTCTCCGGGGCCTGTTGCGACCCCTCTGAACCCCTTCGCCGTACTCGTCGCATCTGCGATATGCGTCACGGTACGGGGCCAAAAGCCCGGATCGTGGTGTCTACTTGGGGCATGCCTGCGCATGTGTCGACCTTCCAGCTGTTGGGTGTGCCCCTCCTCGCCTTGGCGACCGCCGTCTGGATCGTCTGCGTGGGCCGCATTGTGCGCCGCCGCCGCTTCGAGGAGGCGGTCCTGCGCCACCGCAACACGCTCGGAACCCTCCCGCAGCAGCAGGCGAGCCCCGCCCTGGAATCCGTCGAACTCACCCCGGCCGAACGTGACGCCTTCGCCGGCCTGATGCGGCAGTTCGACGAGGGCCGCTCCTAGGCCGGGTGCTGGAGGAGCCGCGCGGACTCAGCCGCGCGTCGCCGCGCGCCGTTCCATCGCCTCCCGCGCCGCGTCCTCGGACGCGTACACCTCGCACATGTGGCGGCCGTCAGGCGTCGCAGTGTGCTCGACCTCCCACAGGGACAGCTCCCGGCCGTCACGCAGCAGGAACGCGTGCTCGTAGAGCGAGAAGCACAGCCCCACCTGCCCGGCCCGGCAGGGGCGTCCGAAGGCCTGGGTGATGTCGTGCGCGAACGCAGACCCCAGCAGTAACGCCGCCAGGTCCGCGCCCGGGCGGTCGGGGTTCTCCGCGCGGCGCAGCAGCCTGCGTGCGTGGTCCGCCGAGTCGTCGGGAACGTACGCGTGGCGGGGCTCGGGGACGGGGGACAGCTGCACCAGCACGGGCAGCTCGAAGTCGGGCGCGTCCGGCGGCAGCGGAAGCCGGGCCGTCGCGGCGCGCAGTTCCTCCTCGTCCACGTACACCTCGTGCTCCAGTTGGCCGCTCGGACCGGTGTTGTGGACCAGCTCCCACAAGGTGACCGCCGAGCCGTCCGCGAGCAGCCAGGTGTGTCGGTACGTCTCCCGGTGCAACCCCGCGCTGTGGTGCGCGGAGTGCAGCGAACTGTCGTGCGCCAGCGCGCAGTCGAGCGGTCCGATCGTGTCGTCGGGCAGCTCGAAGGAGTTCAGGGCACGGCCGAGGAGCCGCTCGAGGTGCTCCTCCGGAGACTCGGGCGACTGGGTCGGCTCGTACGCTGCCGTCTCGTGCGGAACGCTCAAGGTCTCTCCCGGCGTCGCTGCATGTCACCTTGTGGGTGCATACCGTAGCCCCTCGGCCGGACATCATGTCCGGGAACCGAGAAAACGTACGGTGGGAAAACGGACGGGCCGCGCGGCGTGTTCCCGCACGGCCCGATCGTTCGTCATATGACCAAGGTCAGGCGGCACTTCCCGCGGTCCACGCGCTCCATGACATGTTCCAGCCGTTGAGGCCGTTGTCCGGCGCGACCGTCTTGTCGGGGGAGTTCTTGACGATCACGACGTCCCCGATCATCGAGTTGTCGTAGAACCACTTGGCAATCGTGTTCCCCTGCGCGCCCTGCACATCGGCGAGTCCGACGCAGCCATGGCTGGTGCCCGCACGACCGAAGGGCGGGTTGCCCTTGTTGTACCAGTAGTTGCCGTGGATGAACGTCCCCGAGGCGGTCAGTCGCATCGCGTGCGGCACGTCCGGTATGTCGTACTCGCCGCCCAGGCCGACCGTCTGACTGTTCATACGCGTCTGCGTGAACTTCTCGGAGATCACCATCTGCCCGTTGTAGGTGGTGTGCTGCGCGCTGCCCGACGAGATCGGGATCGTCCTGAGCGTCGTGCCGTCCCGCACGACCGTCATGGTCTGGGTGTTGACGTCGACCGTGGAGACCTGCGCACGCCCGATGGTGAAGGACACGGTCTTCTTCTGCACGCCGTAGACGCCGTTCGCGCCCTCGACTCCGTCCAGGTCGAGCTTCATCGTGACCTTGGAGCCGGCCTTCCAGTACTCCTCGGGCCGGAAGTCCAGCCGCTGTGCCCCGAACCAGTGCCCGACGACCTGCTGCCCGCTGCTGGAGGTCACCGTGATGTGGGACTGCACGGCCTTCTTGTCGGTGATCGCCTTGTCGAAGGTGAAGGACACCGGCATCCCGACGCCGACCGTCGTTCCGTCGTCAGGCGTGTACGTCCCTATGAAGCTGTTGGCCGATGTGACCGTGGTGAAGATGGAGTTGGTGGCCGCCACCCGGTTGTCCGTGTCCTTGGCGGTGACCGAGATCTCGTACTTCGTCCCGCGCTCCAGCTGCTGCTTCGGCTTCCAGGACGTCCCGTCCGCGGACACCTCACCGGGAACGGCCGTGCCCGTCCCCGCCACCGTCATCTTCACCTCGGTCAGCTTCCCGTCGCTGACCTTCACCCCGGTCGCGTTGATCGACGCGTCGGTCGAGCCGTCCTTCGCGGAGATGTCGATCTTGGCGGCGGAGGTCCTGGTGGAGCTCTTTCCGTTCTTTGCGTCCTTGTTGTTGTCGGCGTTGGCGCTGCCGCCGCAGGCGGTGAGGGTGAGCGCGCCGACCATCAGTGCGGCACAGGCCGCCAGTGCGCGCCGCGCTCGCATGTCCGGCGTTGTCACGGGCTTCTCCAGGTCGTTGTCGTGTGGGTGATCCGCTCGAGTACGTGGAGAAAGAGCGAAGGCCACGGCAAAGGGTTCCCCTACGCCGCGTCGAACACCATCACGTGACAGAACCGGGACAATCGTCCGCCTCCGTCGTCCAACGGACGCCGTACAACTCCTCGTACGAAGGCCACGTCCCACCCGGCCCGGCCACCGACGCGGCGGCGCGCACCGCCCGTACGATCGCGCGCATCACGAGGTCCGCGCCCGCCGCGAGCACCTCGTTGAGCGCGAGGGGGCTTGTGGAGGCGAGTGGACGCGCGCCGGTCGCCAGCGCGAAGACCGTGTCCCCGTCGTTGAGCAGGTGCACCGGCCGCACGGCGCGCGCGATGCCGTCCTGCGCCACACCCGCGAGCTTCTGCGCCTGCGCCTTGGTGAGGTCGGCGTCGGTCGCCACGACCGCGATGGTCGTGTTCAGCGGGGGGTGCGGGACGTGCGCGGTGAGCTCGGCGAGCCGCCTCTGCGCGGCCTTGTGCACGTCCCGCGCCGGGTGATCGATCCGGCCCTGGAACAACTCCCCGTACAGAGCGCCCGTTTCCGGGTCCACCGCCGAGCCCACCGCGTTGCACACGACCAGAGCGCCCACCCTGATCCCCGAGTCCAGCACGGCACTCGCGGTGCCGACCCCGCCTTTGACCGGTCCGATCGTCGCTCCCGTGCCCGCACCCACGCAGCCCTCCGCCACGGGCGCGCCCGGCTCGCTCGCTGCTGCCGCCTCCACGGCAGCCCGGCCGACGGCCGCGTCCGGCCGGGCCTTGAAGTCGCCGCCGCGCCCCAGGTCGAAGATGCAGGCGGCGGGCACGACCGGCACGACGTGCGTCGGTTGGGGGCCGACCCGCACGCCGCGTCCGCGCTCCTCCAGCCAGGTCATCACCCCCGACGCCGAGTCCAGGCCGTATGCGCTGCCCCCTGTCAGGACGACCGCCTCGACCTTCTGCACCAGGTTGCGCGGATCGAGAGCGTCGGTCTCCTTCGTACCGGGCCCGCCGCCGCGCACGTCCACCGCCGCGACCGCGCCGCCCTCCGGGGCGAGGACGACCGTTGTGCCGGTGAGCCAGCCGTCGCCGATCCGGGTGGCGTGCCCCACGCGCAGACCCATCACATCTGTCAGAGCGTCAACTGTCATGCGCCCATGATCCTTCCCCACCCGTCGGTCACGACCTCTCGTGCACGATCCCTGCGGCCGGTGTCACATCCGTGGTCACCGTGGCCGTGGACACCGTGGACGTACGCTGGTGGCATGAGCACCACCCCCGCACGCGAGCCACGGGACCCGAAGCCCGACCCCAAGGACGCCCTCGTCTTCGACGACCCACTGAACCGGCAGTCCTCGGACGACACGGACCGCGGGTGGGGCGAGCGACCTCCGTCGAGCGGCGACAGCGCCGCCGACCTGGCACGCTTCCTCGACGAGAAGCCGCCCCACCACCTCTGAGCGGCTCCCCTGCGGGAGCCCACCAGCTGTGAGCGGCGCCACTGTGCGGGTGCCGCTCCACCGTTTGTGAGCGCCGTCTCTCTTCGGGCGCCGCCCCGCCGACGTGGGCTACGACTCGCTGCGGCTCGAGCCGCGCTGTGCGACCAGGGCGTCGCGGATCTCCTTGAGCACCTCCAACTCGGTCACCTCCATCACCTCGTGCGTGCCCTCCCTGGCCCTGCGGCGGGCCTCCACGCGGGCCAGGTACTTGGCCATGGGCAGGACCATCAGGAAGTAGACGACGGCGGCCGTGATCACGAAGTTGAGCGCGGAGCCGAGGACCGAGCCCCAGAGGACGCGCACGCCCGTCGCCGTGTCGCCGGTGCCCGTGCAGGGCGCTTTGAGGCACGAGCTGTAGCTGTCCAGGCTCTTGGTGCCGAGTGCACCCACCACCGGGTTGATGACCCCCTTCACCACGGAGTTGACGATGTTGGTGAAGGCGGCGCCGATGACCACCGCGACCGCCAGATCGACGACGTTTCCCCGCATCAGGAAGGCCTTGAAGCCCTGCCAGACCCCCGGCACCTTCTTCTCGCCCACCAGTGGACCCCTCCTTGACTGCACAAGCTGCGGAACGAACAGCTCCGCAACCTACGTCAGCACTTCCCATGGCTGTCCAGCCCATGCCATGGAGAAGGCGGCCACGCGCCGGGGCCACGGGCTCAGCCGACCCGCTCAGCACAGTGTCACCGCCAGCCGTGAGGTCGCCCCGGCACCGGCCAGACGCGCGGCGGTGGGGCGCGGCACGGAGAGCACGACCAGCGCGCCGTTCTCCGTGGGGTCGACGTCCGGTACCCGGGTGACAAGCGCCCGGGCCGCCACGACCTTCGCGGCGCCGTCCCCGTCCGCCGCGATCACGTCGACCCGGGTGCCCGGCCGCAGCAGCCGCACCGTCGCCCCGTCCGCGATCCGCACCGGTGCCGTCACCATCTCGATCGCGCGCCGTTCCCGCGCGGGCTCGGCCGACGCCGGCGGATGCGCGGCGGCGTCCGGATGTCCGCGTGCGCCCTCGGAGCCGCCGGGAGCCGCCGCCACGAGTGCGGCCGCAGTGACCGCCAGGCCCATGGCCACGGCTCGCCTCCGGTGCCGCACGAGACGCCGCAGCTGATGCCTGCCCCCGCGCACCCGCACGGGAGCGAAGTGCGGCACCGAGCACGTCGGAGGGGTGTCCGCACGAGCCAGGGCGTCCATGTCCGGCGAGCTTGCGAACACCGTCGCGTCCGGCGGGAGTAAGAGGGCTTCCCCGTGCGCCGGGGGTACAGGAGCCGCTCCGTGCGGTGGGGATGCGAAGGCGTTCCCGTGTGGTGGGGCCGCCGGCGCGTCCCCGTACGGTGGAAGCGCCAGGGCGTCTCCGTACGGCGGGGGCGCGAAGGCTTTCCCACGGGGTGGGTGCACGGACACGTCCGTGTGCGTGCGCGTCACGGAACCGGCCGGGTGAGCCGGGTGTACGGGGGGAGAGAACCGGGCCATGCTGATCACCACCTGCATCGCGAGATCGGGACGCGATCCACGATGAGGCCTCGCGGCGAAGTCCGCCGACGCCCGTGGACTACCGGCCGGTTGTGGACAACTCGCTCACTCGAACGGAACGTTCCGCACGCCCGCGTCCGCGACCACCTCCGCGTCCGCGACCACCTCCGCGTCCGCGACCACCTCCGCGTCCGCGACCACCTCCGCGTCCGCGACCACCTCCGCGTCCCCGACCGCGTCCGCCACGGTCAGGGCAACTCGAACCCCGGATCCATCCCGCCCAGCGCCGTCCTGCACAGGCAGTCCCGCTCCTCGTTCGCCGGCAGGCCGGCCACCGCGTCGAACAGCACGCCCCGCAGCCGGTCCACGTTCGCAGCGAACACCTTCAGCACCTCGTCGTGCGAGACGCCCTCACCTGTCTCGGCGCCCGCGTCCAGATCCGTGACGAGGGTCAACGACGTGTAGCAGAGCTCCAGTTCACGGGCGAGCGCGGCCTCGGGATGGCCGGTCATGCCCACCACGGACCAGCCTTGCGCCCGGTGCCACAACGATTCGGCGCGGGTGGAGAAGCGCGGGCCCTCGATCACGACCAGCGTGCCGCCGTCCACCGGCTCCCAGTTCCGCCCGCGCGCCGCCCGCAGCGCGGCCGTGCGGCCTGCGGAGCAGTAGGGGTCGGCGAGGGACACGTGCACCACGTTCGGCACGGTGCCCTCGGGCAGCGGCAGTCCGTCGAAGTAGGTCTGCGTTCGGGCCTTCGTACGGTCCACCAGCTGATCCGGGACGAGCAGTGTCCCGGGACCGTACTCGGGGCGCAGCCCGCCCACCGCGCAGGGCCCGAGGACCTGCCGCACGCCGACGGAGCGCAGCGCCCACAGGTTGGCGCGGTAGTTGATGCGGTGCGGGGGCAGATGGTGGCCGCGGCCATGGCGGGGGAGGAAGGCGACGCGTCGGCCTGCGATCTCACCGAGGAAGAGGGAGTCGCTGGGTGCCCCGTACGGGGTGTCGACCTGGACCTCTGTCACGTCGTCGAGGAAGGAGTAGAAGCCCGAACCGCCGATGACACCTATGTCTGCGTTCTCCATGGCGATCACAGTAGCTGGCCCCGCGGACCCCGAAGACCCTGCCGTCGTACGACGGCAGGGTCCGGTCGGCGGAGCCTTATGCGGCTGAGCTGGAGGACGTGCTCGTCGATGACGAGCCGGAGTCCGACGAGGAGGAGCCGGTCGCGGAGGAGCCGGTCGATGAGGCGGGGCTCGACGGCTTCGAGGAGGCCGGGCTGCTGCTGGAGGAGGAGCCGCGGCTGTCGTTGCGGTAGAAGCCGGAGCCCTTGAAGACGATGCCGACCGCTGAGAACACTTTCTTCAGGCGGCCACCGCAGTTGGGGCACTCGGTCAGGGCGTCGTCGGTGAACTTCTGCACCGCCTCGAGGCCCTCGCCGCACTCGGTGCACTGGTACTGGTAGGTCGGCACTTGTCTTCCTCCTGGCACTCTGACTCAGTGAGTGCTAACGACCATCCATAGTGTCGTATTCCTCGGGATCAGTCCACCGTGAGTGGCACGCGGTGACCGACGCCACGTGCCACGGTGCGGCCGAGTGGACGTGTCGCCAGCCGTGACCGCAGTGACACCAGGGTCGCCAGCGCCAGCACCGTCCCGGCCATCGGGACCAGGAATCCGGCGCCGCCCCACAGGCGGTCCTCCAGTTGTCCGGCCACCGTGACCGCCGCCGCCTGGCCGAGTGCGACGGCACCGGTCAGCCAGGTGAACGCCTCGGTGCGGGTACCGGCCGGGACCAGTGCTTCCACCAGCGTGTAGCCGGTGATGAGGGCCGGGGCGATGCACATGCCCACCAGGAGGCCGAGGCCGGCCAGGACGACCACGGAGTGGGCGGTCCACAGGCCGGAGGCGACCAGCGCGAGGGACGTGTAGCCGACGACCAGGCGGCGCTGCGGGGCGGCCTCCCAGGCGACGGCGCCGCACACGATGCCGGAGAGCATGTTGCCGGCGGCGAAGATTCCGTACAGGACCCCGTTCAGGCCGGGCTCGCCGAGCGACTGGCTGAACGCGGCGAGCGAGACCTGCATGCCGCCGAAGACGGTGCCGATGCCGAGGAAGGCCACGATCAGTACCCGCACCCCGGGGACGCGCAGGGCGGAAGCGTGCTCCACGCGCGCGTGCGGCAGGGCGGCGACGGGCGGCTGCGTGCCCCTCTGCGCCGCGAACAGCACGCCGCCGACCAGCGTCAGCGTCGCCTCGGTGAGCAGGCCCGCGGCCGGGGCCACGGTGGTGCACAGGGCCGTCGCCAGCAGCGGGCCGAGCACGAAGGTCAGCTCGTCGGTGACGGACTCGAAGGCCGCCGCCGTCGTCATCAGGGGCGAGTCCTGGAGCTTCGCGCCCCAGCGGGCGCGGACCATGGGACCGACCTGTGGCACGGAGGCGCCGGTCGGAACGGCCGCCGCGAACAGGGCCCACAAGGGTGCGTGGGTCAGGGCGAGAGCCGTCAGGGACACACCCGCCAGGGCATGGACGAGGACACCGGGGAGCAGCACCGCTCGCTGGCCGTACCGGTCGGCGAGCCGGCCGCTGCAGGGCGCGAACAGGGCCATGGAGACGCCGGTGACCGCCGCGACGGCACCCGCGGCGCCGTACGAGCCGGTCGTGTGCTGCACCAGCAGCACGATGGAGATGGTGAGCATCGCGAACGGCTGGCGCGCCGCGAAGCCGGGGAACAGGAACGTCCAGGCGCCTCGGGTGCGCAGCAGCTGCCCGTAGCCCGGACGGGACGACGTCGAGGTGACCGTGGATGCCACGGCCCGTGCCTTTCTGCCGCCTGGTAGCGCGGGGGCGCCGAGAGCTGTCCTCTTGCGCGGACTGCGGTAGATACCGGCGCCCGCTGCGGGGGCGTCCCGGCCGCCATACGGTCGCGCCAGCTCTGCGTCAGGCAGAGTTGGTTCGATCAGGTGCGCCTTGATTGTACAGAGGTGAAGGGCGGAGTCACCTGTGAAAAGGGGCACCATGCCGCCCTTCACCTGGGATAGCCAGAGGTGTGAAATGTCGGAAGCGTGCCCTTAATGCCCGTGGTCCGGCGCGCCGTTCCCGGTCGTGCCCAGCCATCCGGCGAGCTTTCCGCCCTGGCCGACGGCCCGCAGGCGTCTCTCGGCCGCATCGCGGACCTGGTCCGTGGCGACCACGAGGAGTTCGTCGCTGCGCCGCAGCACCGTCGTCGGCAGCGGCACGAACGACTTGCCGTCGCGGACGACGAGGGTGACCGCGGAGCCGGCCGGCAGCCGCAGTTCGTTGACCTCGACACCGTGCATCCGTGAGCCCTCGGGGATCGTGACGGACAGCAGATGTCCGCGCAGCCGCTCCAGGGGCGCCGATTCGATGCCGAGGTCGGAGGCTGCGGGGACCTCGCCCAAGCGCAGCTTCCGGGCCAGCCAGGGCAGTGTCGGGCCCTGGACCAGGGTGTAGACGGCGACGAGGACGAAGACGATGTTGAAGATGCGGCGGCTTGCGTCGACGCCGTTCACCATGGGGATCGTCGCCAGGATGATGGGCACCGCACCGCGCAGCCCGGCCCACGACATCAGCGTCTGCTCCTGCCACGGCAGCCGGAACGGCGCCAGGCTCACCACCACGCTCAGCGGCCGCGCCACCATGGTCAGCACCAGGCCGATGACGAGGGCGGGCAGGAAGTCGTCGCCCAGTTCGTGCGGGGTCACCAGCAGACCGAGCAGGACGAACATGCCGATCTGGGCGATCCAGCCGAGCCCCTCGGCGAAGCCGCGCGTCGCGGGCCAGTGCGGCAGTTTGGCGTTGCCGAGCATCATCGACGCGAGGTACACCGCGAGGAAGCCGCTGCCGTGGGCCAGCGCGCCGGCCGCGTACGCCGTGACCGCGATGGCCATGACGGCGATCGGGTAGAGGCCGGAGGCGGGCAGCGCCACGTGCCGCAGGCCCCAGGAGCCGAGCCAGCCCACCGCGAGGCCGATGGCGGCTCCGATGGCCAGCTCCAGGAGTATCTCGCCCAGCAGCAGGTACCAGTGCTGCACCGGGCCGGCCGTGGAGAAGGCGACGACGAGGATGACCACGGGGGCGTCGTTGAAGCCGGACTCGGCTTCCAGGACACCCGTCACGCGCGGCGGGAGGGGCACTCTCCGCAGCACCGAGAAGACCGCCGCCGCGTCGGTCGACGACACCACCGCTCCGATGATGAGCGCCTGCCGCCACTCGAGCCCGGTCAGGTAGTGCGCGCCGGCCGCCGTGACGCCGACGCTCACTGAGACGCCGACGAGCGCCAGGGCGGTGGCGGCAGGGAGGACGGGCTTGATCTCCTTCCACTTCGTGCCGAGACCGCCCTCCGCCAGGATCACGACCAGGGCCGCGTATCCGATGACCTGGGTCAGTTCGGCGTTGTTGAAGTGGATGTCGCCGACCCCGTCCTGGCCCATGGTGATGCCGATGCCCAGGTAGACGAGCAGGCTGGGAAGCCCGCTGCGCGACGAGATGCGAACCGCTGCCACCGCGATGAGCAGAACGAGCGAGCAGACGAGCAGGAGCTGGTTGAGGTGGTGGACAGTCAGCGGCCGTTCCCTTCTCGTCAAACCGGGCGCCGCGATGCGAACGCCACAATCCGAGCATGTGAAGCCCGGTGCCGACGCGGACTTCAGTACAGGTACTTCATTACCTTACCTAACTCTTGACGCTTTCTTGACGTTGCGAGGCTCATGATCGAACTCCAGTCCGGTCCGGTTCCCGACTCCGCGTCAAGGTGGGTCGGGCCCTGCGCCTATGGTTGCTCCAGCGCTCAGTAGAAAGCACAGCCCGCCCTGCCGCTCGTGTTAGGACAGCAAGGACAGCGATGCCCCCCAACACCACCGCCTCTTCCGGCCAGAAGCCCGGCAAGTCCGGCAGGAAGAAGGGGCGCAGAGCCCGTCTGCTACTGATCGTCCTGGTTCTGATCCTTGTGGGAGGTTTCGGTTACGGCGGCTACTGGTCCGTCAGCACCGTGCGCGCCTCCTTCCCGCAGACCAAGGGTTCGATCACCCTGGACGGCCTGTCGGGCCCGGTCGACGTCAAGCGTGACGGCTACGGGATCCCGCAGATCTATGCCTCGTCCGACGAGGACCTCTTCATGGCGCAGGGCTACGTCCAGGCGCAGGACCGGTTCTACGAGATGGACGTGCGCCGCCACATGACGTCCGGGCGCCTGTCCGAGATGTTCGGAAAAGGCCAGGTCAAGAACGACGAGTTCCTGCGGACCCTCGGCTGGGACGGGGTGGCGCAGAAGGAGTACGACACCAAGCTGTCGGCCTCCACGAAGAAGTACCTCCAGGCGTACGCCGAGGGGGTCAACGCCTATCTGAAGGGCAAGAACGGCAAGGACATCTCCCTGGAGTACGCGGCCCTGGGCTTGGCCAACGACTACAAGCCCGAGCCGTGGACCCCGGTCGACTCGGTCTCCTGGCTCAAGGCGATGGCCTGGGATCTGCGCGGAAACATGCAGGACGAGATCGACCGCTCCCTGATGACCAGCCGTCTGGGCCCGAAGCAGATCGCGGACCTGTACCCGGAGTACCCCTACAGCCGCAACAAGCCGATCGTCCAGCAGGGCCAGTACGACGCCCTCACCAAGACGTTCGAGCAGAGCGGCTCGACGGGCACGCAGTCGACGACCGGGACCTCCACGTCGACCTCGGCCTCCTCGGCCCTGCAGAGCCAGCTGGCGGGCCTCTACAACGTCCTGGACGACGTTCCGACCGCGGTGGGCGTGAACGGCAACGGCATCGGCTCCAACTCCTGGGTCGTGGCCGGCAACCACACCATCACCGGCAAGCCGCTGCTGGCCAACGACCCGCACCTGTCGGCCTCGCTGCCGTCGGTCTGGTACCAGATGGGGCTGCACTGCACCACGGTCTCCAGCAAGTGCCAGTACGACGTCACGGGGTACACCTTCGCGGGCATGCCCGGCGTGATAATCGGCCACAATCAGAACATCGCCTGGGGCATGACCAACTCCGGCGTCGACGTCACCGACCTGTACCTGGAGAAGCTGTCCGGTGACGGCTACCTCTACGACGGCAAGGTGCGCCCGTTCACCACCCGCACCGAGACGATCAAGGTCGCCGGCAGCGACTCCAAGAAGATCGTCGTCCGTGAGACGAACAACGGCCCGCTGCTGTCCGACCGCGACGACGAGCTCGTCAAGGTCGGCAAGAAGGCCACCGTCGATACTGCGGCGCCCGACCGCGGCGACGGCTACGGCATCGCGCTGCGCTGGACCGCCCTGGACGCCGGTAACTCCATGGACGCCGTGTTCGAAATGGACAAGGCGTCCGACTGGGACGAGTTCCGTGCGGCGTCCAGGTCCTTCGACGTGCCCTCGCAGAACCTCGTCTACGCCGACACCAAGGGAAACATCGGCTACCAGCTGCCGGGCAGGATCCCCACGCGCTCGAAGAACCACGACGGCTCGATCCCGGCGCCCGGCTGGGACTCCAGCTACGCCTGGGGCCCCTACATTCCGCAGGCGGAGCTGCCGTACGAGTTCAACCCGAAGCGCGGCTACATCGTCACCGCCAACCAGGCCGTGATCGACAAGGACAAGTACCCCTACACGCTCACGACGGACTGGGGCTACGGCACACGCAGCCAGCGGATCACCGACCTGATCGAGTCGAAGATCAAGGGCGGCGGGAAGATCTCGACGGACGACATGCGGCAGATGCAGCTCGACAGCAGCAGCGAGATCGCCAAGCTGCTGGTGCCCAAGCTGCTCAAGATCGACGTCGCCGACAAGAACGTCCGTGAGACGCAGAAGCTGCTGGAGGGCTGGGACTACACCCAGGACGCCGACTCGGCGGCCGCCGCGTACTTCAACGCCGTCTGGCGCAACATCCTCAAGCTCGCCTTCGGCAACAAGCTGCCCAAGGAGCTGCGGGTCAAGGGTCAGTGTCTGTGGGTCGAGCCGACCGGTACCACCGGGCCCGCGGACGAGGACCAGAAGGTGCGCGAGTGCGGCGAGCGCGACGCGGACCAGGCACAGCCGGACGGTGGCGACCGCTGGTTCGAGGTGGTGCGCACCATCATCGACGACCCGAAGAACGACTGGTGGCAGACACCCAAGACGCGCACCCAGGCGGCCACCACGACGCGCGACGAGCTGTTCGCTCGCGCCATGACGGACGCGCGCTGGGAGCTGACCGCCAAGCTCGGCAAGGACGTCGACACGTGGAGCTGGGGCCGGCTGCACCGTCTGTTCCTGAAGAACCAGACGCTGGGCACGGACGGCCCCGGGGTGCTGCAGTACATGCTCAACCGCGGTCCCTGGAAGCTCGACGGCGGTGAGGCGACCGTGAACGCCACCGGCTGGAACGCGGCGGGCGGCTACGGCGTCGTCTGGGTGCCGTCGATGCGGATGGTGGTCAACCTGGACGACCTCGACAAGTCGAAGTGGATCAACCTCTCCGGCGCCTCCGGTCACGCCTACAGCGCCCACTACACCGACCAGACGGACAAGTGGGCCGCGGGCGAACTGCTGCCGTGGGAGTTCTCGAAGTACGCGGTCGACAAGAACACGGCCGACACCCTGGTGCTCAAGCCCTGACGGACGCCGTGTCGTGAAAGCGGCCCTCCATGCGCGCGTGGAGGGCCGCTTGGCGCTCCGGATCCCTCAGTGCCTGCCGGAGGGCTTGCGAAAGCGGCGCACGCCCGACGGGGTCACCACCGCGTGCACGGGACGGTCGTGCGGCTCCTCGGGGACGTGCTCGACGACCTCCGCGTCGTACAGGAGGACCACCAGCGCGGGATCGGCACCCTCGCGCTCCAGACGGGCCAGTACGCGGTCGTACGAGCCCCCGCCGCGCCCGAGGCGCATGCCCCGGGCGTCGACCGCCAGCCCGGGCAGCAGCACGGCGTCGGCCTGTCCTACGGCCTCCGGGCCCAGGCGTTCGCCCGCGGGCTCCAGGAGGGCCATCCTCCCGCCGTGCCGGACGCGTTCGAGGGAGTCCGGCCCGGCGTAGGCACCCCAGTCGAGGTCGTTGTCCGGGAGGAGTACGGGGAGCAGCACGCGCACGCCCCGCGCGCGCAGTGCGTCCAGGAGCGCCAGGGTGCCGGGTTCGCTCCCCACGGAGACGTACGCGGCCACCGTGCGCGCCTGTGCCAGCTCCGGCAGCTCCAGCGCCCGCTCGGCGAGTGCGGCTGCCGCCTCCCCGACGTCATCCGACGTCAACCTGTCCCTCACCTCGAGGAATCCTCGCCGCAACATACGCTTGCCAGGCTCGGCCTCGTGTTCCATGGGAACCACAGCTCACTGCCCTACCTTCCTTAATGCGCTCATATGAGAGCGAATTGACCGAGGCCACAGATTCCGCACATAGGCACCGGATATGGTGGCGGGCATGACTGAGTCGCACCCCAGGATCACCAAGGCTGTCATTCCCGCAGCAGGCCTCGGCACCCGGTTCCTGCCGGCCACCAAGGCCACCCCCAAGGAGATGCTGCCGGTCGTTGACAAGCCCGCAATCCAGTACGTGGTCGAGGAGGCCGTGTCCGCGGGGCTCGACGACGTCCTGATGATCACCGGCCGCAACAAGCGCCCCCTCGAGGACCACTTCGACCGCAACTACGAGCTCGAGTCGGCCCTCCAGAAGAAGGGTGACGCCGGACGGCTCGCGAAGGTCCAGGAGTCCAGCGACCTCGCCACCATGCACTACGTCCGCCAGGGCGACCCCAGGGGCCTCGGGCACGCCGTCCTGTGCGCCGCCCCGCACGTCGGCCACGAGCCCTTCGCCGTCCTCCTCGGCGACGACCTGATCGACCCGCGCGACCCCCTGCTGGCCCGCATGGTCCAGGTACAGGAACAGCGCGGCGGCAGCGTCATCGCGCTCATGGAGGTCGCGCCGGAGCAGATCCACCTCTACGGGTGTGCGGCCGTGGAGCCCACCGAGGACGGCGACGTCGTCAAGGTGACCGGCCTGGTCGAGAAGCCGGATCCCGCGGACGCCCCGTCGAACTACGCGGTCATCGGCCGCTACGTCCTCGACCCGCACGTCTTCGACATACTGCGCAAGACCGAGCCGGGCCGCGGCGGCGAGATCCAGCTCACCGACGCCCTCCAGCAGCTCGCCGAGGACGAGAAGGTCGGCGGCCCCGTGCACGGCGTCGTCTTCAAGGGCCGCCGCTATGACACCGGGGACCGTGGCGACTACCTGCGTGCCATTGTCAGACTCGCGTGCGAACGTGAAGACCTGGGCCCGGACTTCCGGACCTGGCTTCGCAGTTACGTAGCCGAGGAGATGTAGCGATCTTGAGCCCCGCCGCGACCCGCCCCGCCGGCCAGGACCACCTCTGGTCGGTGGACGAACACCTGGAGGACATCCTCGCTGCCGTCCGCCCCCTGGAACCCATCGAGCTGCAGCTGCTCGACGCCCAGGGCTGTCTCCTGGTCGACGACGTCACGGTGCCGGTCTCCCTGCCGCCGTTCGACAACAGCTCGATGGACGGGTACGCGGTGCGCGTCGCGGATGTCGCGGGTGCGAGCGAGGAGTTCCCGGCCGTCCTCACGGTGGTCGGGGACGTCGCGGCGGGCGCTGCCGACCTGCTCCACGTGGGGCCCGGCGAGGCCGCGCGCATCATGACCGGCGCCCCGCTGCCACCCGGTGCCGAGACCGTCGTCCCCGTCGAGTGGACCGACGGCGGGATGGGCGGCGGCCCCGTCTCCGGGATGCGGGCCCGCAGCCTGTCGCCCGAGGGCGCCACCGGGCAGGTGCGCGTGCACCGCCCGGCCGAGGCACGCGCGCACGTGCGAGAGAAGGGCAGCGACGTGAAGGCCGGCGACCTCGCCCTCGCGGCAGGCACCGTGCTCGGGTCGTCGCAGATCGCACTGCTCGCCGCGATCGGGCGCGGCACGGTACGCGTGCGCCCGCGCCCGCGCGTGGTCGTGCTGTCCACCGGCAGCGAACTCGTCCAGCCCGACGAGGAACTGGCGGTCGGCCAGATCTACGACTCCAACAGCTTCGCCCTCACCGCGGCCGCGCGGGACGCCGGAGCCATCGCCTACCGGGTCGGAGCGGTCGCCGACGACGCCGACACGCTCCGCTCCACCATCGAGGACCAACTCGTCCGCGCCGACCTCGTGGTCACCACCGGAGGGGTGAGCGTGGGGGCGTACGACGTCGTCAAGGAGGCTCTCTCCTCCGTAGGGGACGAGGACGAGCCCGGCAGCGGCGTCGAGTTCCGCAAGCTCGCCATGCAGCCCGGCAAGCCCCAGGGTTTCGGCTCCATCGGCCCCGATCACACCCCACTGCTCGCGCTGCCGGGCAACCCGGTGTCGTCGTATGTCTCCTTCGAACTGTTCGTACGCCCCGCGATCCGCACCCTGATGGGTCTCAAGGACGTGCACCGGCCCCGGGTCAGGGCCGTCCTCCGGACGGACAAGGCGCTGACCTCGCCCGCGGGCCGAAGGCAGTTCCTGCGCGGGAAGTACGCCGACGGCACGGTGACCCCGGTCGGCGGCGCCGGCTCCCATCTGATCGCGGCCCTCGCGCAGGCCGACGCGCTGATCGTCGTCCCCGAGGACGACACGTCCGTCGAGCCGGGTACCGAGGTCGAGGTGGTCCTCCTCGGCTGACCGCCCGAGCCTGTGGCGCCTGGACCCCGCTGGTTCGGTGTCCGGGCCGTGGGGGCCGCCGGGCTGGGCGGCCGTGTCTCCGGGCCTCGCGCGGCGGGGCGTCCCGTGCGGGGACGTCGCCCGGCGCGCGGCCGTTTCCGGGAGATCGCCCTGCGATCTGCCGTCTCCGGGGTGTGGCTCCGGCGGAGTGCCGCGGCCGGGAGCCCTGCCCCGAAGCATGGGGTGCGGGGGATTCCCTCCGTCCGAGTGTCCCGGTTCGGGGGCTTCGCCCGGCCCGGAGCCCATGGGCTGGGGCGTCGGGCCTGGGTCGGCCGTCCGGTCATCGGACCTTGCCAGGCTGATCGCGCCGAGTTGGCGGTACCGTGTCGCGCACAACAGGCCCGCGCGCCGCACCGCGCCGGGCCCGGACCGGGAGCGCCGCAGCACATGAGCACGCAGGACAGACTGACCCACATCGACGACGCGGGGGCCGCCCGCATGGTAGACGTCTCCGGGAAGGACGTGACCGCGCGCACCGCGCGCGCCAGCGGTCGCGTGCTGGTCTCGCCGCGCGTGATCGAGCTCTTGCGTGGCCAGGGCGTTCCCAAGGGCGACGCTCTCGCCACCGCGCGTATCGCGGGCATCATGGGCGCCAAGCGCACACCGGACCTGATCCCCCTGTGCCACCCGTTGTCGGTGTCGGGTGTGAAGCTTGATCTGTCGGTCGCGGACGACGCCGTGGAGATCACGGCCACCGTGAAGACGACCGACCGCACGGGTGTCGAGATGGAGGCGCTCACCGCGGTCAGTGTCGCGGCACTGACCGTGATCGACATGGTCAAGGCGGTCGACAAGGGTGCGGTGATCACGGACGTGCGTGTGGAGGAGAAGACGGGCGGCAAGTCGGGCGACTGGAGCCGGGAATGACGGCACCGGACGGGCCGCCGACCGGCGGCGCCCTGTCGGCACCGTACGCGGCCCTGGTGGTGACCGCCTCCAACCGCGCGGCCGCGGGTGTGTACGAGGACAAGGGCGGGCCTCTGATCGCGGAGGCGCTCATACGGTTCGGCTTCGCGGTCGACGGGCCGTGGGTGGTCCCGGACGGGGAGCCGGTGGAGAGCGCACTGCGGACGGGCTCCCGCGCCGGCTACGACGTGATCGTGACGACCGGAGGCACCGGCGTCTCGCCCACCGACCGCACCCCCGAGGCGACCCGGGCGATGATCGACTACGAGGTGCCGGGCATTCCCGAGGCCATCAGAGCGTTCGGAAGAGAGAAGGTGCCCACGGCGGCGCTCTCCCGGGGGCTCGCCGGGGTCGCCGACGGGACGTTGATCGTGAACCTGCCGGGATCCACCGGCGGGGTGAAGGACGGACTGGCCGTCCTGGAACCCCTGTTGGTCCATGCCGTCGACCAGATCCGCGGCGGTGACCACCCTAGGTCCGACACGGGCGGGCCCCCGGTGGGCGAGGACCGCTCCAGACCGAGTGGGGGTGCGAGCTGAACAGCCCATCCTGGCCCGTCGAGCTGGTGGACGGCGATGTCGTCCTCCGGCCGATAAGGCTGCGCGACCAGCGGGTGTGGCGCGAGGTCAACCGACGCAACCGGGATTGGCTGCGCCCGTGGGAGGCCACTATTCCGCCGCCCACGCCCAGTGGTCCGATCACCCACCGGCCGACCTATCGCCAGATGGTCCGGCATCTGCGCAGCGAGGCCAACGCGGGCCGGATGCTGCCCTTCGTCATCGAGTACCAGGGACGGCTCGTCGGGCAGTTGACGGTGGCCGGGATCACCTGGGGATCGATGTGCTCGGGGCACGTCGGCTACTGGGTGGACGAGGCGGTCGCGGGCCGCGGGGTGATGCCGACAGCCGTGGCGCTCGTGGTCGACCACTGCTTCAGGACCGTCGGGCTGCACCGCATCGAAGTCTGTATTCGCCCGGAGAACGGGCCGAGCCGCCGGGTCGTGGAGAAACTCGGATTCCGCGAGGAGGGGCTGCGGCCGCGTTATCTGCACATCGACGGAGCCTGGCGCGACCATCTCGTCTTCGCGCTCACCGCGGAAGAGGTGCCCGAGGGGTTGCTGGCGCGCTGGCGCCGGGCACGCTCGCAGCAGGCACGCGCGCAGAGTCGGAGTTCCCCCGCGCGGGGCACGAGCACGGATCCCGGCAAGTCGGCGCACCCCGGCAAATAAAAAATGTGTTCGAAATTGATCGGGTGCCGATCGTCCGGGCCCAATGCATTAGCGGTCCCGTTGGCCCGCTGATCGCATCGGTCCCAAAAAAGTTTCGAAATATCAGCCAGATCGTGCGACACACCGGCGCAATTGGCAGATGGCCTCACGCAAACCCCTCTACCGTGTGAGGCGTGAGCAGCAGCGGCCTCATCTACGCAGTCATCGTCGGGGCCTGGGCCGCCTACTTGGTGCCGATGTGGCTCCGTAGGCAGGACGAGCTGAACGAGTCTCGTCCGACGGAACGCTTCAGCACCGCCATCCGGCTGCTGTCCGGACGGGCGGGCATGGAGCGCCGATACGCCAAGGACCTGCGGGCGCGCTCCACCGAACAGGGCGAGCCCAGTGCCCGGCCGGGCGCCGTCACCGATTCGGTGGACGTCCGGGCCTTTGCCATGCCCCCGGGCCAGCAGGCGCGGGCGCGGGTGGAGCCGGCGGGGCCACCGGCCCGGCAGGAGCCGACAGGCCCGGGGGCGTCCAAGTCCGGCACGTCGGCCCGGCAGGAGCCGGGAGGCCCCGGGGCGTCCAAGTCCGGCACGCCGGCCCGGCAGGAGCCGGGAGGCCCCGGGGCGTCCAAGTCCGGCACGCCGGCCCCGTCCCAGGCCGCCGGGGCGCAGCGCACGGCGAAGGGCGCCCCGCCCGCCTCCGAGCCGAAGAGCGCCCGCCCTGCGGCGGGCAAGGGTGTGCCCGCCGCACGGAAGGCTTCCTCGGCGGAGGCCATGGCACGCGCCCGGCGCTTGAAAGTGCTCGCGCGCCGACGGCGCACGACCGTCGTGCTCTTTCTCGCGTTCACGCTCGGCGCGATCGTCGCCGCGGTCGGCGGGCTCGCCTTCCTGTGGGCGCCCGGGGTGCCGGCCGTGCTGCTGAGTGCGTACATCGCGTATCTGCGGGCGCAGGAGCGCAAGCGTTTCACCTACACGATGGACCGGCGGCAGGCCGAGGCGGCTGCGCAGCGGCTGCGGGAGCGGCAGCCTAGGCGGCGGCCGCCGGTCGGCTCCGACGCGGACGAGACGGAGGAGGCACCCGAGCCGGAGAGCGACGCCGGGCTGTCCGCGCTCGCGGCCGACCGCCGGGCGCTCGTCGAGCAGACCGATCACGCGGAGTGGGTGGACCAGCAGCGCGAGAGGGAGCGCAGACCGGCGCACGGCGAGAGCTGGGACCCGGTCCCGGTACCGCTGCCGACGTATGTGACCGCCCCGGTCGCTCCGCGGGCGACGCCGAGCATGGACCTCGGGGCACCGGACGCGTGGAGCTCCGCCCGGTCCAGTGCTGCGGAGGCGGCGGCGCCCGTGTCCGCGGCCGACGCCGAGCCGGATTCCGGGGAAGCAGCGGCGGGGGCCGAGGAGCCGACGGAGTCCGCGGACAGTGACCGCAGCGACGCCCGGCGGGCGGCGTCCGCGCGTCGGTCCCGGGAGCGGGGGCGTACGCCGCTGTTCGACCAGTACGAGGACGGAGAACGGCCCCGGGCCGCCAACGAGTAGCCGCCGGTGAGTCGGCGGCGTCCCACGCTCCTGTCGTTGACCAGGGCGGAACGGATTTCCGGGCAGGCCGATGGGGATGCTAGAGTTTCAGTCGTTGCAAGGGCCTGTGGCGCAGTCCGGTAGCGCACCTCGTTCGCATCGAGGGGGCCAGGGGTTCAAATCCCCTCAGGTCCACGCAGCTCAGAGCCCCGGTCGGTGAACACCGACCGGGGCTCTGACGTGTTGTACAGCAGCGAAGTACAGCAACGACTTTCGATCTTGCTCCCCAAGGTGCTTGCCGAGCTTGCGCAACGCCCGGCGTAGCGGTGGTGAACACGAAGCCGGAGTCCATCCACAGCCCAGCGGCAGCTTGCTTGGCCAACTCCCGTCCCCTGCGGAGCTGGAGATCTGGGGCAGCGGGGGAGTGGCATCTGCAGCGTGATCTCTCCGGCGATCACGTTCGCGTTCTATCAGCTCGTCCGGGTACGGAGCCCCAGCGTCCTTGCGAACCGGGCGAGCGTCTCCTGGGGCCGACCAGCCTTCGATCAGGCATGGGAGATCCGCGGTGGGCTCCGGTGCGGCACCTGCCGATGTCCGGCAGCGAAGCCATCCGCGGTGCTCCCCGCACGTGATGCTGCACGAACCGTCCGACCCCGCACCTTGCCGGCCGCGGACGCCGGCCACGGCCTGCGGGCCCTCGTCGCGCGCACCTGGCCGCGGCCCGTGCCGCATGGCCCGACACACCCGGTTCCGCCGACAGCACGCTGGCCGCGTTGCAACACCTGGATCTTCAGACGCAGCTCGTCGGTCCAGCCCTGCTCACTCCTCACAAAGCAGTGGCCCGAAGGTCATTCGCCCCGGAACCGCTGAATCAGTCGCCTACCGCGAAGAGTTCACGGACGCGGGGCGGCGCACAGGGCCCGGGCGAGGTCCGGCCGGCGGCGTGTTACAGCGTCTTCGCGAAGCACAGGCTGAGTTCGTCGAAGCGGTAGTAGCCGAACTTGGCGCACGGTTCGTAGCCGCTGGAGGTGTAGAGGGCCACGGCCTCCGGCTGCTTGGTGCCCGTCTCCAGGACCATGCGGGTGCGGCCGGCCGCGCGGGCGTCCTCCTCCAGAGCGGCCAGGATGCGGCGCGCCAGGCCGCGGCCGCGCAGCTCCTCTATGACGTACATCCGCTTGAGTTCGGCGTCCCCGTCAAGGTACCCCTCGTGGTTCTTCTCCTGGGTGCGCCAGCCGCCCGTGGCGACGGGACGGTCCTGTGCGTCGTACGCGATCAGGTAGAGCCCGGCGGGCGGCTCGAACATCGCCGGGTTCAAGTGGGTGGCATCGCCCCCGTCGCCGTAGCGCACGTGGTACTCGGCCTGGACCTGGTCGTTGAGCTTGACGGCGTCGGGGTGGTCGAAGGAGACCCGGCGGATATTCATGCTAACCATCGTACATCTATGCAACTTCGGGGACTGGTGCTTTACCAGTGTGCCGGTATGGTTCCCGGGTGCTCACTGTGACCTCCGTGAATGTGAACGGGCTGCGCGCCGCCGCGAAGAAGGGTTTTGTGGAGTGGCTCGCCGGAACCTCCGCCGATGTGCTGTGCCTTCAGGAGGTGCGGGCCGAGCCCGGGCAACTGCCGGAGAGCGTCCGAGCGCCCGAGGGGTGGCATGTCGTCCATGCCCCCGCCGTCGCGAAGGGGCGCGCCGGGGTGTCGCTCTACACGCGGCGCGAGCCTGATCATGTGCGGGTCGGGTTCGGGTCCGCCGAGTTCGACGGCAGCGGGCGATACGTCGAGGCCGATCTGCCCGGGGTCACCGTGGCCAGTCTGTATCTGCCCTCCGGAGAGGTCGGGACCGCGCGGCAGGACGAGAAGGTGCGGTTCATGGCCGAGTTCCTCGGCTACCTGAAGGACCTTCGGGAGCGGGCCGCCGCCGACGGAAGGCAGGTGGTGGTCTGCGGCGACTGGAACATCGCCCACCGCGAGGTCGACCTGAAGAACTGGCGCGGCAACCAGAAGAACTCCGGCTTCCTGCCGGAGGAACGGGAGTGGCTGGGCGGCGTCTTCGACCAGAACCAGGGCGGGTACGTCGATGTCGTCCGTGCTCTGCACCCCGATGCCGAGGGGCCGTACTCGTGGTGGTCGTACCGCGGGCGCGCTTTCGACAACGACACGGGATGGCGTATCGACTACCACGTGGCGACGCCGGGGCTGGCGGCCAAGGCCGTCAAGGGATTCGTGGAGCGGGCGGCCACGCATGCCGAGCGGTGGTCGGACCACGCGCCGGTGACCGTGGTGTACGACCCGTAAAACCGCTACGGCTGCTTCCGCAACCGCCGGTCAAGGGCCAGGGACAGTTCCGCCTCCACGACGCTCTGCGCCAGGGGGCGCAGGCGTTGGGCGTCCTCCGCGGAGCGGTTGTGGGCGGTCATCAGGTCCGCGAAGACGTCCGCCAGGGCCTCCGCGTGTTCGCGGACGCGGCGGGCGGCGGCCAGGACGTCCGCGAGCGGGATGCCCTCGCGGACCAGGGCCGCCGAGACGTCCAGCAGGCGGCGGCTGATGTGGACGATCTCGCCGCGGTCCGTGCCGAGGTAGCCGAGGTCGAGGGCCGCGGCGAGGTTCTCGGGGGTCGCCTCGGCGCCGAACACGTCGGCCAGGGCCTCGGGCGTGAGGCGGACCGGGGTCTCCTCGGTGGGCGCGCCGAGGCCGAGCAGGTCGCCCACGTCCCGCCCGTGGTCGAACGCCTCGGCCAGCTCCGCGATGCCGTTCAGGGTGTGCCCGCGTTCCAGGAGCGCCGAGATCGTGCGCAGTCGGGCCAGGTGTGTGTCGTCGTACCAGGCGATGCGGCCCTCGCGGCGTGGTGGCTGGATCAGTTTGCGCTCGCGGTAGAAACGCAGGGTGCGGACCGTGATGCCGACCTCCTTGGCCAGCTCCTCCATGCGGTACTCGCGCCGCTCCCCGTCGTCTGCCACCCCCGCACCCTACGTCGTACCCCGGGTAACTTTCCTCGTCCGCCCCCTACCCATCGGTACGCACCTGCCCTACTCTCCCATTGCGCCAGTGTTCACTGGCAGGGTCACATCAGGCATGGAGGGGCGTCGGGATGGCCGAGCACGAGCATGTGCCTCATGTACGGGTGGCGGTGGTCGGGTCCGGGTTCGGCGGTCTCGGGGCCGCCGTGCGGTTGCGCCGCGAGGGAGTCACCGACTTCGTCGTCCTGGAGCGGGCCGGCGGCGTCGGCGGCACCTGGCGCGACAACAGTTACCCGGGGTGTGCCTGTGACGTGCCGTCCCATCTCTACTCCTTCTCCTTCGCGCCCAACCCCGACTGGCCGCGCACCTTTTCCGGGCAGGAGCACATCCGCGCCTACCTGGAGCACGTGACGGACGTCTTCCGGCTGCGCCCGCACATCCGCTTCAACTCCGAGGTGAAGCTGATGACTTGGGACACGGAGCAGCTGCACTGGGCGATCGAGACCAGCAGTGGGGCACTCACTGCCGACGTCGTCGTCTCCGCCACCGGGCCGCTGTCCGATCCCAGGATCCCGGACATACCCGGTCTTGACTCCTTTCCCGGCCAGGTCTTCCACTCCGCCCGCTGGGACCATGACTACGACCTGCGCGGAAAGCGGGTCGCAATGGTCGGCACGGGAGCGTCCGCCATCCAGATCGTGCCGTCCATCCAGCCCGACGTCGCGAAGCTCACGCTCTTCCAGCGCACCCCGCCGTGGGTGATGCCGCGCGTCGACCGGGCCATCAGCGGCCTGGAACGCGGGCTGCACCGTGCACTGCCCTTCACCACGCAGCTGCGGCGCGGACTGCTCTGGGGCATCCGGGAGTTGCAGGTCCAGGCGTTCACCAAGCATCCGGAGGAGCTCGGTTTCGTCGAGCAGCTGGCCAAGCGCAATATGGCGCGCGCCATCAAGGACCCGGCCCTGCGCGCCAAGCTCACGCCCGACTACCGCATCGGCTGCAAGCGGATCCTGCTGTCCAGCACCTACTACCCGGCGTTGGCGCAGCCCAATGTGGACGTGGTCGCCAGTGGCCTGAGCGAGGTCCGCGGCTCCACCGTCGTCGCCGCCGACGGCACCGAGGCCGAGGTCGACGCGATCGTCTTCGGTACGGGTTTCCACGTCACCGACATGCCGATCGCCGAGCGGGTCGTCGGTGCCGACGGCCGGACGCTCGCGGAAGTGTGGAGCGAGGGCATGAAATCGCTGCGCGGCGCGACGGCCTCCGGGTTCCCCAACTGGATGACGATCATCGGGCCCAACACGGGGCTCGGCAACTCCTCGATGATCCTGATGATCGAGTCGCAGCTGAACTACATGGCCGACTATCTACGGCAGTTGGAGGTCCTCGGCGGCCGGGTCGCGCTCGACGCCCGGTCGGGTGCCGTCGACGCCTGGAACCACAAGGTGCAGGAACGCATGAAGCGCACGGTGTGGAACACCGGCGGCTGCACCAGCTGGTATCTGGACGCGAGCGGCCGCAACACCACCATCTGGCCCGGTACGACCACGGAGTTCCGGGGCGCGACGCGACGCGTGGACCTGGCGGAGTACGAGGTGGTCCGCGGCCCGGAGGCACCGGTGACGCGCGAGCGTTGCGACGAGACGAAGGTGGAGGCGCGCGCATGAGCCGGCCTGCGCATGTCGTGAGCGGGCCGTACGCACCGCCGGTCCCCGTCCGCGAGCTGACCGTCCGCTCCGCCGACGGCGCCCGGTTGCACGTGGAGGTACACGGACCCGAGGACGCGCCCCCGGTCGTCCTCGCACACGGCTGGACCTGCTCGACCGCCTTCTGGGCCGCGCAGATCCGGGACCTCGCCGCCGACCACCGGGTGATCGCGTACGACCAGCGGGGACACGGGCGCAGCCCCGCGAGCCCCCTGTGCAGCACGGAGGCACTCGCCGACGACCTGGAGGCGGTACTCGCGGCCACGCTCGCACCGGGGGAGAGGGCCGTGGTCGCGGGGCACTCCATGGGCGGGATGACGGTGCTGGCCGCGGCCGCACGCCCCCGCTTCCGGGCGCACACGGCGGCCGTCCTGTTGTGCAGCACCGGAAGTGCACGTCTCGTCGCCGAGGCGCTTGTGGTGCCGCTGCCCGCCGGGCGCGTACGCACCTGGTTCACGGCGCGCGTCCTGGGCTCCCGTGCCCCGCTCGGGCCCGTCACGCCGGCGGCCCGGCGCATCCTCAAGTACGCGACCATGGGCGCCGGTTCGACGCCGGCCATGGTGGAGGCGTGTGCGCGCGTGGTGCACGCCTGCCCCCGTCAGGTGCGCCACGCCTGGTCGCGCGTGCTCGAAGGACTGGATCTGGAAGCGGGCGTAGGGGAGTTGACGGTGCCGACGGAGGTCGTGGTCGGCACGGCGGACCGGCTCACCCCGCCGGTGCACGCACGGGCGCTGGTCGCCGCGCTGCCGCACTGCGTGGGCAGCACGGAGCTGCCGGGCCTGGGCCATATGACACCGGTGGAGGCACCGGAGCTGGTGACCGGGAAGATCCGGGAACTCGTGACCGCCTACGCGGCGGACGCACGGATCGAGGAGGGGGCATGAGCAAGGTGAGCCTGGAGGGACAGGTCGCGGTCGTCACCGGCGCCGCGCGGGGTGTCGGCGAGTTGCTGGCCCGCAAGCTGTCGGCGCGCGGGGCGAAGGTCGCGCTCGTCGGCCTGGAGGCGGACGAGCTCAAACAGGTCTCGGAGCAGCTGTACGGGGACAGCGGCCACTGGTACGCCGACGTCACCGACCACGAGGCGATGACGCGGGTCGCTCGGGGGGTGAAGGAGCGGTTCGGAAAGGTCGACATCGTGGTCGCCAACGCGGGTGTGGCGAACGGCGGTCCGTTCGCCGGCTCCGACCCCGAGGCGTGGCGGCGGGTCATCGAGGTCAATCTGATCGGCTCGGCGGTGACGGCCCGAGCCTTCCTGCCGGTGCTGACGGAGAGCCGGGGTTATCTGCTCCAGATCGCCTCGCTCGCGGCGATCACGCCCGCGCCGATGATGACGGCGTACTGCGCGTCCAAGTCGGGTGTGGAGGCGTACGCGCACAGTCTGCGTGCCGAAGTCGCACACAAGGGCGTACGGGTCGGGGTCGGGTATCTGTCGTGGACCGACACGGACATGGTGCGCGGCGCCGACCGGGACGAGGTGATGCGGGAACTGCGGCAGCGGCTGCCGTGGCCGTCCAACAAGACGTATCCGCTGGGACCGGCGGTGGACCGGATCGTGGCCGGGATCGAGCGGCGGTCGAGCCATGTGTACGGCCAGGCGTGGCTGCGCGGGATGCAGGCCGTGCGCGGGTATCTGCCCGGGATCATCGCGACGGTGGGGCAGCGGGAGATGCGGAGGTTCGAGCCGCGGCTCAAGGGGGTGCGGACGGGGCTGGTGGGGGCCGGCGGAGAGGCCGATGAGCAGCAGCGCGGTACGCTGCGTAACTGATCGAAATGCGTGCTTTGTCCGTGCGTGTCAGTCTGGTCGAGGCCCAATCCCCTCACCCACTACGGGAGTGAACACACATGGGCATGAAGGACCAGTTCCAGGAGAAGTCCGGGCAGGCGAAGCAGCAGGCCAAGCAGAAGGCGGACCAGGCCAAGCAGCAGGCCCAGCAGCGTGGACGGCAGTCCCAGCAGTCCCAGCAGAACCCGCAACGCGGTCGTCAGTCGCAGGACGAGGCGCGGCGGCTGCGGGATGAGGCGGAGGACCGCTTCAACCAGGACTACGACGCCTAGTCACTGCGCTCGGCTTCGGCCGTGAGTGGGGTGCCCTCTTTGAGGGTGCCCCACTTTTCGTGCCACTTTTGGGGGTCCCCACTCTTTGCGTGCTTCCGCTCTGCAGAACGCATGCCCGCAGCGCGATCAACCCGTCGTCCTCGGGGGCAGTTTCGGGCGGATTCGGTCGGGGACTTCCCTGTAGTCCGGGGGAGTCGCCGGTGGGTGGGTGTGGAGGAGGTCCAGGGCCAGTCCCACCGCGTCGTCCAGCTGCCTGTGGCGGCCCTCGGCCCAGTCCAGGGGGGTGCGCAGGATCTCCAGGTCCGGTTCCACGCCCCGGTTCTCGACCGACCAGCCGTACTCCTCGAACCACGCCGCGTTCATCGGGACCGTGATCACCGTGCCGTCGCCCAGGCGGTGGCGGCCCGTCATGCCGACCACGCCGCCCCAGGTGCGCGAGCCCACCACCGGGCCGAGTTCCAGCAGTTTGATGGCCGCCGTGATCATGTCGCCGTCGGAGGACGTCGCCTCGTCGGCCAGCGCCACGATCGGTCCCCTGGGGGCGTTGGAGGTGTACGACACCGGCTGGGCGTTGCGCGTCAGGTCCCAGCCCAGGATCTTGCGCGTCAGCTTCTCGATGACCAGCTCGCTGATGTGGCCGCCCGCGTTGCCGCGCACGTCCACGATGAGCGCGGGCCGGGAGACCTCCATCCGCAGGTCCCGGTTGAACTGCGCCCAGCCCGAACCTCCCATGTCCGGGATGTGCAGGTATCCGCAGCGGCCGCCGCTCAACTCCCGTACGACCTCTCGGCGTTTGGCCACCCAGTCCTGGTAGCGCAACGGCCGCTCGTCGATGAGGGGGATCACGGCCACACGACGGGGGCCGCCCTCCCCTTCCGCCGGGACGAACGTCAGCTCCACCGTCGTGCCGCCCGCCCCCGCCAGCAACGGATACGGCCCTGTCACCGGGTCCACCGGCCGCCCGTCCACATGGGTCAGGACGGCTCCCTCCCGGATCCCCGCGCCCGCCAGCGGCGAGCGCGCCTTCGAGTCCGACGACTCGCCCGGCAGGATCCGTTTGACCACCCAGCTTCCGTCACGGCGGACGAAGTTGGCGCCCAGCAGGCCCTGGTAGCGCTGGTAGTGCGCCGGACCCTCGTTGCGCCGGGCCGGCGACACATAGGCGTGCGACGTGCCCAGCTCGCCCAGTACCTCGCGCAGCAGGTCCGCGAACTCGTCCGGCGACGCGACCCGTTCGACCAGCGGGCGGTACTGCGCCAGGATCGCGTCCCAGTCGATCCCGCACATGTCCGGCTCCCAGAAGTACGCCCGGATCAGCCGCCCCGCCTCCGCGTAGGCCTGCCGCCACTCGGCCCCGGGGTCCACCTCGTGCATGATGCGGCGCGCATCGATCCAGACCGTCGTGTCGGTGTCGCCGGACTCCGTCGACGGGACCGCCCGCAGATCGCCCTCGTCGACGACGACGAGCCGTGTGCCGTCCCCGCTCACCGCGAACCAGTCCAGATGGCCGACCAGTTCGGACTTCTTCGCCTTGCTGATGGTGAAGTGTTCCAGGGTCGGGCGGCCGGAGGTGTCGTCCGGGTTCACGAACGTCTCGCCGAGCGCACCCGAGATCGGCCAGCGCAGCCACACCAGCCCGCCGCCCGCGACCGGGCGCAGCTCCGAGTACTTCGATGCCGCGACCGGGAACGGCGTCACCCGGTTCTCCAGTCCCTCGATCTCGACCGTCACCACGCCGTCGCCCTCTTCTTCCTCCAGCGGGTCGAGCCCGCCGGCCGCGGGCCGTCCCTCCGGGTTCAGCGCGAAGGGGGAGGGGGTCGCCGAGGAGAGGGGGGCCAGATACGGGCGGCAGCCGAGCGGGAAGGACAGGTCGCCGGTGTGCACGTCGTACACCGGGTCGAAGCCGCGCCAGGACAGGAACGCCAGGTAGCGCCCGTCCCGGGTGAACACCGGGTTCTCGTCCTCGAAGCGGCCGTTCGTGACGTCGACGATCAGCCGGTCCTTGATCCGGGCCATCTTGATCCGCCGCAGCGACCGGCCTATCCCCGGATGCGACCACGTCAGCCACGCCCCGTCCGGGGAGAAGGCCAGGTCCCGCACCGGCCCGTTGATCGAGCGGATCAGCTCGGTGACCGCACCGTCCGACTCCTCTGGCTTCTCCGACTCCTCTGGCTTCTCCGGCTCCTCTGGCTTCTCCGGCTCCTCCTGCTCGTCCGGCCGCTCCGTCCCCGCGGCGGCGACCGCCTCCTCGGAGACGGTGACCAGCAGCAGCCGCCCGTCGTTCGAGGCGATCGCGAGCCGCTCACCCTGCGGGTCCGCCACCATCTCCAGTACGCGGCCCAGTTCGCCGGAGGCCAGTCGGCGTGGCACGCGGTCGCCCGAGGCACGGGGCAGATACGCGATCTCGATCGCGTCGTCGCCCTCCGCGTCCGTGATGTAGGCGACCTGTGCGCCCACGCCGAGCATGTCCGGAAGCCGGACCCGTACGCCGGGGGTGTCCGTGATCGTCCGGGCGGGGCCGTCCCGGTGCGTGAGCCAGTACAGGCTGCCGCGGACGACGACGGCACTGGCCCGCCCTGTCTCGTCGACCGAGATCCCGTCCACGTGCTGCGCGGCCGGTACCTGGTACGGGCGGCGCCCCGCGCGCGGTCCGCCCAGGCGTATGTCGAGGCGGCGCGGGATCGAGTCGGGGGAGAGGTCGTCGACGATCCACAGGTCGCCCGCGCACTGGTACACCACCCGCATGCCGTCGCTGGAGGCGTGGCGGGCGTAGAAGGCGTCGTGGTCGGTGTGGCGGCGCAGGTCGGTGCCGTCGTACGCGCACGAGTACAGGTTGCCGATGCCCTCATGGTCGGAGAGGAAAGCGATCCGCCCGTCCACGAACATCGGCGAGTCGAGATGGCCTTCGAGGTCGGCTAGCAGCCGCTGCCCGTGCAGCCACAACCGGCCCATGGCGCCACCGCGGTAGCGCTTCCAGGAGGCCGGTTCGTGCGGCGGGGTGCCGGTCAGCAGCAGGGTCTTGTGCTCGCCCTCGATGTCGGCCACGGCGATGTCCGAGACCGGACCCCAGGGCAGCTTGCCGCCGGGGTCGCCGTCGGTGGTGACCTTGTAGGCCCAGGTGAAGTACGAGAAGGGCTCGCCGTGCGAGGCGACGGCGAGGATGTGGCCGTCCGGGGTCCAGCCGCACACGCGCGTGTCGCTGCTGCCCCAGTAGGTGAGCCGTCGGCCGGGGCCGCCGTCCACCGGGGTCAGATGGATCTCCGGGACCAGGCTGCGCCAGCTCGTGTACGCGATGAGCCGTCCGCCGGGCGAGAAGCGCGGATGGCCGATCTTCGTACGGTCGACGGTGAGCCGCCAGGCGCGGCCGGAGCCGTCCACCTGGGCCACCCACAGGTCGTCCTCGGCGGCGAAGCACAGACGGTCGCCGTGCAGATGCGGGAAGCGGAGGTAGCCGGGTGCGTTTTCGAACACATCGCTCGCATCGCTCACCTACCCATGCTTTTCCCGTGGACGGGGCACGGCAACTCGTACGGCCGGGTGGGTTGCGGGCCCGTCCGCCGGTTGAGCGCCGGGCCCGTGATTCAAGACACGTACGAAACGGTTTCGTTTCGCTTGCTCGTCGGGGTATCGTCACTGACGTACGAAACCGTGTCGTTCGGCGTCCTGCGGCTCCGGGCGCGGAGCAGGAAGGTGAGTCAGGTGGCTGAGGCATCCAGGGGCGTGGCGTCAGCCGCTCCGGTGGAGCCGGTGCTTGCACCGGGGCGTCGCAGTCGGATCACCCCCGAACGCGAGGCCGAGTTGTACGAGGCCGTGCTCGACCTGCTCCGGGAGGTCGGCTACGACGCCCTGACGATGGACGCCGTGGCCGCCCGCACGCGGTCCAGCAAGGCGACGCTCTACCGTCAGTGGGGCGGCAAGGCCGAGCTGGTGGTGAAGGCCATCCGGCACGGCAAGCCGGGCCCCGTCGACGCGATCGACACCGGTTCGCTACGGGGCGATCTGCGCGCCCTGTTGGCGCGTGAGGACGACTGCGTCATGGAGCAGAACTCCGCCCTGATGCGGGGCGTCGCCATGGCGATGCACCACAACGACGACCTGCGCCAGGCGTTTCGGGAGCTGCTGATCGAACCCGAGATGGCCGGGTTGCAGCGCGTGCTGCAGCGCGCCATCGACCGGGGCGAGATCCGTGCGGACTGCCCGGCACTGGACTTCCTGGTGCACATGCTGATCGGCGGGTTCGTCACCCGTGCGCTGATCGACGACCAGCCGCCGACACAGGCCTTCCTCAAGTCGTACGTCGACGCCGTGGTCCTCCCCGCCCTCGGCGTGCCCACCACCTGAGCAGTCCCCCGAGCTAGCCCCCTCCTGACGTCACCGCTCACGTCGTCGGGCTGATCACCCCTGCCCTGAATACCCCACGACCTGACCGGGAGTACGCCCTCGTGGCCACATTCCTCTATAAACTCGGCCGGCTCGCCTTCCGGCGCCGGCATTTCGTCGCCCTGATCTGGGTGGCGCTGCTGACGCTCGCGGGCGTCGGCGCAGCCAGTGCCCCCGCAGCGGGCTCCTCGTCCTTCTCCATCCCGGGCACGGAGGCGCAGCAGGCCTTCGACCTGCTGGAACAGCGCTTCCCCGGCATGAGTGCCGACGGGGCCACCGCACGCGTCGTCTTCAAGGCGCCGGGCGGGGAGAAGGTGACCGCCAAGGACAACAAGGCGGTCGTCAAGGAGACGGTCAGGGAGCTGCGTGACGGCTCGGAGGTCACCTCCGTCGCCGACCCGTTCACCGCGCACGCCGTCAGCAAGGACGGCTCGATCGCCTACGCGCAGGTGAAGTACAAAGTCTCCGGCATGGAGCTGCAGGACGCCTCGAAGGACGCTCTGGAACAGGCCGCGCAGCACGCGCGGGACGGCGGGCTGACCGTCGAGATCGGCGGTGACGCGCTGTCGGCGGTACCGGAGACGGGTGCCACGGAGGTCATCGGCATCGCGGTCGCCGCCGTCGTCCTCATCATCACCTTCGGCTCGCTGGTCGCGGCCGGACTGCCCCTGCTCACGGCCCTGATCGGCGTCGGCATCGGCGTCTCCACGATCACGGCGCTGGCGAGCGCGCTGAACCTGGGCTCCACCACCTCGACGCTGGCGATGATGATCGGCCTTGCGGTCGGCATCGACTACGCGCTGTTCATCGTCTCCCGCTACCGGGCCGAGCTGGCCGAGGGCCGCGAGCGCGAGGAGGCGGCGGGCCGCGCGGTCGGCACGGCGGGATCGGCGGTGGTCTTCGCGGGTCTGACGGTCGTGATCGCACTGGTGGGTCTCGCGGTCGTGAACATCCCGATGCTGACGAAGATGGGTGTCGCCGCGGCGGGCACGGTAGCCATCGCGGTCCTGATCGCACTGACGATGATCCCGGCGCTGCTCGGCTACGCGGGCCGCAAGGTCAAGCCGGCGGGCGAGAAGAGCAAGCTGCTGGGCGGCGGCCGGACCGCCGCCAAGAAGGACCGGCCGAACATGGGCACGCGCTGGGCGAGCTTCGTCGTGCGCCGTCCGGTCGCCGTCCTGCTGCTGGGCGTCGTCGGACTCGGTGCCGCGGCCCTTCCGGCGTCGAAGCTGGAGCTGGGCCTGCCGGACGACGGTTCGCAGCCGACGTCAACGACGCAGCGCCGGGCGTACGACCTGCTGTCGGAGGGCTTCGGCCCCGGCTTCAACGGGCCGCTGATGGTCGTGGTCGACGCGAAGGCGAGCGACGATCCGAAGGCGGCGGTCGCGACGGTGACCGACGACATCAAGGGCTTGAAGGACGTCGTGACGGTGACGCCGGCGACCTACAACAAGTCCGGTGACACGGCGACGATCACCGTCATCCCCGGTTCCAAGCCTTCCTCCACCACGACCGAGGACCTGGTGCACGGCATCCGTGACGCAGGTGTCGGCATCAAGGCGGACACGGGCGCGGAGCTGCTGGTCACGGGTTCGACGGCGATGAACATCGACGTGTCGCAGAAGCTGAACGACGCGCTGGTCCCGTATCTGGCGCTGGTCGTGGGCCTCGCCTTCCTCCTCCTGATCGTGGTCTTCCGTTCGATCCTGGTCCCGCTGAAGGCGGCGCTCGGCTTCCTGCTCTCGGTGATGGCGGCGCTCGGCGCGGTGGTCGCGGTGTTCCAGTGGGGCTGGCTGTCCGGCCTGATGGGGGTCGAGGAGACGGGTCCGATCATGTCGATGATGCCGATCTTCATGGTGGGCGTCGTCTTCGGCCTGGCGATGGACTACGAGGTCTTCCTCGTGACCCGGATGCGCGAGGCGTATGTCCACGGGGAGACCCCGGGTCAGGCGATCGTGACCGGCTTCCGGCACGGCGCGCGGGTCGTCACCGCGGCCGCCGTCATCATGATCGCCGTCTTCTCCGGCTTCATCGGCTCCAGCGAGTCCATGATCAAGATGATCGGCTTCGGTCTCGCGATCGCGGTCTTCTTCGACGCGTTCGTGGTGCGGATGGCGCTCGTCCCGGCGGTCCTCGCGCTGCTGGGCCGGAAGGCCTGGTGGCTTCCGAAGTGGTTGGACCGTGCCTTGCCGAACGTGGACGTGGAGGGTGAGGGGCTGCGTGCGCAGGCCGGTGGTGGCCGCAGGGACCCGGACGCGGATCAGGACCGGGAGCTGGTAGGGGTCTGAGGCCCGCTTCACGGATGCGGATTGCCGTGCCATCGCGGCGAGGTGGCGCGGCAGTCGGCGTACGGCCGTAGGGGCGGCCCCTGTCCGCCGGTGCCGGCGGCGGACGGAATTCATTCGTGACCCACGTGACCGGCGGCTAGCCTGCCGTTCATGACGACGACCGACGCTGAGAATGCCGGAGCTCATCCACGGTTCGCCGAGGCCCTCGAAGAGCTCGGGCTCGGTGAGCTCCACGGACGGATCCGGCGATTCCCGGACGCCACCCGTACCGCCGCCGAGGCCGCCGCCGCGATCGGGTGCGACCTCGGTCAGATCTGCAAGTCGTTGATCTTCGCGGCATGGGGGTCCCCGCAGCTGGAGCAGAGCGTAGGGCTCGGGGGAGGGGTGCCCGTCGTCGTCCTCATGGACGGGGCGTCCCGGGTGGACGTGGAGCGCGTCCGGGAGGAACTGGGCGCCGAGAAGGTGACCCGAGCCAAGGCCGACGTCGTGCGGGAGACCACCGGGTACGCGATCGGCGGAGTGCCGCCCTTCGGGCACCGTACGAAGACACGCGTGCTCGCCGACCGCTCGCTGCTCGCCCACGACACGGTGTGGGCCGCGGCGGGCACCCCGTACACCGTGTTCCCGATGGACCCGAGGACGTTGATCGCCCACGCGGGCGGTACGCTGGTGGATGTGCGCGAGCAGTCCGTGTGACGTCGGCGGTCACCGTGGCGGTGCTGCTCGCCGCGTCACGCACGCCGGCTGGAACGCGATCGCGCACCGCATCACCGACAAGGCGGACGGCTTCACGCTGATCGCGGGCGGTGGGATGCTCATCGGGCTTGCCATGACCACGGTCACGGTCTTTCCCGCGCCGCGCGCGTGGCCGTACCTCTTCGCTCCCGCCGCCATCCACATCGCGTACGGCGGGGCTGGTGGTCGTGGGGACAGTGCTGATGCTGCACGCCGGCGGGCGCTACGGGCCGCCTTGTCCGTGGCGCCGCGGGCGCGCGCCTGAGCGAGCATAGGAAGCGCGCACTACCCACCGTACGGATCAGGAAGTTGACGTCATGACAGACAAGCTCACCGTGAGCGTCCTGGGCACAGGGATCATGGGTGCGGCGATGGCCCGCAACATCGCCCGCGCCGGACACACCGTCCGCGCCTGGAACCGCACCCGCGCCAAGGCCGAGCCGCTGGCCGCCGACGGCGCGCACATCGCCGACACCCCCGCCGAGGCCGTGCGGGGCGCGGACGTCGTCGTGACCATGCTGTACGACGGCAAGGCCGTGCTCGACGTCATGCGGGAGGCCGCCTCCGGGCTGCGCTCCGGCATCGTCTGGGCCCAGTCGACCACCGCGGGGATCGAGGACGTCGGCGACCTGGCGGCCGTCGCCCGGGAGCACGGCCTGGTCTTCTACGACGCCCCGGTGCTGGGTACCCGCCAGCCCGCGGAGGCCGGGCAGCTGACCGTCCTCGCCGCGGGTCCCGCCGAGGGCCGGGACACCGTGACGCCCGTCTTCGACGCCGTCGGCGCCCGCACCCTGTGGACGGGCGAGGACGGTGCGGCGGGCAGCTCCACCCGTCTGAAGCTGGTGGTCAACAGCTGGGTCCTCGCGGTCACCGCCGCGGGCGGCGAGGTCCTGGCCCTGGCCCGGGCCCTGGACGTGGACCCGCAGAACTTCTTCGATCTCATCGGCGGCGGCCCGCTCGACATGGGGTATCTGCGCGCCAAGGCCGACGTCATCCTGAACGACAAGCTGACCCCGGCCAGTTTCGCGGTGGCGACCGCGGAGAAGGACGCCCGTCTGATCGTGCGGGCCGGTGAGAAGAACGGCGTGCGCCTCGACGTGGCCGCCGCCACCGCGGAACGCCTCCACCGCGCCGCCGCCCAGGGTCACGCCGACGAGGACATGGCGGCCGCGTACTTCGCCAGCTTCGAGGAAGAGCCCCGTTCCTGAGCTGTGAGCCCGCTCCCTGTTCGGCCACGGCTGCCCCGGAAGCGTCGCACGGCCGCGCCGATCCTCACGAGCCGTGCCCGCACCGTGCGTCGGGGATCGAGGAGGAGCACCCTGGAATCAGCGGTTCCGGAGGTGATCGTGATGATGCACACCGCAGTCGGATGGCATGTGGAACTCGAATTCCAGGAGGACGATGAGCGGACGCGGGCGGCGGCGCTCGTACGGCTTCCCGACGGGAACGAGGTCCGGTCCCACGGGTACGCCAGCCGCCACCACTCCGACGCGAATCAGCCCCGTGTCGGGGAGGAGATCGCGGGGGCGCGTGCGCTCAACGACCTTGCCATGCAGTTGCTCACGAAGGCACATGAGGAGATCGACGAGGCGTCGGGGAGGACGTCTCACCCGCTGACGCACTGAGTGCGTTTCGGTGATGCCTGTACGCGGTGCCGCGTACAGGCATCACGCTGCCTGCCGTGGTCGCGGCTACGCCGACGACGTACGCACCGCCCGCACCAGCGCCTGCGCCCGTGGGTCCGCCGTCACGCTCTTGCGGAAACCGTTGGTGACGTAGCCGAAGGCGATGCCGGACTCGGGGTCGGCGAAGCCGAGGGCGCCACCGCGGCCCGGGTGGCCGAAGGAGCCGGGAGCGAGGAGCGGGGACGCGCTGCCGTGGAGCATGTAGCCGAGGCCGAAGCGGGTGGTGACCACCAGCACGCGGTCGGGGCCCGCCGAGGCCTCCGCGCGGGCGCGTTCCAGCGTCTGTGGTGCGAACAGGCGTACGCCGTCGACCTCGCCGGTCAGCGCCGCGTAGAAGCGGCCGAGGCCGTCGGCCGTCGCGATGCCGTTCGACGCGGGGAGGACCGCCGCGCGGTAGGCGGGGTCGTTCTCGTCGGGCAGCGGGGCGATCGCGGCGAAGGCGCGGCGGGTGAGGCTGTCGGGGTTCGCGTAGGCGTCGGCGACCGCGCGCTTGGGGCGGGTGCGCGGCGTGCCGTCCTGCGCGGGCGCCTCGACCGAACCCACCCGGCCCACGCGGTGCGCCTCGGCTTCAGGCAGCCCCACCCACAGGTCGAGGCCCAGCGGCCCGGCGATCTCCGTCGCGATCCACTCGCCGATCGAGCGGCCGGTGATCCGGCGCACCAGTTCGCCCGTCAGCCAGCTGTACGTCTGCGCATGGTAGCCGTGGTCCGTGCCGGGCTCCCAGGCGGGAGCCTGCGCGGCCAGCACGGCGGCGGCGAGATCGGGGTCCGCCGCCTCGGCGGGCGTGAGCGGACGGTCGAGCGCGGGTACGCCGGCCCGGTGCGCCAGCACGTGCCGCACCACGGCGCGCTCTTTGCCCTGTGCCTTGAACTCGGGCCAGTAGTGGCCGACGGGGGCGTCCAGGTCCAGCTCCCCACGCTCGGCCAGCATCAGCAGCACGGCCGCGGCGACGCCCTTGGTCGCCGAGCGCACGATGTGCGCGGTGTCCCGCTCCCAGGGCTCGGTCCCGTCGACGTCGCGCGTCCCGCCCCACAGGTCCACGACCTTGCGCCCGTCGCGGTACACGACGACCGCGGCCCCGCGCTCGCCCAGCGTCTCGAAGTTCCGCACGAACGCTTCCCTGACCGGCTCGAAGCCCTCGGCCACAGTGCCGTTCACGTCCACGCCCGTGTTCCCTTCACTCACCTACGACGGATCGCCTAGGACAGTGAGTGAAACACGGGTGCCCCGCCTTCGATTCCTCAGCCCAGCACGACCGTCACGTCGATGTTCCCCCGCGTGGCGTTCGCGTACGGGCAGACTTCGTGGGCCGCGTCCACGAGCTCGGCCGCGACCTCCTGGTCGAGGACGGGCAGCGAGACGCTGAGGGCGACCGCGAGGCCGTAGCCGCGCTGCTTGTTGGGGCCGATGCCGACCTTCGCGGCGACCGTGGAGCCGGTCAGGTCGTAGCCCGCGGTTGCCGACCAGGATGAGCGCGTTGTGGAAGCAGGAGCTGTAGCCGGCCGCGAAGAGCTGCTCGGGGTTGGTGCCGTTGCCGTCGCCGCCCATCTCGGACGGCATCGCCACCCGCAGCCCGATATGGCCGTCTGGCTGGTGACGTATCCCTCACGGCCGCCGTGCGCGGTGGCCTCTGCGACATACATGATCTTCGTCGGACGGGTGTCGACAGCGGCACCTTCGGTCACGGCAGGACCTCCCCAGGACGGACACATGGCAGGCAACACAAATGTGCGCAACTACATGGCGCACAAAGTACCCGTCGGTATATGGGGTCGTTACCAGGAGGTAGCAACCGTGGGTAACCCGGCCGGTGTCACGGACGGCCCATGCCGACCGGTACGGATCGGGGATCGAAGCCGAATGGCAGCTCCAGACGGTGCGCGCGCATGAGTGCGTCGTCGGCGAGCAGTTCGCCCGTCCTCCCGTCCGCCGCGATGACACCCTCGCTGAGGATCAGCGACCGCGGGCACAGCTCCAGTGCGTACGGCAGGTCGTGCGTGACCATGAGGACCGTGACGTCCAGCGACCGCAGGATGTCGGCGAGTTCGCGCCGCGACGCGGGGTCGAGGTTCGACGAGGGCTCGTCCAGGACAAGGATCTCCGGCTCCATGGCCAGGACGGTCGCCACCGCCACCCGGCGGCGCTGGCCGAAGGAGAGGTGGTGCGGTGGGCGGTCCTTGAAGTCCGCCATGCCGACCTGCGCGAGGGCACGGTCGACGCGGTCCTCCAGTTCGGTGCCCTTCAGACCGGCCGCCGCCGGCCCGAAGGCCACGTCCTCACGGACCGTGGGCATGAAGAGCTGGTCGTCCGGGTCCTGGAAGACGATGCCGACCCTGCGCCGGATCTCGGCCATGTGCCGCTTGCCGACGGGCAGCCCGGCGACCTTCACCGTTCCCGCGCCGCCGGTCAGGATGCCGTTGAGATGGAGCACGAGGGTCGTCTTCCCGGCGCCGTTCGGCCCGAGCAGCGCGACGCGCTCGCCGCGCGCGACGGTGAAGTCGACGCCGAACAGGGCCTGATGCCCGTCCGGATACGCGAAGGCCAGTCCGGCCACTTCCAGCGAAGGTGTCACAGGGTCCATCCCAGCAGGCAGACGACGAGGGCGGCGAAGGGCAGGGCGAGGGCGTACGACCACTGCGCGCGGGACGCGGTCACCTCGTCGATGACCGGCATCGAACCGGAGTAGCCGCGACTCACCATGGCCAGGTGCACACGCTCGCCGCGCTCGTAGGAGCGGATGAAGAGCGCGCCCGCGGACTTCGCGAGCACACCCCAATGGCGGATGCCCCGTGCCTCGAAGCCTCGCGACTCCCGGGCGATCCGCATCCGCCGCATCTCGTCGGTGATGACGTCCCCGTAGCGGATCATGAACGACGCGATCTGGACGAGGAGGGGCGGGAGCTTGAGGCGTTGCAGCCCGAGCAGCAGCTCGCGCAGCTCGGTGGTGGACGCGAGCAGGACGGAGGCAGCGACGCCGAGGGTGCCCTTGGCGAGCACGTTCCAGGCGCCCCACAGCCCGCCGACGCTCAGTGAAAGACCGAGGACGTCGACGCGCTGGCCCTCCGCCACGAACGGCATGAGGACGGCGAAGGCGACGAAGGGGACCTCGATCAGCAGGCGCTTGAGGAGGAAACCGGCCGGTATGCGGGCCAGGCGCGCGACCACGCCGAGGAGCGCGGCGTACAGCGCGAACGCCCACATCGCCTCGCGCGGCGTCGACACCACGACGACCACGAAGGCGAAGGTGGCGGCGAGCTTGGTGTGCGGCGGCAGGGCGTGCACGGGGGAGTGCCCGTGGCGGTACAGCCGGTGTGTGTGGCCCGCACCCATCAGGCGACCGGGGAGGTGTCGTGCGCACGGCGCCTGCGGACGGCCCAGAAGACCGTGCTGCCCGCGACGACGGTCACACCGACGCCGATCACGCCCGCGAGACCGCCGGAGAGACGGGCGTTGTCGACGTCCTTGACACCGTAGTCGGCGAGCGGGGAGTCGGCGGCCGCGTGCTTATGGGCCTTGCTGTCGATGCCCTGGTCGGTGGCGACCTTCTCCAGGCCGTCCGGGCTGGCGGAGGCGTAGAAGCTGACGAAGCCCGCGAGAACGAGGGACGTGACGAGGCCGGTGATCCACAGCCGGCGGCGGGACCGGGCCGTTGCGGGCACGGGCTCGGCGGCGGGCGCGTCGACCAGCTCGCCGCCGACCCGCAGCTTCAGACGCTGCTGCAGGCCCCGGGCGCCGTACACGAGATCCGGGCGTACGGCGATCACGGCGCCGACGGTGAGGGTGGTGATGGTGGCCTCGCCGAGGCCGATGAGGACGTGGACGCCGATCATCGCGGTGGCGACCTTGCCGATCGAGACGTCGGTGGTGCCGCCGACCGCGTAGATCAGGGTGAAGGCGACGGCGGCGGCCGGGACGGAGACCAGCGCAGCCAGGAAGGACGCGACGGTGACGGAGCGGCGGCCGCGCGGCAGGACCCTGACCAGTCCGCGGAAGACGGCGTAGGCGACGACGGTCGTCACGATCGCCATGTCGGTGATGTTGACGCCGAGGGCGGTGAGGCCGCCGTCGGCGAAGAGGATGCCCTGCATGAGCAGCACGACGGACACGCACAGCACCCCGGTGAAGGGGCCGACGAGGATGGCGGCCAGCGCCCCGCCGAGCAGATGTCCGCTGGTGCCGGCGGCGACCGGGAAGTTCAGCATCTGTACGGCGAAGATGAACGCGGCCACCAGGCCGGCGAGCGGCGCGGTGCGTTCGTCGAGTTCACGCCGGGCACCCTTGAGGCTGACGGCCAGGGCACCCGCGGCGATGACGCCGGTCGCGGCGGAGGTGGGGGCGTTGATGAATCCGTCGGGCACATGCACCGTTCGAGGATACAAAGTTATTGCGAACGCTTTGCAAGAGCCGGGAAGGTGTGAGTGTCTCACGTGAGCACCAGGCGCCGCATTTGTCCGCTTATGAGACATTAGAGAAGTAGCGGATTCACCTATCGCTTGGGTGACGCAGCGTGAGGAGTAGTCCGATGTCCGTTGTGGAACAGTACGCACGAGCTCATGTCGTCACGGACTCCCCGGAAGCTCCGGACGCCGTCCCCATAGTCCTGCGCTACGACCCCGACGCCGATCCGCGCTCCGTCCGTATCGGTCTGCCCGGCCCGCACGAGTGGGCCTTCTCCCGAGACCTCCTGGAAAGGGGCCTGCGCGCCCCCGCGAGCAAGGGCGACGTCAGCATCTGGCCGTGCGGCCGGGTCCAGGCGGTGATGGAGTTCCATTCGAAGCAGGGGGTCGAGGTGGTGCAGCTCGAGTCGAAGGCGCTGCTGCGCTTCCTGCGGCGGACGTACACGGCGGGCGCGACGGTGGGGCGGCCGGTGTCCTAGCCGAGGCGCGTGGCCGACAGGGGTGCGGGCCCGTGGCGACGGGCCCGCGATGCGCCGCCGGGTCAGCTTCCCGCGCGCAGCAACGCCGCCACGATCGGCCCCGCCGAGTCACCGCCGTGCCCGCCCGCCTGGACCACGCCCGCAGCGGCCAGGTCGCCCTTCCAGGCCGTGAACCAGCCATTGGGCTGCTGCTGGCCGTCGACCTCCGCCGAACCGGTCTTCGCGCCGTCGTCCGGGCCCAGGCCTGCCATCGCCTTGGCGGCCGTACCCGCCGCGGCCGTGTACTGGAGGACCTCCTTCAGCTGGGCCTGTGTCGACGCCGACATCGTGCGCGTCGCCTTCGGCAGCGTGCGGTCGTCCACCGACGGCGAGACCAGGTAGGGCTGATGGAAGACGCCCGTCTTGGCCGTCGAGACCACGGAGGCCATGTTCAGCGGGTTCATGCGCACGCCGCCCTGGCCGATCAGGGAAGCCGCCATCTGGGCCGCGCTCTGCACCGGGACCGAGCCGTCGAAGGACGGGACGCCGATGGCCCAGTTGTTCATGCTCAGGCCGTAGATCTGCTGGGCGACCTTGGTGAGGTCCTCGTTCTGCAGCTTCTGGGCCTGGCTGATGAAGGCGGTGTTGCAGGACGCCGCGAAGCTCGCCTTGAACGTGCCGTTCTTGATCTCGAACTTGTTGTCGTTCTGGAACTTCCAGCCGCCGTACGTCACGTACTTGGGGCAGGGATGCGCCTTGTCGGCCGACGCGAGGTTCTTCTCGAACAGGAGCGTCGACGTCACGATCTTCATCGTCGAACCGGGCGCGAGGGAGCCCTGGAACGCCACGTTGAAGCCATGGCTGGAGTTCGCCACCGCCAGGATCTCGCCCGTCGAGGGGCGCATGACGACCACGGACGCCTTGTCCTTGGTCGTCACCTCCTGCTCCGCCTTCGCCTGGAGCGTCGGGCTCAGCGTGGTCCTCACCGTGCCCGGTGTGCCCTCGCTCAGCGTCACCAGCGTCTTGTCGGGCGTCTTCTGGGTGCCCTTCGAGGCCGCCTTGCGCACGATGCGCAGCTCGATGCCCGCCTTGCCGCCGGCCTTCTTGCCGTACTTCTCGCGCAGGCCGTCAAGCACCGTGCCGAGGGACGGATACTTGGCGGTCGTCAGTGCTCCGCCGTCCCGGTCCACGGCCTTGATCGGGGGCGTACCGGCCTCGCCGGTCACCAGGCGGTCACCGTCGGTCAGGTCGGGGTGCACCACCGACGGCTGCCAACGCACCAGCGGCGCACCGTCGTGGGCCCGGCGCACCACCGTCAGCTTCGACTGGTACGCCAGTGGCTCGCTCTTGCCCTGGTACGACACCGTCGCTTTGACGGAGAACGGCACCGAAGTCCCCGACGGTGTGCCGCGGGTCAGCGTCACGCCCGTGATGTGCGCGTCCTTGCTGTAGCCCGTCAGGAGCTGCGTCGCCGCCGCCGAGTCGTCCGTGGCGGCCGCCGCCTTCGCCACGTTGCCCTGCTGCCAGGCCGTGAGGAACGCTGTGGCCGTCGTGCGGACCTCGGACGCGGACGGCGGGCCGGTCTTCGCGGGCTTGAGAGCGCCCGTGATCGCCTTGCCGTCGTCGGCCGCCGCGCCGCCGCCCAGCAGGCTGTAGGCGCCGACCGCCCCGGCCACGCCGACGAGGGCGATCAGCCCTCCGATCACCAGCGGCCGGCCCTTCTTGCGTTCGGTGACGCGCCTTCTCTTGCCCACAGCTCCCGATCCTCCGCAGTCCCCAGGCCCCCGGTGCCCTCACGCTCCTCAACGAGAGCAACCACACTAGAGTCCCGGGGTGACACGGGTGACTTCAGCCGCCCGTTCGTAGCACAGCTGCGACGATAGGACCGGCCGCGTCGCCGCCGTGCCCGCCCTCCTGGGTCATGGCCGCCGCCGCGATGTCGCCCCGGTAGCCGGTGAACCAGCTGTTGGACTTCGTCTGTCCGTCGACCTCCGCGGACCCCGTCTTCGCCCCGATGTCCCCTCCGAGCCCCGCCATGACATGCGCGGCCGTGCCCTGGGTCGCCGTCAGCCGCATCATCGCCTTCAGTTGGGCGACGGTGCCGGCGGACAGGCCCTTGGCGTCGGCCAGTTGGCGGTGGTCGAGCTTTGGCGAGACGAGGTACGGCTGCCGGAACGCGCCTGTGATCGCGGTGGCCGTCACCGACGCCATGTTCAGCGGGCTCATCTGGACCTGGCCCTGGCCGATCAGATTGGCCGCGGTGTCCGGGCCGCCGGAGGCGGGCACCGAGCCGTCGAAGGACACGATGCCGGTCTTCCAGTTGTTCTGCCCGAGGCCGAAGCGGTCTTCGGCCTCACGGGTGAGCGAGTCGACCTTCACCTCGTCCGCGTACTTCACGAACGCCGTGTTGCACGACCGCATGAAGCTGTTGGCGAGCGTGGCCTTCTCGTTGGGGACGAGGCCCGTGAGGTTGTGGAAGGTCTGGCTCTGCCAGACGGCCGTGTCGGGGCAGGGGGCCGGGCCGTTCATCGCTGTGATGCCGTTGTCGATGAGCGTCGCCGCGCTGATGATCTTCATCGTGGAGCCCGGCGCCAGCCGTCCCTCGAAGGCCGCGTTGAACTCGTCCTTGCGGTGGTTGGCGACCGCGAGCACCTCACCCGTGCTCGGCTTGACCGCCACGACCGACGACTCCGCGTACTGCTGCACGGCCCGTTCGGCCGCGGCCTGCGCGGAGGCGCTGAGCGTGGTGTGGAGTCTGCCCGGGGTGCCTTTGGCCAGAGTCAGCAGTGTCTTGCCGGGTGTGGTCTGGTCGGCGCGCTCGACGGAGAGCTCGATGCCCGGCCTTCCGCCGGCCTCGTCTCCGTACTTCTCGCGCAGCGCGTCCAGGATCGGGCTGAGGGACGGGTACTTCTCCCCGGTCAGCACCGTGCCGTTGCGGTCCACAGCCTCGATCGGCGGGACCTTGGCCTCACCGGTGACGAGCGTGTCGCCCTTCTGGAGGGCGGGATGGACGACCGACGGTTGCCAGTCGACCAGCGCGCGCCCGGTGGTCACTCCGCGCACGACCGTCAACCTGCTGTCGTAGTCCAGCGGTTTGGACTTCCCGTCGTAGGACACCGTCGCCTTCACGGAGAACGGCACCGAGTCCCCGCTGCGCGCGCCCGGAGTGATGTGCACCTTGGTGATGTGCGCGCTCGTGCCGTACGCGGTCAGCAACTGCTCCGCGGCCTCGGCGCTGTTCGTGTACGAGGCGGCGGTGGCCGCGTCGCCCTTCTCCCAGGCGGCGAGGAACTTCGCGCTCGCCTCCTTCACCTCGCTCGCGGACGGCGGCCCGGTCTTCACCGGTGCGGGCCCGTCGGAGTTGCTCCCCGTGCTCCCGTCGAGCGCGCTCACGACGTTGAACGCGCCGTACCCGGCGCCCCCCACCATGACCGCGAACACCCCGCCGACTATGGCGGCCTTGACCCCCTTGCGCATGACGCGTCGCCCCTCCCCGTAGATCTCGAACTGTAGACGGCCTGAGGGGTGGTTGTGAGGGCTGTGGTTGTTTGTTGACCGAAGAGTGATCAGAGGTGTGACCTGAACCCTCGTATCCAGTCACATTCGTGAACGTCGGAGGTCGGGAACCGTCGTGACCCCTTCTTCCAGGGGTCCGCGATGGACTCCGGTCCCTCGGCGGCCCCCGCCTCCAGCAGGAGCACCCGATTCCGCACCACGGCGCACCACACCGATCGGGCCACCACGGCGCGCCGACCCGAATAGTCGACGGGTCGGCCGGCTATGGCGTCGGTCGTGATACCCCTCGGACTCCGCAATACCTCGCCGACAACGCAAGCGCCGCAAACGTTCCGCTGTCTCCGGTCGACCTCGCCGACCTCGACGCCGTCCCGGCCCCCGTCGGCGCCCGGTACTGACCGTCCCGCCCCAGCGCCGAGCGCCCGCGCGTGCCGCCGCTCGCCACTTGAGTTGCTCCACGACCAAGGGGCCGCCGGACGGCCTTCGGCCGTCCGCGGGCGGTCGGCAGCAACCGCTAACGACCGCCAACGACCACGAGGGCGCGGCAGTCTGCCGCGCCCTCGTGGTCTGTCTGCCCAGCTAGACCCAGGTGTCCAGCCACATCCGCGACCGCCACTGGTCGATCGGGATCGCGGTTCCCGTGTACAGGGGCCAGAAGTAGATGAAGTTCCAGGCGATCAGCAGGACCAGGACGCCCGCGCCCGCCGCTCCCACCACCCGGCGGCGTTCGTCCGAGCCGGGTGGGCCGAGGACGGCGCCGATCATCATCGCGACCGCCAGGCACAGGAAGGGGACGAAGACGACCGCGTAGAAGTAGAAGATCGTCCGCTCCTGGTACATGAACCAGGGCAGATAGCCGGCCGCGATGCCGCAGGCGATCGCGCCCGCCCGCCAGTCGCGGCGGAACGCCCAGCGCCACAGGACGTACAGGATCGCGAAGCAGGCCGCCCACCACAGCAGGGGGGTGCCGATCGCCAGCACCTCGCGGGCGCACTTGTCGCCCGCGTCCGGGGGGCAGCCGGCCTGGCCGGGGGACGGGGACTCGTAGAAGTACGAGACCGGGCGGCCCACCACGAGCCAGCTCCAGGGGTTCGACTGGTACGTGTGCGGGGACGACAGGCCGACATGGAACAGGTAGACCTCGTGCTCGTAGTGCCACAGGCTGCGCAGCCAGTCGGGCAGGAAGGTCCAGTTGCCACCCTTGCCGTCGGTGGCCGCCCAGTTGCGGAAGTAGCCGCCGGAGCCGTTGGCGGGGGAGAGGATCCAGCCGGTCCAGGAGATGAGGTACACGACAAGTGCCACCGGGACCGTCGCCAGGAACGTGATGCCCGTGTCGCGCTTGAGGACCGTCACATAGGGACGGCGGTCGCCCGCGATCCGGCGCGCGCCCACATCCCACAGGAGGGCCATCACGCAGAAGGCCGCCAGGATGTAGAGCCCGTTCCACTTGGTGCCGATGGCGAGACCGAGCATCAGGCCCGCCATCCAGCGCCACGGCCGCCGGCCGAAGCGGGTCGTCTCGGCGGCGTACGGGTCGGGTCGCACCCGGCCGTCCGCGTCCGCCGGGAGTGCCGCAGCCAGTCTCGCGCGCGCCTTGTCCCGGTCGATGAGCAGACAGCCGAAGGCCGCCAGCACGAAGAACTCCAGGACGCCGTCCAGCAGCGAGGTACGGCTCATCACGAACTGCAGCCCGTCCACCGCCATCAAGGCGCCGGCCAGACAGCCCAGGAAGGTCGACCGGAACAGACGGCGGCCGATGCGGCACAGCAGCAGCACCGCCAGCGTGCCGAGCAGCGCCGTCATGAAGCGCCAGCCGAACGGATCGAATCCGAAGATCAGCTCGCCGAGCCCGATGACGTACTTGCCGACCGGCGGATGCACCACGTAGGAGGGATCCGTCGGGATCGCCACGTGGCCGTGGTTCTTGAGGATCAGGTCGTTGGCGTCCTTCGCCCAGTTCGCCTCGTACCCGTTGTGGACGAGCGCCCAGGCGTCCTTGGCGTAGTACGTCTCGTCGAATATCACCGCCCTGGGGCTGCCCAGGTTCCAGAACCGCATCAGCCCGGCCATCAGCGTCACGAGCAGCGGGCCGCCCCACCCCGACCAGCGCGTGATGCGGTCGGCGACCTCCTTGCGCAGGCCGAACGCCGCCCAGATGCGGGGACTGGGCTCGCTGTACGGCGGCACGAGCCGGTCGCGGACGTCGCCTCTCGGGCGCTCCGTGTGTCCGAAACGGCGCAGCCGCTGCTGCCACGACGGCCGCTGCTCTTCGGTGGCCTGGCCCTGCCGGGTGTCCGTGGAGGACGCGGTACTGGTCACCGCGCCATCGTAGGGAACACGTCTGTGTGAGTCCCGCGCTTGGGTCCTACCCGATCGGGTACGAGCGGTGCCTGGGAGGATGGAAAGGTGACAGTAACGCCCGGAACCCTGGTCCTCGCCGGCACTCCCATCGGGGACATCGAGGACGCGCCGCCGCGGCTCGCGCAGGAGCTGACCACCGCCGACGTGATCGCCGCCGAGGACACGCGACGGCTGCGCCGGCTCACCCAGGCGCTGGGCGTGCAGCCGGCCGGGCGTGTTGTGTCGTACTTCGAGGGCAACGAGTCCGCCCGGACGCCCGAGCTGGTCGAGGCACTGGTGGGCGGGGCGCGCGTGCTGCTGGTGACCGACGCGGGGATGCCGTCCGTGTCCGACCCCGGCTACCGGCTCGTCGCCGCCGCCGTCGAGAAGGACGTCCGGGTCACGGCCGTGCCCGGCCCCTCCGCCGTGCTCACCGCGCTCGCGCTGTCCGGGCTGCCCGTCGACCGGTTCTGCTTCGAGGGCTTCCTGCCCCGCAAGGCGGGCGAGCGGCTGTCGCGGTTGCGCGAGGTCGCCGAGGAGCGGCGCACCCTCGTCTACTTCGAGGCCCCGCACCGGCTTCAGGCGACGCTCGCCGCCATGGCCGAGGTGTTCGGCACGGGGCGCCGTGCGGCCGTCTGCCGTGAGCTGACCAAGACGTACGAGGAGGTCAGGCGCGGTCCGCTGGGCGAGCTGGCGGAGTGGGCGGCCGAGGGGGTACGGGGCGAGATCACCGTCGTCGTGGAGGGCGCGGGCGAGCAGGCCCCCGAGGAGCTGGACGCGGCCGAGCTGGTGCGCCGGGTACGGGTGCGCGAGGAGGCCGGGGAGCGCCGCAAAGAGGCCATCGCCGCGGTGGCCGCGGCGGCGGGCCTGCCGAAGCGGGAGGTCTTCGACGCGGTGGTGGCCGCGAAGAACGCCGCCGCGAAAGGCTGAGCGCGGCCGCCCGGTGCCGCTGCCGGTGCGCGGGGCCCGCACGCCCAGGGGGGCGGCTGCGGGGCGCACCCGGCCCGCGACGGGGCGCGACGGGCTCGCACCGCCGCTGAGCAGGGCGCATCTCCCATGAGCAGGCGCCCCATGGCCGGGCAAAGGGCTGTCGTGGAAGGCAAAGCCGAGACGGTGCGATCGGGTGGGTTTGGCAAGCAGAATCCAAATCGCCTCCAACACTCGACAGGCCTTGGTGCCTTCGCGCCGCTGTGGGCGTCCACTGGGTGAAGGGACGCACCCGTCCCTCGCCCACAGTGGGACCCCGCGGGATTCAGGGGGAACCCCGCCCCACCGGGGCGCTTGTCCAGCGGACAAGAGGAGCTGGCATGAGTGAGATCGCAGGGCAGACCGGCCAGGTCGCAGCGGCCGGTCCCGTCACCGGGCAGTCCGAGCGAGGCGCGGCGACCGCCGTCGTACACGAGTCCTACTCGTTTGCCTGTATGCGATGCGGGCACGGCTGGGAGCAGTCGTACGAGATAGAGCACCACCTCGACGGAGACGGCAACGAGTTCGTGATGTACGTCGCGGGCGGCCGCGTCGTGCCGTCGCCGCTGAGCCGGCCCAGCTGCGTGAACTGCGACAGCCATGTGGTGCGCATCATGCGCCCCGGCCAGGTGTCCTCCGTGCAGAACTCCATGCACCCGCACCACGGCGCGGCGCCGCAGACCACCGCGGAGACTCTCGATGAGCCGCCGAAGGCGGCCGGGTCCGAGGAACACCACCACTGGCACCTCTCGGACCTGCTCCACCCGTTCCTGCACCGCAAGGCCGGATGACGGGTCCTCCGTACGAGGGACGGCGTGCCCCTTTCGTAGGATCGGGGCATGCCTTCCCAAGCGTCCGACAAGAACGCGCCGCCGCCACTGCCCGAGCCCCTCGGCGTGCCCGTCGCCGACTCGCACACCCATCTCGACATGCAGTCCGGCACGGTGGAGGAGGGCCTCGCCAAGGCCGCGTCCGTCGGGGTGACCACGGTCGTACAGGTCGGCTGCGACGTGAAGGGCTCGCGCTGGGCCGCCGAGACGGCCGCGGCGTACGACTCCGTGCACGCGGCCGTGGCGCTGCACCCGAACGAGGCCCCACGGATCGTCCACGGCGATCCTGGGGGCACCTCCCAGCCCCCCGGGGCTGGGGGAGGCTGGTCCCGGCAGGGGGCGCGCGAGCCGGGTGGCGACGCGGCCCTCGACGACGCGCTCGCCGAGATCGACCGCCTCGCCGCTCTTGAGTACGTCAAGGGCGTCGGTGAGACGGGGCTCGACTACTTCCGCACAGGGCCCGAGGGCAAGGCCGCCCAGGAGCGGTCCTTCCGAGCGCACATCGAGATCGCCAAGCGGCACGGCAAGGCGCTCGTCATCCACGACCGAGACGCCCACGCCGACGTGCTGCGCATCCTCGAGGAGGAGGGCGCGCCCGAGCGGACGGTCTTCCACTGCTATTCGGGTGACGCTGCGATGGCCGAGGTCTGCGCGCGTGCCGGGTACTTCATGTCGTTCGCCGGCAACGTCACCTTCAAGAACGCGCAGCCGCTGCGCGACGCGCTCGCCGTGGCGCCCCTCGATCTCGTCCTGGTGGAGACCGACGCTCCCTTCCTGACACCCGCGCCGTACCGTGGTCGGCCCAACGCGCCTTATCTCATTCCGGTCACGGTCCGCGCGATGGCCGCGGTGAAGGGGGTCGAGGAGGACGTGCTGGCGGCAGCCCTGGCGCTGAACACGGCGCGTGCCTTCGGTTACTGACCGATCACGCTCACGGCGTCGTCGGTGGCCGGACGCCGCTCCCGGTGCCCAGGGTTCCGGCGCGGGATCGTGTCGCCACACCGAGTGACGGCGTTGCTTTGGAGAGTGACGACCAGGCGCTAGGTTCTGGTCTCCCGTTTCGGATCCTCTCTGGAGCGTGTCGTCGTGAGCAAACGGCAGTACTCGCCTTACAGGACGTACGACCCGACGCCGGCGTACGAGGACCATGAGCCGCACGTTCGGTCGTACCCGGACACGTACCGGCCCGCCTACGAGGCGCGGGCCCGCGTGGTGCGTGCCGGGGAGATAACGGAACCGATGCCGCGCCCGGAGACGGAGGGCGCCGGGCGCACCGGGGGCCGCGCCCAGGCGCGCCACGCCGCGCGGCGCAGGAAGGGCGGCGCGGGACCCGAGTCCGTGCGCCGTCTCCTCCCCCAGGCGCTGGTCGTCGCCTTCCTCGCGGGCGGAACCACCGCCTTCGTCGCCAACGACAAGGCGATCGAGCTCACCGTGGACGGCAGGCCGCGCGCGCTGCACACCTTCGCCGACGACGTGGGCGAACTGCTCGCCCGGGAGGGTGTCGCCGTGGGGGAGCACGACGTCGTCACCCCCACGCCCGGGACGCCGCTCGCCAGCGGCGACGAGGTCGCGGTGCACTACGGACGCCCCCTGTTCCTCACCATCGACGGGCACCGGCGCCCGATGTGGACGACGGCGCACACCGTGGACGACGCGCTCCAACAGCTGGGGGTACGCCCCGAGGGCGCGTACGTATCGACCTCACGCTCCCGGAAGATCGGCCGCGAGGGGCTCGTACTGGACGTCCGCACCGAGCGCACCGTGACGGTCATGGCGGACGGGTGGGCGCGCACCATCCGGACGAACGCGGCCACCGTCCGCGAGGCCGTCGAGCAGGCCGGCGTCACCCTGCGCGGGCAGGACACGACCTCCGTGACACCGGGGAGCTTCCCGCGCGACGGGCAGACGGTGACCGTGCTGCGGGTGAAGGGCTCGAAGGAGTTCCGGGAGGAGCCGATCCCGTTCGGCGTGCGGCGCACCCACGACCCGACCCTGTTCAAGGGCTCGCAGATCGTGGCGCGCGCCGGACAGCCGGGCACGCGCCGGGTGACCTACGCCCTGCGCACCGTCAACGGCGTCAAGCAGAAGCCGAGGCGGCTCGCGGCCGAGGTGGTGCAGGAGCCGAAGGCCCAGCTGGTCCGGGTGGGCACCAAGCCGCACCCGGACTCCGTGAACGGCGCGGAAGGCCTGAACTGGCGCGGCCTCGCGGCCTGCGAGTCCGGCGGCCGGCCACGCGCGGTCGACCCGTCCGGCACCTACGGCGGCCTCTACCAGTTCGACAGGCGCACCTGGCGCAGCCTCGGCGGCTCCGGCCGGCCGCAGGACGCCCCCACGGCGGAGCAGACCTACCGCGCGAAGAAGCTGTACGTGCGCCAGGGCACAAGCCCCTGGCCGCACTGCGGGTCGCGGCTGTACCGGTGAGCGTGCGGTGCGGTGCGGTGCGGTCGCCGCCGCCGTCCTCGGGGACGGGTGCCGTCTGCGGGTCCCCCGGGCCGTCCAGGCACCGGGGGAGGCCCGGCTGCCCGCGGCCACGCATGTACGGCCGTGTCGTGCCGCCCCGTACCCTTGGTCCGTGAGCAGCCCCACCCCCGACGCCCTCCTGGGCCCCGCCGACGTCCGTGAGCTGGCGGCCGCCCTCGGCGTACGCCCCACCAAGCAGCGCGGCCAGAACTTCGTCATCGACGCCAACACCGTGCGGCGCATCGTGCGCACCGCCGACGTGCGGCCCGACGACGTCGTCGTGGAGGTGGGGCCCGGGCTCGGATCGCTGACGCTGGCGCTGCTGGAGGTCGCCGGGCACGTCACCGCCGTCGAGATCGACGACGTCCTGGCGGCGGCGCTGCCCGCGACCATCGCCGCGCGCATGCCCGAGCGCGCCGGACGGTTCGCGCTGGTGCACTCCGATGCCCTGCACGTGAGGGAGCTGCCGGGTCCCGCGCCCACCGCGCTCGTCGCGAACCTGCCCTACAACGTCGCGGTGCCCGTTCTCCTCCACATGCTCGACACCTTCCCGGGCATCGAGCGGACGCTGGTGATGGTGCAGTCCGAGGTCGCCGACCGGCTGGCCGCCGCGCCCGGCTCGAAGGTGTACGGGGTGCCGTCCGTGAAGGCCAACTGGTACGCCGACGTCAGGCGCGCCGGGGCCATCGGGCGCAATGTCTTCTGGCCCGCGCCCAACGTCGACAGCGGGCTCGTCTCGCTGGTCCGGCGGGCCGAGCCGATCAAGACCTCCGCCTCGAAGACGGAGGTGTTCGCCGTGGTGGACGCCGCGTTCGCACAGCGGCGCAAGACTCTGCGGGCCGCCCTCGCCGGGTGGGCGGGGTCGGCCGCCGCGGCCGAGGCCGCGCTCGTCGCCGCCGGGATCTCGCCGCAGGCGCGCGGTGAGTCCCTGACGGTGGAGGAGTTCGCCCGCATCGCCGAGCACCGCGTCCCAGTGAACCGCGCCCCCGACAACCGCGTCACCGAGAACCGCGTCACCGAGAACCGCGTCACCGAGAACCGCGTCACCGAGAACGAGGAGCAGGCCCAGCAGTGAGCGTGACCGTACGCGTACCCGCCAAGGTCAATGTGCAGCTCGCCGTGGGCGGGGTCCGCCCCGACGGCTTCCACGACCTGGCGAACGTCTTTTTGGCCGTCGGCCTGTACGACGAGATCACGGTGACCCCGGCCGACGAACTGCGCGTCACCTGCTCGGGGCCGGACGTCGCGCAGGTGCCGCTCGACCGTACGAACCTGGCGGCTCGGGCGGCGCTGACCCTCGCCGGGCGCCACGGGCTCGAGGCGACTGTGCACCTCCACATCGCCAAGGACATTCCTGTCGCCGGCGGCATGGCGGGCGGCAGCGCGGACGGGGCCGGGGCGCTGGTGGCGTGCGACGCGCTGTGGGGTACGCGTGCCTCGCGCGAGGAACTCCTCGACATCTGCGCCGAGTTGGGCAGCGATGTGCCGTTCAGCCTGGTGGGCGGGGCGGCGCTGGGCACCGGGCGGGGCGAGAAGCTCACGCCGCTGGAGGTCGGCGGGACCTTCCACTGGGTGTTCGCGATGGCCGGCCGGGGGTTGTCGACTCCGGCGGTGTTCCGGGAGTTCGACCGGCTGAACGAAGGGGTGCGGATCCCCGAACCCGTCGCCTCGCAGGACCTGCTCGACGCCCTTGCGAAGGGAGACGCCGGGGCGCTCGCGGCGGCGGTCTCCAACGACCTTCAGCCGGCCGCGCTGTCCTTGTTCCCGGAGCTGGCGGACACGCTGGCCGCGGGGCGGGCGGCCGGAGCACTGGCGGCGCTGGTGTCGGGGTCGGGGCCCACGACGGCGTTTCTCGCACAGGACGCGTCCGGTGCGCAGAAGATCGCTCAGGCGCTGACGGCGTCCGGTACGTGCGGGTCGGCGCGGGTGGCCGTGTCCCCGGCGCCGGGGGCGACCGTGATCTGACACCACTGCTCGCAGTCGGCCAAGTCCACGTACTCAGTCCTCAGTTGAGTACGAGCGCCCTGTGGCTGCTGGTGGAGCGGGCGGGGCGGGGCCGCGGTACCCCCGCCTGACGGCGACCGGGGCTCAGAGGTTGTCGATGGCGGTCAGGTCGATGTCGATGGAGTAGGGCACGTCGACTTTGAGGTGATCGTGGTGAATTCCGGTCAAGGCGTACGTATGGGTGGTCTGGGCCAGCTCGTAGACCTGTACGACGGGGCGGCTGTCCGGACCGGTCATCTCGACCAGCCAGAAATGGCCAATGCCCGCTGCGGCGTACTTGTGCGGCTTGGTGTGGCGGTCGCGTGACTCGGACTCCGGAGAGATGACCTCGACGGCCAGCAGGACGTCCGTACCCTTGAAGTGGGTCTGCGTCGGCCCTGTTTTGGCACTCGCCTTGACAACGGAGATGTCCGGCTCGGGCCCGTTGCGTTCGTCCAGCACGACAGTCATCTCGCGAGCGACCCTCAGGTCGGGCGGCAGGGTGCTGCGCAAGCCGCTCACCAGCAGGTCGATCGCTGAGAAGTGGAAATAGCGCTGCGGACTCACGAAGACCAGGCTCCCGTCGATCAGCTCGGTGTGCGGCGGGAGATCCGGCAGCGTGAACAGGTCGTCCACCGTGTAACCGTCCATCGGCGGCATCGGCCAGCGAGGCTGCTCGGTGGACTCGGCAATCATGGTTCCTCCCATGGGCGGGATCCTGCGGCCTGCATTCCCACCGTAGCCGTCGATCACTGATCACGTCACCACAAAGAGTGACGATCCCCTCGCGCGCCGCCACCTCCCCCGCAGGCCCTACGCTTGAAGGCTGACCGACCCCCGCGAGCAGGAGTGAAATGGCCGTCAACCTGGTCAATGTCGAGAACGTCAGCAAGGTGTACGGCACCCGCGCCCTGCTGGACGGCGTCTCGCTCGGTGTGTCCGAAGGGGACCGGATCGGGGTCGTCGGGCGCAACGGCGACGGCAAGACCACCCTGATCCGGATGCTCGCCAAGCTGGAGGAGGCGGACACCGGCCGGGTCACCCACTCGGGCGGGCTGCACATCGGCGTGCTCACCCAGCACGACTCCCTCGACCCGGCCGCCACCGTCCGCCACGAGGTCATCCGGGACATGGCCGACCACGAGTGGGCGGGCAACGCCAAGATCCGTGACGTGCTCACCGGGCTGTTCGGCGGGCTCGACCTGCCCGGCTTCCCGCAGGGACTCGACACCGTCATCGGGCCGCTGTCCGGTGGCGAGCGGCGCCGGATCGCGCTGGCCAAGCTGCTCATCGCCGAACAGGACCTGATCGTCCTCGACGAGCCCACCAACCACCTGGACGTCGAGGGCATCGCCTGGCTCGCCCAGCATCTGCGGGGGCGCCGCTCCGCGCTCGTGTGCGTCACGCACGACCGGTGGTTCCTCGACCAGGTGTGCACACGGATGTGGGACGTGCAGCGGGGCACGGTCTACGAGTACGAGGGCGGCTACTCCGACTACGTGTTCGCCCGTGCCGAGCGCGAGCGCATCGCCGCCTCCGAGGAGGCCAAGCGGCAGAATCTGGTCAGGAAGGAGCTGGCCTGGCTGCGGCGCGGCGCACCCGCCCGCACCTCCAAGCCCCGTTTCCGAGTCGAGGCCGCCAACGAGCTGATCCAGGACGTGCCGCCGCCCCGGGACAGCAGCGAGCTGATGAAGTTCGCCAGCTCCCGGCTCGGGAAGACCGTCTTCGACCTCGAGGACGTCACCGTGCAGGCCGGACCCAAGGTGCTGCTCAAGCACGTCACCTGGCAGCTCGGCCCCGGCGACCGTATCGGCCTCGTCGGGGTGAACGGCGCGGGCAAGACCTCCCTGCTGCGTGCCATGGCCGACGCCGCGCGCAGCGAGGGGGAGCGACAGCCTGTCGGGGGCCGGATCGCCGTCGGCAAGACGGTCAAGCTCGCCTATCTGTCGCAGGAGGTCGTGGAGCTCGACCCCACCTGGCGGGTCCTGGAGGCCGTGCAGCGCGTGCGGGAGCGGGTCGACCTCGGCAAGGGGCGCGAGATGACCGCCAGCCAGCTGTGCGAGACCTTCGGCTTCAACAAGGAGAAGCAGTGGACGCCCCTCGGGGACCTCTCCGGCGGTGAGCGGCGGCGGCTCCAGCTGCTGCGCCTGCTCATGGACGAGCCGAACGTGCTCTTCCTCGACGAGCCCACCAACGACCTCGACATCGAGACCCTCACCCAGCTCGAGGACGTCCTCGACGGCTGGCCCGGCTCGATGATCGTGATCTCGCACGACCGGTTCTTCGTCGAGCGGACCACGGACAAGGTGTACGCCCTCCTCGGTGACGCCACGCTGCGGATGCTGCCCCGCGGTATCGACGAGTACCTGGAGAGGCGCCACCGCATGGAGGAGGCCGCCGCCGCGGCCGCCATCCCGGCACCCGTCGACCGGAAGCCCGCCGTCTCCGCCGCCGACACCCGCGCCGCCAAGAAGGAACTCCAGCGGATCGAGCGGCAGTTGGACAAGGTCTCCGAGCGGGAGACCAAGCTCCACCAGCAAATCGCCGACAACGCAACCGACTTCGAGAAGGTGGCCGGGCTGGACGCCGAGCTGCGCGAACTCGTCGGCGAGCGAGAGGAACTGGAGCTGCGCTGGCTGGAACTCGCGGACGACGCCTAGGCGTTCGGCGTGCGGCGCGCGCATGGGGTGAAGGGTCCGTGAAGGCGCGTAACGAGGGCATCACGGGCCGGTCCTCCCTTGGGAACAGGGGCAGGACCGGCCCCGTGTTCATGAGCCTCACAGTGGTAGAAAGGGCCGCCGAGACCAGTCTGAGCACCACCGGCGTGGGGGAAAAACGGGCACCACGGGTGTGGGGACACATCAGTCAAGAGGGGGAACGCGCTGATGACTCAGCCGCCCGATCAGCCGCCGCAGGGCGGCTTCGGAGCACCGCAGGACCCGCCGCCGCAGGGCGGCTTCGGAGCACCGCAGGACCCGCCGCCGCAGGGCGGCTTCGGAGTACCGCAGGACCCGCCGCCGCAGGGCGGCTTCGGAGTACCGCAGGACCCGCCGCCGCAGGGCGGCTTCGGAGTACCGCAGGACCCGCGGCAGGCCACGCCTCCGCCGCCCACCCGGCCCCCCGCCCCGCCGCAGCCGGGGTACGGCTATCCCGTGCAGCCCGGCCCCTATGCCCAGCCCCAGCAGCCCGGTCCGTACCAGCAGCCGGGCCCGTACCAGCAGCCCGGCTACGGTTATCCGCAGCAGCCCGGCCCTTACGCCACGCCCCAGCCCGGCTTCGGCTATCCGCAGCAGCCGCCCCTGTTCCCCGGCGCCCCCACACCGCCGCCCGGCGGCGGCTCCAGGAACCCCTTCAAGGGCAGGCCCGCGCTGGCCGTGGGCGCCGCGGTCGCCGCGCTGCTCGTCATAGGCGGCACCGTGTACGCGGTCAGCGGCGACGGCGGCGGGAGCAAGAAGCCCACGGCCGACAAGAACCAGAACGCCACACCGTCCGCGGGGGCCTCCGCCCCGGTCAACCCCGGTGACGGCAGCGGCGACGGTGGCACGGACCGCGAGAACCTCAATCAGGGCCGCAAGGCGGGCGAGGCGAAGGTCCTCTGGTACAAGGAGGCGCCCGACGCGCCCGGTTCCGGCGCCGACGCCCTCGGTATGTGGATCACCGGCAAGACGGCGGTGAAGGCCGCGTACAAGCAGGTCTTCGCCTACGACGTGGGCAATGGCGACCCCACGTGGAACCCGATCTCCTTCCCGCAGAAGATCTGCGCGGTCACCCCGCACAAGACGGCCGACGACAAGATCGTCGTGGCCTACATGAGCGGCGTCAGCGACAACGCCAAGTGCAACCAGCTCCAGGAGATCGACCTCGGCACCGGCGAGAAGGGCTGGAGCACACAGGTCGCCGACGGTGCCCTCTTCGACAGCACACTCGGCATCGGCCTCACCCTCACCGGCAGGACCCTGGTGGTGGGCCGCTCGCAGTCCGGCACCGCGTACGACGTCGGCACCGGCAAGAAGCTGTGGGACAAGAAGGTGTACAGCGGGACCTGCTTCCCGACCGCGTTCGCCGGCGGCGCGAAGCTGGTCTCCGTCGCCTCCTGCGGCGCCGGCGGTTCGAATGAACACGACGAGGTGCAGGAGCTCGATCCCGCGACCGGCAAGGCCAAGTGGACGAGGAAGATCCCCAAGGGCTGGAGGGTCGCGCACGCCTACTCCGTCGACCCGGTCGTCCTCTACCTCACCAACGAGGACAAGAAGCAGTGGAACATCTCCGCGCTGAAGAGCGACGGTTCGGTGCGTTCCCAGGTCGACGTCAACGAGTCCTTCGCGCCCGAGTGCGGCTGGGCCATCCTCGGCCGTGGCCTGCAGGGCTGCACGGGCGCGGTGGTCGACGCGAACACCCTGTACCTGCCGACCGAGGCGAAGAGCGGCCCGAACGAGATCGTCGCGATCAGCCTCGACACCGGCAAGGAGAAGTGGCGGGTGAAGTCCCCTGCGGACGAGTCGATGCTCCCGTTGAAGACGGACGGCACGAACCTGATCGCGTACGTCGAACCGTCGTACGACGCGGGCGGCCAGGTGGTCTCCGTCGCAACCGGCGACGGCAGCCACGGCACGACCAAGCTGCTGCAGAACCCTTCGGGCGCCGCGCAGGTCGAGAGCGGCTTCTACTCCAAGGCGATCGACTACGTGGACGGGCGCTTCTACCTCTCCACCACGCGGCTGAGCGGCAACAACCAGTCGAAGGAGAAGCTGATGCTGGCCTACGGCAAGTGACCCGGCTGCCGGCTCCTCCGTCCCTGCTCACCACTGAACCGTTCCCCGAGGTACTCACGTCATGAGCCAGCCGCCCCCACCCCCGAACCAGCCGCCGCCAGGCGGCTTCGGTGCGCCGCAGGACCCGCCGCCGGGTGGTTTCGGTGCGCCGCAGGACCCGCCGCCGGGTGGTTTCGGTGCGCCGCAGGACCCGCCGCCGGGTGGTTTCGGTGCGCCGCAGACACCCCCGCCGCCCGCACAGGGCCCGGTTTACGGCTACCCGCAGACCCCGCCGCAGCAGCCGTACGGCTACCCGCAGCAGCCCGGATACGGCTACCCGAACCCGCAGCCCGGCTACGGCTATCCGCAGGCACCGACCGTCCCCCTGCAACCGCAGGCCCCCCAGGGTGGCGGCCGCAAGGGACCGGGTGCCCAGGTGTGGATCATCGTCGCGGCGGTCGCGGCCATCGCGCTGATCGTGGGCGGCGGGGTCTGGTACGCGAAGTCGTCCGGCGGCGACAAGGGCAAGAACTCCGCGTCCGGCACCGGCGGCGGCAGCGGCGGCCAGGGGGACAAGGGCGGCTCGGGCGGCGGTGCGAAGGAGAAGGCGCCGGCCGACACCAGTGCCAAGGTCCTCTTCCAGCTGCCCGCGCCGGAGATCAAGGACAAGCAGGAGATCGACAGCGTCACCGGCTCCTGGCTCACCGGCTCCGTCTACGCCAAGGCCGGCATCAACAAGATCGTCGGCTATGACCCGGACACCGGCGCGACCAAGTGGACGCTGCCGTTGAACGGCCAGACCTGCGCGGGCTCGCCCGAGATCACCTCCTCCGGCATCGCCGCGGTGGTCAGCGAGTCGGGCAAGCGGACCAGCGCGAGGGACCACAAGCAGTGCAGCGACGTCACGGCGTTCGAGATCGCCACTGGCAGAAAGCTGTGGACCAAGTCGGTCAAGACCGGTGACACTCCGGTCGCGTTCGGCGAGGTCTCGATCAGCGGCAGTACGGTCGCGGTCGGCGCGGGCTACTACGGCGGCGCCGCCTTCGACGTGACCACCGGCAAGGTGCTGTGGCAGCCCAAGACCGGCTCCTGCACGGACGTCGGCTACGCGGGCGGCGAGCGGCTCGTCGCGGTGCGCAAGTGCGGCGACTACGGCAACGAGTCGTACGAGGTGCAGCTCCTCGAGCCGAAGTCGGGCGCCGTGAAGTGGACCTACAAGCTCCCCAAGGGCATCGACAACGCCAAGGTGATCTCCACCGAGCCCGTCGTGTTCGGCGTGGACTCCGGTGAAGTCACCGCGTCCGGCGCCACGGACGTCTTCTCGCTGGACGACACCGGCAAGCTGCGCACCAAGATCACGCTGGCGGACGGCAAGTACGAGCACGCGTGTGGCGTCGGCAAGGTCCACGGCTGCCACGCGATCACGGTCGGCAACGACAAGCTGTACGTGCCGACGAAGGAGCACGACGGCACGGCCCAGGGCGCCAGTACCAACGAGATCGTCGCATTCTCGCTGGCCACCGGGAACACCACCGGCGACAAGGCCGACGCAGGCGACGACTACGACATCTTCCCGATCCGTATGGACGGCGGAAACCTGCTCGCGTACAAGAAGGGCCCGTACGACAAGGGCGCCCAGGTGGTCTCGGTCGACGGCACGACCATGAAGCAGACCGAGCTGCTGGAGACGCCGGCCTCCCAGGAGGTGCTCGACGCGATCAGCAGCATGGTCCCCAAGACGTCGGAACTGCTCTACACCGACGGCCGGCTGTTCTTCGGCAAGGATCTGGTGAGCAAGCCGTACTCGTCGGACCAGAAGTCGTACACCGCGCTCGGATTCGGCGCGAAGTAGCGTGTACGGCGCGCACGGTGCAGGCCTCGCCCCTGTTCAGGGGCGGGGTCTTTCGCGTACGCCTCATCAGGCGCGAATGGGCGGGATTTCGGTAATCCGGGGCGCTTCTCACCGGTAGGGGAAGCGCAACGTCGAACAAGCGTGTAGCTTCCGGGGGCATGAAGGGCCGGGGGTGCGGCCGGGGGCTCTGTGCGTGCGGGCCAGTGGGCATCCATAGTGGGCATCCATGGGGGGAACTGGGGGGTTGCTCGATGGGAGTGCGGCTCATGGTGGTCGACGACCACCGATTGCTCGCCGAGGCGCTGGCCTCGGCGCTGAAGCTGCGGGGGCACCGGGTGCTCGCCGCGGCGGCGCCCACCGCGGGCGCGGCGGAACTGGTGATCACCAGGGCACCCGAGGTGTGCCTGCTGGGCACGGCGACACCGGCCGAGCCGGGAGTCTTCGACCCGGTGGTGCGGATCAAGCGGGAGCGTCCTCAGGTGGCGGTGCTGGTCCTCGGGCCGGTCCCGAACCCACGCGGTATAGCGGCGGCGTTCGCCGCCGGTGCCTCGGGCTACGTACGGCACGACGAGCGCATCGAGGGCGTCGAGCGGGCGATCATGAAGGCGCGGGCGGGTGAGGCGGCGGTGGCGCCGCAACTGCTGCAGGGCGCCTTCAGTGAGCTGCTCAATCCGGCGGCACAGCCGGACGACGAGGGGCAGCGCCTGCTGCAGATGCTCACTCCGCGCGAGGTGGAGGTCCTGGTGCGGGTCGCCGACGGCGAGGACACGCGGCTGATCGCGGCCGGTATGGGCATCGCCTCGTCCACGGCCCGCACCCATGTCCAGCGGGTCCTGATGAAACTCGGCGTGGGCTCCCGCCTGGAGGCTGCCGCCCTCGCGGCCCGCACGGGTCTGCTGGACCGCGCGGGCCCGCTTCATGCGTCCCGTACGGACTCGCCGCCCCGTACGGACACGGCGCCGGAGTAGCCGGGCGCTGCCGGCGGTCGTCGCGCGGGCGGTTCCCTGCGCCCTTCACGGGGGGAATGTCCCCGCTGCCCACGTACGGGCCTTCCCGTGGTGGTGCGCCGCCGACGCCCCGGCGGAGCCGCCGGGGTCCCGTGAAGCGGACCCCGGCGCCTGTCCGTACCGGCGTTACTCGGACGGCCTCTCCTCCGGCGGGCTCTCCACAGGCAGCGGAGCCATCGGCCGCAGCTTCAGCCAGATGAGGAAGAACAGGCCGAGCAGCAGCATGCCCAGGCCGGTCCACAGGTTGATGTTGACGCCCTGGGCCTTGCGGATGGCAGCGTCGGAGGCCGTGAAGCCCGCGATCATGACGATGACGCCGTAGATCACGAACAGGCCGCCGATGATGCGGCGCAGGTCGAAGATGCGGGCAGCGGTCGCGGACTTGCCCTCCAGATCGGTGACTGCGCGCTGGACGTCACGCTCTGAGTACTCGGACATGGTCTCTCAATCCTCCCGCGGTCAGAGCGAGAACGGGATGTAGCAGGCGGCGGCGAGGACGACGGCACCCCAGCCCAGCAGGGCCGGCTTGCGGTACCAGGCGTCGTCTCCCGCGGCGGGCGGCTCGGCCATGCCGGGGGAGCGGGTGCCGTACACCAGGCCCTGGAGTTCCTCCGCCGGCTTCGGCGCGGTGAACAGGGACACCACCACCATCACGACGGCGCCGGCCACGAAGCCGGCGATCGCGGAGACGAAGTTGGCGCCCTGGTCGGAGGGAATGCCGATGATGCCCTGCTTGTAGATGACGAAGTAGTTCACCATCGCCGCCGTGGTTCCGGCGATCAGGCCCCAGAAGCCGGACTTCCTGGACGCGCGCTTCCAGAACATGCCGACGATGAAGACGACGAACATCGGTACGTTGAAGAAGGAGAACAGGGTCTGCAGGTAGCTCATGATGTTCGAGAACGACGAGGCCAGGAAGGCCGTGCCGACCGACGCCAGCACACCGATGGCGGTGATGAGCCGTCCGAACTTCACGTAGTACGCGTCCTCGCGGTGCGTGACCACGTACTTCGCCCAGATGTCGTTGGTGAACACCGTGTTGAAGGACGACACGTTGGCCGCCATGCCCGCCATGAAGGCGGCCAGCAGACCGGTCACCGCGATGCCGAGCACGCCGTTGGGCAGGAGTTCCTGCATCAGGTACGGGATCGCGTCGTTGTACTGCAGGCCGGAGGCCGGGGTACCGAACTTCGGCACGAGGACCGCGGCGACCAGGCCCGGGATCATCACCAGGAAGACGATGAAGATCTTCGGGAAGGCGGCGATCAGCGGGGTGCGCTGGGCGGCGGACAGGTTCTTCGCGGACAGTGCGCGCTGCACCTCGGCGAAGTTGGTCGTCCAGTAGCCGAAGGACAGCACGAAGCCGAGGCCGAGGACGATCGTCAGCCAGTTGGCGCCCAGGGGGTTGGTGTGGCCGATGCCGGTGCCGCCCCAGGCGGTGACGAAGTCGGGGCCGTGGGCCGCGGTGAGCTTGTCGGTCAGGCCGCCCCAGCCGCCGACCTTCTTCAGGCCGAGCACGGTGATCGGGATGAGGGCCGCCAGGATCACGAAGAACTGGAGGACCTCGTTGTAGATCGCGGACGACAGACCGCCGAGGGTGATGTACGCGAGGACGAAGAAGCCGGCGACCACGATCGCCACCCACTGCGGCCAGCCGAGCAGCGCCTCGACGACGATCGCGAGGGCGTAGAGGTTCACGCCCGCGATCAGGATGGCGGCGAAGGCGAACAGGATCGAACTCAGCAGATGCGCACCCTTGTCGAAGCGGAGCAGCAGGAACTCGGGGACCGAACGGACCTTGGAGCCGTAGTAGAAGGGCATCATCACCAGGCCCAGGAAGACCATGGCCGGGATGGCGCCGATCCAGTACCAGTGCACGGTGTAGGCACCGTACTGCGCGCTGTTGGCGGCCATGCCGAGGATCTCGGTGGCTGCCAGGTTGGCCGAGATGAACGCCAGACCCGTGATCCAGGCGGGCAGTGAGCGCCCGGACAGGAAGAAGTCGAGGCTGGTCTTCACCGAGCGGCGGGCGGCGAAGCCGATGCCCAGCACGACGGCGAAGTAGATCCCGAGGATCGTGTAGTCGAGCCCGTTCGTGGGGAGCCGCAGCCCGACGGCGAGATATGTGGGGGTTTGCATAAGCACTCGCTTCGTTGCGTAAACCAAACAGAGCGGAACCTACGCCTCCGCGTTCGATCTTTGAACACTTCTGATGATGCTCTTTGTTTGATTGTGATGTTGACGCTGGTGATGCATTGTGGTTTGTTGTGTTGAGTTATGTTTGATGAGTGGTTTCGGGTGCGGATGACGAGTCCGGCAGTGCAGCAGAAAGGCAAGTTGTCGTGAAGAAGACCTCGACCCGGTTGGCCGACGGTCGTGAGCTCATCTACTACGACCTGCGCGACGACGCCGTGCGGGACGCGGTGGACCGCCGGCCGCTGGAGCGGACCGTCACGACCTCCGAAATCCGCCGCGACCTGCTGCTCGGCGACTCCGTCGCCATCGCCTCCCACCGACAGGGCCGCACCTACCTCCCGCCGGCCGACGAGTGCCCCCTGTGTCCCTCCCAGGGCGAGAGACTGAGCGAGATCCCCGACTCCTCGTACGACGTGGTCGTCTTCGAGAACCGCTTCCCCTCCCTCGCCGGTGACTCCGGCCGCTGCGAGGTCGTCTGTTTCACCTCGGACCACAACGCCTCCTTCGCCGACCTCACCGAGGAACAGGCGGCCCTGGTCCTGGATGCCTGGACCGACCGCACCGCGGAGCTGTCCCACCTGCCCGCAGTCGAGCAGGTCTTCTGCTTCGAGAACCGGGGCCGGGAGATCGGCGTGACCCTCGGCCACCCGCACGGTCAGATCTACGCCTACCCCTTCACCACCCCGCGCACCGCCCTGATGCTTCGTTCGCTCGCCGCCCACAAGGAAGCGACCGGCGGCGAGAACCTCTTCGACGCCGTCCTGGAAAGCGAGCTTGCCGACGAGCGGGTCGCCCTCGAGGGAGAACACTGGGTGGCCTTCGTGCCGTACGCGGCGCACTGGCCGTACGAGGTCCACCTCTACCCCCGCCGACGCGTGCCCGACCTGCTCGCGCTGGACGAGGCGGCACGCACAGAGTTTCCCCAGGTCTATCTGGAACTCTTGAGGCGCTTCGACCGGATCTTCGGTGAAGGGGAGCCTCCGACGCCGTACATCGCCGCCTGGCACCAGGCGCCGTTCGGCACGCTGGACGCGTTCGGGGGGGTGACCAGGGACGACTTCGCGCTCCACCTCGAGCTTTTCACCATTCGCCGCACTTCCGGCAAGCTGAAGTTCCTCGCGGGTTCCGAGTCCGGCATGAATGTGTTCATCAACGACGTGCCGCCGGAAGCCGCGGCCCAGCGACTGCGAGAGGTAGCGAGTTCATGAGCGGGAAGTACCTGGTGACCGGCGGCGCGGGCTATGTGGGCAGCGTGGTCGCGCAGCACCTGCTGGAGGCGGGGCACGAGGTTGTCGTCCTCGACAACCTCTCCACCGGCTTCCGCGAGGGCGTGCCGGCCGGTGCTTCCTTCGTCGAGGGCGACATCCGCGACGCCGCCAAATGGCTGGACCCGTCCTACGACGCGGTCCTGCACTTCGCCGCGTTCTCGCAGGTCGGCGAATCGGTCGTGAAGCCCGAGAGGTACTGGGACAACAACGTCGGCGGCACCATGGCGCTGCTCGGCGCGATGCGTGAGGCGGGCGTGCGCAAGCTCGTCTTCTCCTCCACCGCGGCGACCTACGGCGAGCCGGTCAACACCCCGATCACCGAGACCGACCCGACCGCGCCGACCTCCCCGTACGGCGCCTCGAAGCTGGCCGTCGACCACATGATCACCGGTGAGGCCGCCGCGCACGGCCTGGGCGCCGTGTCCCTGCGCTACTTCAACGTGGCGGGGGCCTACGGCAGCTGCGGCGAGCGGCACGACCCGGAATCCCACCTCATCCCGCTCGTGCTCCAGGTCGCGCAGGGCCGCAGGGAGGCGATCTCCGTCTTCGGCGACGACTACCCGACGCCGGACGGCACCTGCATCCGTGACTACATCCACGTGGCGGACCTGGCCGAGGCGCACCTGCTGGCGCTGGACGCCGCCACCCCCGGCGAGCACCTGATCTGCAACCTCGGCAACGGCAACGGCTTCTCGGTGCGTGAGGTCATCGAGACGGTGCGCCAGGTCACCGGACACGCGATCCCGGAGGTCGTGGCCCCGCGCCGGGGCGGCGACCCGGCGGTCCTGGTCGCCTCCGCGGCCACGGCCCGCGAGCGGCTCGGCTGGAACCCGTCCCGCGCGGACCTCGCGGGGATCGTCGCGGACGCGTGGGAGTTCGCGCGGCACATCGCAAGCAACGCAAGGGAGCAGTAGGTGGGCGTACGTGAGGGCTTCGAGGAGCTGTTCGGGACGGCTCCCGAGGGCGTCTGGGCGGCACCGGGCCGGGTCAACCTGATCGGCGAGTACACGGACTTCAACGAGGGGTTCGTGATGCCCTTCGCGCTGCCGCACACGGCGGTCGCGGCGGTCTCGCGCCGCACCGACGGCGTGCTGCGTCTGCACTCGGCGGACATCGAGGGTCCGATCGTCGAACTGCATGTGGACGAGCTGCAGCCGCTGACGAACACCAGCTGGGCCGCCTACCCGGCGGGTGTGGTCTGGGTGCTGCAGGAGGCGGGCCACGCGGTCACCGGCGCGGACCTCCATCTGTCCTCTACGGTGCCGACGGGCGCGGGGCTTTCCTCGTCGGCGGCGCTGGAGGTGGTCACCGCCCTGGCGCTGAACGACCTGTACGACCTCGGCCTGACCCGCCCCGAGCTGGCCAGGCTCGCCCAGCGCGCCGAGAACGACTTCGTGGGCGTGCCGTGCGGTGTCATGGACCAGATGGCGTCGGCGTGCAGCACCGAGGGCCACGCCCTGCACCTCGACTGCCGCGATCTGACCACCCGCCAGATCCCCTTCGACCTGGCCTCCCAGGACCTCGCGCTGCTCGTCGTCGACACCCGGGTGAAGCACGCGCTGGGCGACGGGGCGTACGCCGAGCGGCGCGAGGGGTGCGAGGAGGGCGCACGGCAGCTCGGGGTCTCGCATCTGCGGGACGTCGCCTACGAGGATCTTCAGGCCGCGCTCGCGCGCCTGTCCGACGAGCGGGTGCGCCGCTATGTGCGTCACGTCGTCTGCGATGACCACCGCGTCGACGAGGTCGTCGCCCTGCTGGACGCGGGCGATGTCCGGGCGATCGGCCCCGTGCTGACGGACGGCCATGTCTCCCTGCGGGACGACCTGCGCATCTCCTGCCCGGAACTGGACCTGGTGGTGGACACGGCGAACGCCTCCGGCGCGCTCGGCGCCCGGATGACGGGCGGCGGCTTCGGCGGTTCGGCGATCGTCCTGGCCGAGGCCGCCGAGGCGGACACGATCACGAAGGCGGTCGAGGAGGCGTTCGCTGCCGCGGGCTATACGGCGCCTCGCGTATTCCCGGCGGCGCCGTCGGCCGGCGCCCGGCGGTTGAGCTGACCGTCGATCCTGGGGGCCGGGGCCGCGCCCCCAGACCCCCTTTCGGCCCCGACCGGTCTCGTCCCGAGGGGCCGGACGGGCTGAGTCGGCTCAGCCCAGCTGCTTGGTGAGTGTGTACTCCGTGATCCCCGGCGGGTAGTCGGGGATCACGCACACCACCTTGTAACCCTGCTTCCTGTAGAACTCCGGGGCCTGGAAGTCCCATGTCTCCAGGCGCGCGGCCGTGCAACCGCGCCCCTCGTACGCAACGCGCTCCGCCTCGGCCAGGAGGCGGGTGCCGAGTCTCCCGCCGCGGTGGCGGTCGTCCACCCACAGGTACGTGACGTGCAGCCACGTCGTCCAGGTGTGGCCGACCAGTCCGCCCGCCAGATCGCCGACCTCGTCCAACGCCCAGACGTGGAGCGGTACTTCGCGCTCGCCAGGGGTTCCGCGCAGCGCGCACAGCACCGGGGACGCCGCCGTGTTCGTCTCGCGCAGCCGAGCGCGGAGCAGATCCCGCCGCTCCTTGTCGACTTCTGTCTCGATACGAAACATGCGGCTCACCATAAACGCGCCGGCCAACCAGTTCTGCAAATTTCCTTCCGCTCCCGCCCCCTGGCCCTACCCTGTGAACAGCGCCGGTGGGGGCCGGTGCTGATCAGGGGGCGAGACAGTCGGGTACGACGCCCGGAGTGGGGGTAGCAGTTCCAGCACGGCGGCGGCCGTGCGGCTGCGTCGCCCTGTCCCGGTGAAGCACCGGGAGCACTCAGGGCGCCGTACCCGCGCCGGTCGTCCCCCGAGCAGTGGGGGTTTCAGTGGTTCGCATCCGAGTCCTGGTCGTCGACGACCATCGCATCTTCGCCGAGTCGCTCGCCGCCGCCCTGGCGGCCGAACCCGACGTAGACGTGTCCGCAGCCGGCAGCGGTCCGGCCGCGCTGCGCTGCCTCGAGCGGGCGGCCGCGGAGGGCCGCAGATTCGACGTGATGCTCGTCGACGCGGACCTCGGGGGCAACGTCCCGGGCTCGCGCCCTGCGGTCCCCGTCCAGGAGGGCAACGAGGACGGACTCGTCGATGGCATCTCCCTCGTCGCCGGGGTCCGCTCCGGGCAGCCGAGCGTGCGGACCGTCGTCCTCGCCGAGAAGGACGACCCGCGCCGCGCCGCCCTGGCCCTGCAGGCAGGCGCGTCCGGGTGGGTCGCCAAGGACTGCTCGCTGTCCCGGCTGCTGACGGTCATCCGGGGTGTGCTGCGGGACGAGACACATCTTCCGCCCGCCCTGCTCACCGGGGTGCTGCGCGAGCTGACCGCGGCCCGTAAGCACCGCACCGAGAGCGAGCGGCTGGTGGAGTCCCTGACGCCCCGGGAGCGGGAGGTGCTGCGCTGCATGGTCGCCGGGCTCGGCCGCAAGGCCGTCGCGGAGCGGCTGTTCCTCTCCCCGCACACCGTCCGCACCCATATGCAGAACGTCCTCGGCAAGCTGGGTGTCCACTCCACCCTCGCCGCCGTCGCCCTCGCCCGCCGCGCCGGGGTCGGACCGGTCGACCTAACCGGGGATGTTGTCGAACGGGGCGGTCAGCTGGCGTAGCAGTGCCGCCAGTTCACCCCGCTGGGCCGAGCTGAGCTCCGACAGGATCGCGCGCTCCTGGTCGAGCAGTCCGGCGAGCGCCTGGTCCGCGCGGTCCCGGCCCTCGTCGGTGAGGCGCACCAGCACGCCCCGGCGGTCGCTGGGGTCGGGCAGCCGCTCGACCAGGCCCTTCTTCGCCAGGCGGTCGATACGGTTCGTCATCGTGCCGGAGGTGACCAGCGTCTGTGTCAGCAGCTGGCCGGGGGAGAGCTGATAGGGGTTGCCGGCCCGCCTGAGCGCGGTGAGAACGTCGAACTCCCAGGGCTCCAGGCTGTGCTCGGCGAACGCCAGCCGGCGTGCGCGGTCCAGGTGCCGGGCCAGTCTGCTCACCCGGCTGAGCACCTCGAGCGGTTCCACGTCGAGGTCCGGGCGCTCCCGGCGCCACGCCGCGACCAGCCGATCGACCTCGTCCTCCATGACGATCAGTGTAGTGGTTGTGTCGACATGAAGTCTCTTGATATCAAGTCTCTTGACGTCGAGATGACTGAGGTGTGAGCCTGGGAGAACCGGGACCACAACTCGGCCGTGACATCCGGTGACTTCGAGGAGGGCCACACCCATGCCTGCCACCACTCCCACCTGGGACCCCGGTCAGTACCTTCGCCACGCCGGCCATCGTGCCCGCCCCTTCGCCGACCTGCTCGCCCGTGTCCCCGGACTCCCCGGCGACCCGCCCCGGATCGCCGACCTGGGCTGCGGACCGGGCAACGTCACCGTCCTGCTCGCCGACCGCTGGCCCACCGCGCACATCACCGGGTACGACAACTCGCGTGAGATGCTCGACAAGGCCCACACTGACCACGAGGGCCCCATCCGGGGCGGTGGCCGCCTGGACTTCGCCCACGCCGACGCCCGCACCTGGACGCCCGCGGAGCCATGCGACCTGATCATCAGCAACGCCACCCTGCAGTGGGTGCCCGGACACGCCGACCGCTTCGCCGACTGGATCGCGGCCCTCGCCCCCGGCGGCACCTTCGCCTTCCAGGTCCCCGGCAACTTCGACTCCCCCAGCCATCAGTTGATGCGCGAGATCGCCCACTCGGCCCGCTGGAAGGACCGCCTCGCCGACACCCTGCGCCACGACGACGCCGTGCTCACCCCCGAGGCCTATCTGGAGCACCTCACCGCTGCCGGCTGCACGGCCGACGTCTGGGAGACGACGTACCTGCATCTGCTTCAGGGCGAGGACCCGGTCCTCGACTGGGTGAAGGGCACCGGACTGCGGCCGATCCTCACCGAGCTGGGCGAGGAGGCGGAGGAGTTCCTCGCCGACTACCGGACGGCCCTGCGGGAGGCGTACCCCGCGACGGACCACGGCACGGTGTTCCCGTTCCGGCGCATCTTCGCCGTCGCCACGAAGGAGGCGTGAGCGGTGCTCGCCGCCGTCGACCACGTCCAGCTCGCGGCCCCGCCCGGCTCGGAGGACCGGCTGCGGGCGTACTACGTCGACGTCCTCGGCATGACCGAGATTGCGAAGCCGCCGGTGCCGGCCGCACGCGGGGGTTGCTGGTTCCAGGCGGGGGTGGTGCAGCTGCATCTGGGGATCGAGGAGGACTTCAGGTCCGCGAAGAAGGCCCACCCCGGGCTGCGGGTCACGGGGATCGAGGCGTACGCGGCGCGGCTCGCCGAGCACGGAGCGACGGTCGCCTGGGACGACGACCTGCCGGGGCACCGGCGCTTCTACTCCGAGGACCCGGTGGGGAACCGGCTGGAGTTCCTGGAGCCGATGTCTACAGACGCCTGAGAGCGTCCATCGTGATGTCGATGTCCATGGCGAACGACTCAGACAGTTCGAGCTTGTCGTGGTGGATGCCGGTGAGCGCGTAGGTCTTGTTGACCGGGTCCAGCTCGTAGGTGCGGACCACCGGGTGCTGATCGCTTTCGGCCATCTCGACCAGCCAGAAATGAGGGATCCCGGCGGCCGCGTACTTCAGGGGCTTGGCGTCGTGGTCGCGCGCTTCGGAGTCCGGGGACACGACCTCCACGGCGAGTACCAGGTCCTCCGCATCGAACCGGGTCTGCTCGAGTCCGGTGTCCGCGTCCGCACGGATCACGCTGATGTCCGGTTCAGGAGCGTTGCGACGATCGAGTACCACCGTCATCTCATGCTTGACCTTGAGATGGCCGGGTACCGTCAGCCGCAGCCCGTGAGCCAGCAAGTAGATCATCAGCATGTGGAAATTTCGCTGCGGGCTCACGAAGACGAAGCTCCCGTCGATCAACTCGGTGTGCGGCGGGAGGTCCGGCAGGGTGAACAGATCATCGACCGTGAAGCCTTCGGGCGGCGGCACGGGCAGGTGGATGCCGGGCTCGGACTCGTGTGCGGCGAACGGCTCGGCAGACATGGTGATTCCTCCCATGAACGGGATTCTCGGACCGTGTACCCACCGTAGCGGCCGAGACCGACAAAGGTCATCACATAGGGTGATCACGCACCCCGCGCCTCAGCTCTTCCGGTGCCCGATCAGCCGCGGCTTCGGCTCCAGACCGTCCAGACCGTGCCACGCCAGGTTCACCAGATGCGCGGCGACCTCGGCCTTCTTCGGGCGGCGCACGTCCAGCCACCACTGGCCCGTCAGTGCCACCATGCCCACCAGCGCCTGCGCGTACAGGGGAGCGAGTTTCGGGTCGAAGCCGCGGCTCTTGAACTCGCGGCCCAGGATGTCCTCCACCTGCGTGGCGATGTCCGAGATGAGCGACGCGAAGGAGCCCGTCGACTGCGGGATGGGGGAGTCGCGGACCAGGATGCGGAAACCGTCGGTGTACTCCTCGATGTAGTCCAGGAGCGCGAAGGCCGCCTGCTCGCACAGCTCACGGGGGTGCCCGGCGGTCAGCGAGCTGGTCACCATGTCCAGCAGGCGCCGCATCTCGCGGTCCACCACCACCGCGTACAGGCCCTCCTTGCCGCCGAAGTGCTCGTACACCACCGGCTTGGAGACCCCGGCCTTCGCCGCGATCTCCTCCACCGACGTGCCCTCGAACCCCTTGGCGGCGAACAGCGTGCGACCGATCTCCAGCAGCTGCTGGCGGCGCTCCGCACCGGTCATCCGGGTGCGGCGGGTGCGCCGCGGCTTTTCGTTGCTGGGGGTGCTGGAGGAGTCGGTCGCCACGCGTCAATCATGCCGCGTCGGCGGTCGCCTTCCTGCGCCGGGAGCCGTTCCCGTCGGTGCTGCGGCGGGAATCGATACGCGAGCGTGACGGCCAGCGCACGTCATACGCCCAGCCGAACTGCTCGAACCAGCGGATGATCCGCGCCGAGGAGTCCAGCTGGCCGCGCTCCACGCCGTGCCGCGCCGAGGTCGGGTCCGCGTGGTGCAGGTTGTGCCACGACTCGCCGCAGGACAGGATCGCCAGCCACCAGACGTTGCCGGAGCGGTCGCGCGACTTGAACGGGCGCTTGCCCACCGCGTGGCAGATCGAGTTGATCGACCAGGTCACATGGTGCAGCAGCGCCACCCTGACGAGTGACCCCCAGAAGAATGCCGTGAAAGCGCCCCACCAGGACATCGTGACCAGCCCGCCGATCAGCGGCGGCAGCGCCAGGGACCCCACCGTCCACAGGACGAACTGCCGGGAGATCATCCGCAGCGCCGGGTCCTTGATCAGGTCAGGGGCGTACTTGTCCTGCGGCGTCTGCTCCTCGTCGAACAGCCAGCCGATGTGGGCCCACCACAGGCCCTTGACCAGAGCCGGAAGCGTCTCGCCGAATCGCCACGGAGAGTGCGGGTCGCCCTCGGCGTCCGAGAACTTGTGGTGCTTGCGATGATCGGCCACCCAGCGCACCAGCGGGCCCTCGACGGCCATCGAGCCCGCGATCGCCAGGGCGATCTTCAGGGGCCGCTTGGCCTTGAAGGAACCGTGGGTGAAGTGGCGGTGGAAACCGATCGTGATGCCGTGGCAGCCCAGGAAGTAGAAGAAGACCATCAGGCTCAGATCGAGCCAGCTCACGCCCCATCCCCAGGCCAGCGGCACCGCCGCCAGAAGCGCCAGGAAGGGGACCGTGATGAACAGCAGCAGGGCGATCTGCTCGATCGAGCGCTTCTGCTCACCGCCCAGCGTGGCGGAGAGCAGGGGGGTGTCGTCGTTCGCCTGGGGGGCGTCTTCAATCACATCGGAGCTTGTGGTCATGGGGGCGTCCCCTGTGGGGTCGAGGGTTGAGGCAGGTGCCCGGATACGGTCCACAGTGCTCCCGGGAGCTGACGGAAGACCCTACGGTTCCGTAACCTACGGCGTCGTAAGTATGGCAGCGCGTCGCCCGGCGGCAAGAGCCCGGGAGACTGCGCGTCCGCCCGGACACCTATCCTTGGAGTCGGTCGGACAGCGCGGTCCGCTCTGTTTTCTTCCCGGATGCCCGGTCCGTATGCGGCACCCGCCGCGCGGCACCCGTCCGGGTCCCCTCCCAGACGAGCTTCAACACTGCAAGGAGCCGCACCTGTGAGCAGTGCCGACGACCAGACCACGACGACCAGCAGTGAGCTGCGCGCCGACATCCGCCGACTGGGTGATCTGCTCGGCGAGACTCTCGTCCGCCAGGAGGGCCCCGAGCTCCTGGAGCTGGTCGAGCGGGTCCGCCGGCTGACCCGGGAGGACGGCGAGGCAGCCGCGGAGCTGCTGCGCGGCACCGAACTGGAGACCGCCGCCAAGCTGGTGCGCGCCTTCTCCACCTACTTCCACCTGGCCAACGTCACCGAGCAGGTCCACCGGGGCCGCGAACTGCGCGCCAAGCGCGCCGCCGAGGGCGGACTCCTCGCCCGTACGGCCGACCGGCTCAAGGATGCCGACCCCGAACACCTGCGCGAGAGCGTCAAGCACCTCAACGTCCGCCCGGTGTTCACGGCGCACCCGACGGAGGCCGCGCGCCGCTCGGTCCTCAACAAGCTCCGGCGCATCGCCGCGCTCCTGGAGACCCCCGTCATCGAGTCCGACCGCCGCCGCCACGACACCCGCCTGGCCGAGAACATCGACCTCGTCTGGCAGACCGACGAGCTCCGCGTCGTGCGCCCCGAGCCCGCCGACGAGGCCCGCAACGCCATCTACTACCTCGACGAGCTGCACGCCGGCGCCGTCGGCGACGTCCTGGAGGACCTCACCGCCGAACTGGAGCGCGTCGGTGTCAAGCTGCCCGACGAGACCCGCCCCCTCACCTTCGGCACCTGGATCGGCGGCGACCGCGACGGCAACCCCAACGTGACCCCCGATGTCACCTGGGAGGTGCTGATCCTCCAGCACGAGCACGGCATCAACGACGCGCTGGAGATGATCGACGAGCTGCGCGGCCTGCTCTCCCAGTCCATCCGCTACACCGGCGCCACCGAGGACCTGCTGGAATCCCTCCGCGCCGACCTGGAGTTGCTCCCCGAGATCAGCCCCCGCTACAAGCGCCTCAACGCCGAGGAGCCCTACCGCCTCAAGGCCACCTGCGTGCGCCAGAAGCTCGTCAACACCAAGCGGCGCCTCGCGCGTGGCACCCAGCACGAGCCCGGCCGTGACTACCTCGGCACCGCCGAACTGCTGCACGACCTCAGACTCATCCAGACCTCGCTGCGCGCCCACCGCGGCGGCCTGTTCGCCGACGGCCGGCTCGCCCGGACCATCCGCACCCTCGGCGCCTTCGGCCTCCAGCTCGCCACCATGGACGTCCGCGAGCACGCCGACGCCCACCACCACGCCCTCGGTCAGCTCTTCGACCGGCTCGGCGAGGAGTCCTGGCGCTACGACGACATGCCGCGCGAGTACCGCCACAAGCTGCTCGCCAAGGAGCTGCGCTCGCGCCGGCCCCTCGCCCCCACGCCCGCCCCGCTGGACGCGGCCGGCGCCAAGACCCTCGGGGTGTTCGAGACCGTCAAGCGGGCCCTGAAGGTCTTCGGCCCCGAGGTCATCGAGTCCTACATCATCTCCATGTGCCAGGGCGCCGACGACGTGTTCGCCGCCGCCGTCCTCGCCCGCGAGGCCGGCCTCATCGACCTCCACGCCGGGTGGGCGAAGATCGGCATCGTCCCGCTGCTGGAGACCACCGACGAGCTCAAGGCCGCCGACACCCTCCTCGAGGACATGCTCGCCGACCCGTCCTACCGCCGTCTCGTCGCCCTGCGCGGCGACGTGCAGGAGGTCATGCTCGGCTACAGCGACTCCTCCAAGTTCGGCGGCATCACCACCTCCCAGTGGGAGATCCACCGCGCCCAGCGCCGCCTGCGCGACGTCGCCCACCGCTACGGCGTACGGCTGCGCCTCTTCCACGGCCGCGGCGGCACCGTCGGCCGCGGCGGTGGTCCCACCCACGACGCGATCCTCGCCCAGCCCTGGGGGACCCTGGAAGGAGAGATCAAGGTCACCGAGCAGGGCGAGGTCATCTCCGACAAGTACCTCATCCCCTCCCTGGCCCGCGAGAACCTGGAACTCACGGTCGCCGCCACCCTCCAGGCCTCCGCCCTGCACACCGCCCCCCGCCAGTCGGTCGAGGCCCTCGCCCGCTGGGACGCGGCCATGGACGTGGTGTCGGACGCGGCCCACGCGGCCTACCGCGAGCTGGTCCAGGACCCCGACCTGCCCGCCTACTTCTTCGCCTCCACCCCCGTCGACCAGCTCGCCGACCTCCACCTCGGATCCCGGCCTTCCAGGAGGCCGGACTCGGGGGCCGGGCTGGACGGTCTGCGGGCCATCCCCTGGGTGTTCGGCTGGACCCAGTCCCGGCAGATCGTGCCCGGCTGGTACGGCGTCGGATCCGGCCTCAAGGCACTGCGCGAAGCCGGCCTCGACACCGTGCTCGACGAGATGCACGAACAGTGGCACTTCTTCCGCAACTTCATCTCCAATGTGGAGATGACCCTCGCCAAGACGGACCTGCGGATCGCCCGCCACTACGTCGACACCCTCGTCCCCGACGAGCTGAGGCACGTGTTCACCGCGATCGAGGCCGAACACCAGCGGACGGTCCGTGAGATCCTGCGCGTCACCGGCGAGAAGGAACTGCTGGACGCCCAGCCGGTCCTCAAGCAGACCTTCGCCATCCGCGACGCCTACCTGGACCCGATCTCCTACCTCCAGGTCGCCCTGCTCAAGCGCCAGCGCGACGCGGCGGCCGCCGGCACCGAGCCCGACCCGCTGCTGTCCCGCGCCCTGCTGCTCACCGTGAACGGCGTCGCGGCCGGCCTGCGCAACACCGGCTGATCCGTCCCGCACACGACGGTGCCCCCGTACTCGTCACTCGTACGAGCACGGGGGCACCGTCATGCACGTCAGCCCTGGGTGGCCCTGCGGCGGCGGAAGGCCAGGTAGCCGCCCGCGGCGACCAACACGGCCGCGGCGGCCGACAGCAGGCCGACCGGGGCACTGCTGCCGGTCTCGGCGAGGTCACCGCTGCCGCCCTGCGCGGACGGGGACGCGGCGGCCGACGGACTCGTCCCGCCCTCACCCGAGGACGAACTCGGGGAGGCGGTCGCACCGGCCGAGGACGAGGGCGAGACGGAGGCGGACGGCGTCGTACCGCCACCGCCCTCGGAGCCCTTGCAGTCCGTCCAGAACACCTTGGGCTTGGCGGCGCCGTTCTCGCCGTCGAAGTTCCAGAACAGCTTGTAGTGACCGTCGGGCAGCGACAGGTCCTCCGTACGGCCGTGGCCCTCGGCATCCAGGGTGAGGGCACCGGTCTTCACGGTCTCGCCCTTCGTGGCGGCCGTCGGAGCCCAGGCCTCGATGTGCCAGTCGACCTTCTGGGCGCCGTCGAAACCGAAGGCGTCCAGATAGAACGTGCAGACGTGCGGCTCGTTGCGGCGGAGCTCTTCGCCGGTCCTGGCGTCGTGGATCTTCACCGTGCCGTTGTCACCGGGAGCGGTGGCGTGCGCGGCCGGCGCGAGGAACAGCGCGGCCGAAACGCCGGCGGTCAGCGCGCCGGCGCGGATGAGGGTACGCATGAGGCAGGTCCATCTTCGAGATGCGAATGGGAAGATGTGGAGGGGGCGGCTCAGCATCCAGCCCAACCCGACGAGCGGTCAATCACGAGCAGAGAACAAACCATCTCTCCACAAACGTGGAATCCCTCCGAACCCCCTCACAACGCCACGAAAGCAGCCGTCAGCAGCGCGACCCCCGCCCCCGCCAGCACCCACGCCGCACTCGTCAGCCGCAGGCCTCCCGCCACCACGACCGACGCCAGCAACAGCGCCCCGCCCAGCGGAACCCACGCGTACAGGATCCCCGCCGGACCCGAGCGCACGACGTCGTCCGAGCCGGGCTTCACGACGACCGCGTACGTCTGCCCCTGCTTCACCGCGACCGTCTTCTCGATCACGACGCTCCGGCGCGCCGTCGCCCCGGCCGACAGCGGCGTGAACGGACCACTGCACGTCTCCGCCCCGCACCGGGCCACCTCGATCGTGCCGCGGTCACGGCCCTTGGTCAGCATCACGTACTGCGCGGTGCCCCAGGAACCCCAGACGCCGGCGATCAGGATCAGCGCGGCGACCGTACCCGTCGCCGCGAGCCGCCCGAACCGCAGCACCGCGACAGCACCCGGGGAGGAGGAGACGGCAGAAGGCATGGCCGCGATCCTTGGCCATGCCTGCGCGCCCGGTCAACTCCGGCCAGGACCGGTGGGTGGACAAGTCGGGAGTGGTATGACATCAGCGAGCGGCGGAACCGCCCACCCCGACGCCACCGCCGAGCACTCCCACCCGGAATGCCGCCTCACGGCCCGCGTCACGAGTTGTATACGCTCTGCGCCCGCTCCAGACCCTCTGCGACCAGACACTCCACCGCGTCCGCCGCACGGTCCACGAAGTGGTCCAGCTCCTTGCGCTCCGCCGACGAGAAGTCCTTCAGCACGAAATCCGCGACCGGCATACGCCCCGGAGGACGCCCGATGCCGAACCGCACCCGGTGATAGTCCGCACCCATGGCCTTCGTGATCGACTTCAGCCCGTTGTGGCCGTTGTCGCCGCCGCCCAGCTTCAGACGCAGAGTGCCGTAGTCGATGTCCAGCTCGTCGTGCACGGCCACGACGTTCGCCACGGGCACCTTGTAGAAGTCCCGCAGGGCGTTCACCGGACCGCCCGACAGGTTCATGTACGACATGGGCTTCGCAAGGATCACACGACGGTTCGCCGGACCCGGCGGACCGATCCGCCCCTCCACGACCTGCGCCTGCGCCTTGCCCGCCCGCTTGAACTTCCCCCCGATCCGCTCGGCCAGCAGATCGGCCACCATGAACCCCACGTTGTGCCGGTTCCTGGCGTACTCGGGTCCGGGATTGCCGAGGCCCACGATGAGCCAGGGGGCGTTTGCCGGGGTGGTCACGTCCATGTCTCCTTGATACGCGCCAGCCGCTGCCCCTCGCGGGAACAGCGGCCGACGAAACGACGACAGTGAGGATCAGGCCTCGGCGGCCTCTTCGCCCTCGGTCTCCTCGCCCTCCGGAGCCTCCTCTGCCTGCGCGGCCAGGACCTGCAGGACCACCGCGTCCTCGTCGACCGCCAGGGTCACACCCGACGGCAGAGCGATGTCCTTGGCGAGGACCGAGGCACCGGCCCCCAGACCCTCGACCGAGACCGTGAACGCCTCGGGGATGTGCGTGGCCTCGGCCTCGACCGGCAGCGCGGACAGCACGTGCTCCAGCAGGTTGCCACCCGGGGCCAGCTCGCCCTCGGCGTGGACCGGAACCTCGACGTTGACCTTCTCGCCGCGCTTCACCAGCAGCAGGTCGACGTGCTCCAGGAAGCCCTTCAGCGGGTCACGCTGCACGGACTTCGGGATCGCCAGCTCGTTGGTCTTGCCGTCGATGTCCAGGGAGATCAGAACGTTCGGCGTACGCAGCGCCAGCAGCAGGTCGTGGCCCGGAAGGGTCAGGTGCAGCGGAGCCGAGCCGTGCCCGTACAGGACACCCGGGACCTTGCTGGCACGACGGATACGACGCGCGGCACCCTTGCCGAACTCGGTGCGCGTCTCGGCGGTGAGCTTCACCTCGGACATGATCACTCCTCGTAGAAACCAGAAAACGGACGGAGTCACCCGGCCACGAACGGCCTGCTACGAAGAGCGCGTCGATTACGGACCGCCATACCCCATGAGTACGGCCTCCCTCGCCGAGCAACTGCTGCAGTCTACTCGGGGCGGGAGGCCGCACCAAAAACGATCTCTACCGGAGCATCATCACTGCTCGTCGAACAGGCTCGTCACCGAACCGTCCTCGAACACCTCGCGCACCGCGCTCGCGATCGTCGGCGCGATCGACAGCACCGTGATCTTGTCCAGTTCCAGCTCACCCGGCGTCGGCAACGTGTTCGTGAAGACGAACTCACTCACCTTCGAGTTCTTCAGGCGATCCGCCGCCGGCCCCGAGAGCACACCATGCGTGGCCGTCACGATGACGTCCTCCGCGCCGTGCGCGAACAGCGCGTCCGCCGCCGCACAGATCGTGCCGCCCGTGTCGACCATGTCGTCGACCAGGACGCACACCCGGCCCTTCACCTCACCGACGACCTCGTGAACCGTCACCTGGTTCGCGACGTCCTTGTCACGCCGCTTGTGCACGATCGCCAGCGGCGCACCCAGACGGTCGCACCAGCGGTCGGCCACGCGCACACGACCCGCGTCCGGAGAAACGACGGTCAGCTTGTCACGGTCCACCTTCTGGGCCACGTAGTCCGCCAGCAGCGGCAGCGCGAACAGGTGGTCCACCGGGCCGTCGAAGAAGCCCTGGATCTGATCCGTGTGCAGGTCCACCGTCAATATCCGGTCCGCACCCGCCGTCTTCATCAGATCGGCGATCAGACGCGCCGAAATCGGTTCACGTCCACGGTGCTTCTTGTCCTGCCGTGCGTAACCGTAGAACGGCACGATCACGGTGATAGAACGCGCCGACGCACGCTTCAGTGCGTCGATCATGATCAGCTGCTCCATGACCCACTTGTTGATCGGAGCCGTGTGGCTCTGGATCAGGAAGCAGTCGGCACCACGCGCGGACTCCTGGTAACGGACGTAGATCTCGCCATTGGCGAAGTCGAAGGCCTTCGTCGGGACGACCCCGACACCCAGCTGGTGGGCGACCTCCTCGGCAAGCTCGGGGTGGGCGCGGCCGGAGAAGAACATCAACTTCTTCAAGCCGGTCGTCTTGATCCCGGTCACAGCACTGTCTCCTCAGAGGTGATCTCAGCTCGGTGTCGAGCGACCGTCACGGCTGGATGCGGACGACCGTCTCAGCTGGTGGGGGTGCGGGTGTGTGCACTTATCACGGTACGCCGTGTCAGACGCGCCTGATTCCGGTCAGGCTTCGCCTTCCGGCTCCCGGGCAACCGCCTCGGCCGCCTTCGCAGCCGCGCTCCCAGGGCGCTTACGAGCCACCCAACCCTCGATATTCCGCTGCTGACCACGGGCCACGGCCAGCGAACCGGGCGGCACATCCTTCGTGATCACAGAGCCGGCAGCCGTGTAGGCACCGTCCCCGACCGTGACAGGAGCCACAAACATGTTGTCCGAACCAGTACGGCAGTGAGACCCCACCGTCGTGTGGTGTTTGTCCTGTCCGTCATAGTTCACGAAGACACTCGCCGCGCCGATGTTCGTGTACTCACCGATCGTCGCGTCCCCCACGTACGACAGATGCGGCACCTTCGTGCCCTCACCGATGGAGGCGTTCTTGGTCTCCACGTACGTGCCGACCTTCGACTTGAGGCCGAGCCGCGTGCCGGGACGGAGATAGGCGTACGGGCCCACAGAGGCCTGCGGCCCTACGACGGCACCGTCGGACACGGTGTTGTCCACCCGCGCCCCCGCACCCACCTCGGTGTCCTTGAGCCGGGAATGGGGGCCCACCTCGGCGCCCTCCCCGACATGCGTCGAGCCGAGGAGCTGCGTCCCCGGGTGCACGACCGCGTCCTGCTCGAAAGTGACCGTCACATCGACCCAGGTGGTGGCCGGGTCGACGACCGTGACTCCCGCGAGCATCGCGTCCGCCAACAGCCGGTCGTTCAGGATGCGACGGGCCTCCGCCAGCTGCACACGGTTGTTGATACCCGCGATCTCACGGTGGTCGGCGGCCACGCAGGCCCCCACGCGATGCCCGGCCTCACGCAGAATCCCGAGGACGTCGGTGAGGTACTCCTCACCCTGGCTGTTGTCCGTCCTGACCTTCCCGAGCGCCTCGGCGAGCAACTGCCCGTCGAAGGCGAACACCCCAGAGTTGATCTCCTTGATCGCCCGCTCGGCCTCGCTCGCGTCCTTGTGCTCGACGATCGCGGTGACGGCACCGGTGTCGCCGTCGCGGACGATACGGCCGTAACCGGTGGCGTCGGGCACCTCGGCGGTCAGCACGGTGACGGCGTTGCCGTCCTCCTCATGTGTGCCGGCGAGCTGCCGGAGCGTTTCGCCGGTGAGCAGCGGGGTGTCGCCGCACACCACCACGACGGTTCCGTCGACGGACCCGCCCAGCTCCTCCAGGCCCATCCGGACGGCGTGGCCGGTGCCGTTCTGCTCTGCCTGGACGGCCGTCCTCACATCCGGGTCGACCCCGGCGAGATGGGCGATGACCTGCTCCCGGGCGTGGCCCACGACCACGACGAGGTTCTCGGGCTTCAACTCGCGCGCGGCGGCGAGCACATGCCCGACGAGGGAACGGCCACAGATCTCGTGCAGAACCTTGGGTGTGGCCGACTTCATACGGGTGCCCTCACCCGCTGCGAGAACAACGACGGCGGCCGGGCGGTTGGCGCTCACGGGGATGCCCTTCGGCTTCAGGGGGCTGGGGTGGACATCCGCAGGATACCGGGGTGTTTCTGAGGAGACATGAGAGCGGGCCCTGACGGTGCTGTCGGGGCCCGGACGCGAGCAGCTCCCCCATCAGGATTCGAACCTGAACTTAAGGGACCAAAACCCTCAGTGCTGCCTGGTTACACCATGGGGGAAGGAACTCGGCTATACCGGACATTCGGCTAGATCGCCGAGTTGGCACCCAACACTATGCCGTACCGAGACCCCTCGATGCGACGGTACAAGTCGGCTCCCTTCAGGACTTTGATCACCAAACAGCCCCGGTAGGTGTCGCCGATGTTCTTGCGAACCGTCTTGTGGTTGCGCTTCTTGAGCGTCGTCTTGTTGAACGCCGAGCTGTCGGCGCCGACGAGAGCGGCCCAGTACCGTTCGGCCTCTGCGACGTCCGCGGTTTCGCGGATCATGACGGCGTAGCGTCGGTGCTGCAGCTCGACCCCCATGAGGTCGAGCCAGGCGAGAAAGACCTTGATCGTTCCCGGATCGCTGTTGACGAAGGTGACCTGCTCCCGGCGGGCATACGGCTTGTCCTTGCCGCCCTCGGCCCAATACAGACTCACACCCACAAGGAACAGCTCGCGGGCTGAGAGGCTGCCGATCGCCCGCTTGGCCGCGTCCTTGGTTCGCTGCCGCTCCTCGTCCCGGATGCGCAGCTTCGCCTCCCGGCCCCGCCGGGCAATCGCCACAGCTTCCTCTCGGCTGCGCTTGCGTTCCGGCTTCGGGAGATCCCTCACCCACAGCGAGACCGAGTCTTCGAGCACCCGAGTTCCGCCTCGATCCGGTCGTACGTCCAGCCTTGGAGCCGCAGCTCCCGTGCCCTCGTCCGCAGGTGGTCCTTCGCCGTTGGGTGCTTCGTCCACTCCGGTGGCGGCTCCCCCTTCACCAGCTGGTTGAGGATGTCGTTGTTGTAGATCTTCAGTTCGTCGCGGATCTGCCGAAGGCCGTAGCCGCCGCGCCGCAGCGCCACCGCCCTCTCCCTCAGCCCCTCGAAGTCCGCGTACTTGCCTTGTGCGAGTGCCCTGGGTATACCGTCCGGGCGGAATGCGGGCGTCCGGGGTCGAACAATGAGCGATTCAACAGTTCGAGCGATTCCGGCGAGTTTCGAATCTGTTCGATTATGCAGCGTGGTGTGACGCAGCAGTGGAAACTCGCCGGAAAACCCCGGCCCCCCGCCCTTAGGCTGGACGCATGACCACGACGGGGGAAGTCCACACCGGGGCCGGGGACGGTCCCTGGTGGTGGGCGCGGTGGCGCAGTGCCGTGCTCGACATATCGCTCGCGGCGGCGTCCGCCGCGGAGTGTGCGCTGGAGGGGATCCAGTTCTCGCGGGACGCGGGGCTGCCCGTTCCGGTCGGGATGGTGTTCGGGCTCTTCGCGGGGGTCACGCTGCTGCTGCGGCGCAAGTGGCCCATCGCCGTCGTCCTCGTCTCGATCGCGATCACACCGGCCCAGATGGGGTTTCTGCTGGGTCTCGTCGGGTTGTACACGCTTGCCGCGTCCGAGTTGCCCCGGCGGATCATCGGCGCGCTCGCGGGGATGTCGTTCGTCGGGATGTTCATCGTGACCTATGTGCGGGCGCATCAGGGGATGGTCCGCGGGGATCTGGCGATCGCGGGCGGGTTCATTCCCTTTCTGTCCGTGACCACGGCGATCGGTATGACCGCTCCTCCGGTGCTGCTGGGGTTGTACGTGGGTGCCCGGCGGCGGCTTATGGAGAGTCTGCGGGAGCGTGCGGACTCGTTGGAGCGGGAGTTGATGCTGCTCGCGGAGCGGGCGGAGGAGCGGGCCGAGTGGGCGCGGAACGAGGAGCGGACGCGGATCGCGCGGGAGATGCATGACGTCGTCGCGCATCGGGTGAGTCTGATGGTGGTGCATGCGGCCGCTCTCCAGGCTGTCGCCCGGAAGGATCCGGAGAAGGCTGTCAAGAATGCCGCTCTGGTCGGGGACATGGGGCGGCAGGCGCTGACCGAGTTGCGTGAGATGCTCGGTGTGCTGCGGACGGGGGAGGGATTCGTGGCGCGGTCCGCGCGGACCGCCGTGCCGCTCGCCGCCGTCGGGGCGGCGGCTGCGGCTGCCGCGTCCCGGGCCGTCGACGACTCCGCCGACGGTCCGCGTCTGGCCGAGCTGGAGGAGTTGATCGGGCAGTCGGCTGCGGCCGGCATGGTCGTGCAGCTGTCGGTGGAGGGTGAGGTGCGTTCGTACGCGCGTGTGGTCGAACAGACCGCGTATCGCGTGGTGCAGGAGGCGCTGACCAACGTGCACAAGCATGCGGCGGGTGCGAAGACACATGTGCGGCTCGCGCACCGCTCGGCGGAGATCGCGATGCAGGTGGAGAACGAGCCGCCGCCCGAGCCCGGTTCGGCGGAGGCCGCCCGGCTGCCGAGCGGGGGCAATGGCCTGGTCGGGATGAAGGAGCGGGTCGGCGCGCTCGGCGGTGTCTTTGTGTCGGGGCCGACGGATGCGGGCGGCTTCCGGGTGTCGGCGGTGATTCCGGCCGAGGCGGCGTGAGGCGACCTCGGACCTCATGGGCCGGCGTTACGTCCCTCGCCGTCAGCCGGCCGTGAGCCGTACCGGTTCGATTCCGGTGAGCAGCGCGGTGAGGCCGTGGTCGATGTCGGGGCCGAGGTACCAGTCGCCGGTGTGGTCGAGGGCGTAGACGCGGCCTTCGGTGTCGATGGCGAGCAGGGCGCGGCTGTCGGTCTCTTCGCCGAGGGGGCAGACCTCGGTGTCGAGGGCGCGGCCGAGGTCGCCGAGGGTGCGGGCCATGTGGAGGCCGTGCAGGGGGTCCAGGTGGAGGGCGGAGGGGGCGAGTCGGCGGCCGGGTCCCTGTGCGGTGATGTGCAGGCCGCCGAACTCCGCCCACGCCTCGACGGCCGCGGGGAAGACCGCGTGCCGGTGGCCTGCGGGGGATTCGTGGCCGCGGAGGGTGTCGGCCCAGACTTCCGCCTGCTTTATGTCCCAGCGGCCCGGTTGCCAGCCCGCGGCGCGCAGTGCGGTGTCGACGGGGACGGAGAAGCGTGATGGGGGTGCCCCCTGCTGGAGCGGAGCCGAGAGCTTGGGGGAGGAGGAGCGGTCGGTGTGCATCTGCCCTTCGTTCGTCGAGTGTCATGGTCCGGCGCGGGCGCCGTCGTGTGGGGGGAGTTGGGGGGTTGGTCCTGCACTGTTGGGTCAGTCCTGCGCCGTGGGGTCGACGATGCGTACGCCGAAGTGGTCGCTGAGTGCGGTGCAGGCGCGGCAGGGCGCGGCGAAGCTGCCGTGCAGGGGGTCGCCGTCCTCGCGGATGCGGCGGGCGGTGAGCTTGGCCTGTTTGAGGGCTTTGCGGGCTTCGCCGTTGGTCATGGGTTTGCGGGCGGCGCGTTTGCTGCGGGCGGCGTCGGCGGCGGCGATGTGCCGTGAGATGAGGATCGCTTCGGCGCAGCGGCCGGTGAAGCGGTCGCGCTGGCCGCTTGCGAGGGTGTCGAGGAAGTCCTGGACGAGCGGGTGCAGGACGGGTGGCTGGTCGCCGCGGGCGGCCGTGCCCGTGAGGGTGGCGCCGCGGACGGAGAGGGCGGCGGCGACGGTGGGGAGTATGCCGTCGCGGCGGTGGCGGAGGGTGGGGGTGGGGGCGGCCTCGGTGCCGCTCCAGTCGACGCGTGGGTCTCCCGACGTGCCTGTTTGTGTCGCGGTCATGATCGTCTTCCCCTCCCTTGCATCCCCCCTGGGAGGACACAGACTGCCAAATGCCATGGCTGCTGCGGAAGCTGGGGCGCTGCGACACGCCAGGGCTCGGGCGTACGGTCACGGCGGGGTGACGGCTGGTCACGGTGGCGGCGGGTGGCCTTCGGGTGCGGAACCGAGGCCCGGTGACCGGTGTCGCCGTACCGCATAGGCTGTCGGCATCCGCGATCCATCGCCTTAGAGGCCAGACAGAACGCCGCAGGGGGAAACCGCCATGACGACAGGTCGGCTCGGGCTGGGGGCACCGCCCAGCCGCCAGGCTGGGGGACAAGCCGCGCCGCCGAACGCGGCTTATGCCGGGCAGGTCGTGCGCTTTCCGGACCCGGTGAGGGCTGCCCGTCACCCGAGAGGGGTACGGGTCGACGAGCACGGCTACCCCGACTTCTCGCACTACGCCCGTGCGGCCGCGGAGATCGCGGAGCCGCCGGAGGGTTTCGGCGTGGACGAGTTGCGGCTGACGGACTATGTGTCGGCGAACGCGGCGCTGGCGGCGTCCGGGCACGATCTGTGGGACACGATTCCGGCGGTGGCGACGCCGCACGGCTGGACGTGGCATCACGTTCGGGGCACCCGGCGCCTGGAGTTGGTGCCGGTCGAGGTGAAGGCGCTGCTGCGGCATCACGGTGGGATCGCGACGGCGAACGTCGATCAGAACAAGCGGGGCACGCGGCCGTTGCAGGAGACGCGTCCGGCGCACTTCGGGCTGCCGAAGTCGTCGGTGGCGGTGACGGAGCAGCAGGTGCAGGGTGTCGAGGAGGATCTGGGGTACCGGCTGCCCGGCTCCTACCGGTCGTTCCTGAAGGCGGCGGGCGGTTGTGCGCCGGTGGGTGCGGCGCTCGACGCGCCGCTGGGGCTGCTGGTCGACCAGCCGTTCTTCACGGTGCGCGACGAGGCGGCGGTCAATGACCTCGTGTACGTGAACAAGTGCCTGCGTGACCACCTGACGAAGGATTACCTGGGCGTCGGTTTCGTGCAGGGCGGTCTGCTGGCAGTGAAGGTGAAGGGTGACCGGGCCGGTTCGGTCTGGTTCTGCGCGTACGACGACGCGCGTGACGTCGATGCGTCGTGGACACCGGCGGAGCGTGTGCAGCGGCTGCTGTTGCCGTGCGGGGACGACTTCGACCAGTTCCTGTCCCGGCTCGCGGGCAATCCGCCGGAGTTGGAGACGGTGGCGAATCTGATGGTGGACGGCGGTTTCGCGCGTGCGGTGCCGGTGTCGCCGGCGTCTTCGGTGGGGGAGTGAGTCGAAGCGATGGTGACGTTCGCGCAGGCGCAGGAGCGTGCGGAAGAGTGGATCAACGGGGATGTGCCGTCGTACCAGCATCGTGAGGTGCGGGTGCGGGAGTTCGAGCTCGGGTTCGTGGTGTGGGCGGAGGACCGTGCCGAGGGGCCGCGGTCGGACGGGGGCGCGCAGCGGCTCGTGATCGCCCGCGACAGCGGTGAGGCGACGCTGTGGCCGGGGCTGCCGGTGGGTGAGGTGATCCGCCGGTACGAGGAGGAGTACGGGGCGACGGACGCGGTGGCGCAGTCGGCGCCTGCGCCGGCCGCCCGGGTGGATCTGAACCAGACGTCGTTCTTGTTGAGCCCGCCGGAGTGGCTCCAGGAGGCGGCGGACAGGATGGGTGTTCCGGATCGCCGTCGGGGCGGCGGGGCGTCGGACGGTGCGGGGTCGCCTCCGGCCGCGGCCGCGGATTCCCCGGTTGCGCCGGCTGCTCCGGTCCCCCCGGGTGCGGCGTCGGGTACGCCGTGGCCCGCCGCGGGGGGCGGCGACGGGGTGCGGGACGGGGCGCCGGGTGTGCCCGCAGGGGCGACGCCGTGGGCGGGGACGGACACCAACGCCGAGGGCGGCGAGGACCGTTCGGTTCCGCTGCCGGCGACGGTGTTCGCGCCGCCGCTCGGCGATGCCGGCGACGGCGGTACTACGCCGCCGCCCGCGTCCGTCCCGGATGCGAAGACCGCGCTGATGACGGGCGGCAGCCAACTGCCGCGTACGGCGGTGGCCCCGGCGGTGGACGAGCCGGGTCCGGGTGGACCGGGTGGGGTTCCGGGTGCGCCGGGTACTCCGCCTCCTGGTGTGCCCTCGTACGGTTATCCGCAGGGGCCGGGTGGGGTTCCGGGTGCGCCGGGTACTCCGCCTGCTGGTGTGCCCTCGTACGGTTATCCGCAGGGGCCCGGTGGTGTGCCCGGTACGCCTCCGCCGGGTGTCCCGCGGGCGCCCGGGGCGCCCAACACCCCGCAGTCTCCGGTGGGTTCGTCCGGGCCCGGGCGGCGGTTCGCGGCGAACGCCGAGGACATCGCCGACGCCGCGACCAGCAAGGCGGCGCCGCCGCGGCCTGCGCGCGCCGGTAGTGCGCCCCATCCGCCGGGTGCCCCCGGCACGCCTGGAGCGCGGCCGGGTGCCGTGCCTCCGCCGCCGGGTGGTGCGCCGGGCGGCTATGTGCCCACACAGCTCGTCTCGCAGCTCGGCCCGGACGGGCCCGAGGCCGTGGCGGGCCCGGGCACGTCCCCGCCGGGAGCGCCGCAGCCGCCGGGTGCCCCTCAGCCTTCGGGGATGTCGAACCAGCCGGGTGGTGCGCCTCCGGGTGGTGTGCACCATGCGGCCACGATGTTTGCCGGTCCGGCCGCCGGTGGTCCGGGTGCGCCGCAGCCGCCGGGTGCCCCCGCCGCGTCGGGCATGCCCCCGGGCGCTCCAGGCGCCATGGGTGCGCCTGGTACGCCCGGTGCTCCGGGCGCCCCCGGTGTCGGGCATCACGCCGAGACCATGCCGGCCGGGCCTCCGCTCGGTGGTCCCGGTGCGCCTCCGCCGCCGCCCCAGGGCGTGCCGGGCGCGCTGCCTGGGGTCCCGCAGCCGGTGCCGGGGCAGCCGTTGCCCGGGCAGCAGCCGTCGTACGGGTATCCGTCTGCCGGCCAGCCGACGGTCGGCCCCGGCTATCAGGCCGTGCTGCGCTACCGCGCGCAGGACGGTTCCGAGCAGCAGCTGATCCGGCGTTCGGCGCCGGGCACCCCGCACCCGGAGTGGCAGATCTTCCACGAGCTGCGTGCGATGAACGTCCCGCCGGACCAGGTGCTGGAGCTGCACACGGAACTGGAGTCGTGTGAGCTGCCGGGCGCTTACTGCGCGCGGATGATCCGGGAGAACTGGCCGCAGGCGCGGATCACCAGCATCGCTCCCTACGGCACCGACCATGCCTCGCGTCAGCAGGGAATGCAGCAACTGCTCGCCCACCAGGGGGAGTTGCATCAGGTGGCGGACGGTCCGGCGCGTCCGGGCGCGGTGCGAGCCCCGCTGCCGCCGGTGCAGCCCGCGCCGCCGATCCCGCCGGAGGGCATCGCGCAGGAGCTGGCCGGTGCCTTCGGTCCCGGGATCTTCCGGTTCGACCAGGCCGCGGTGTCCCGGCAGGGCGTACCGCCGATCGTGGCGCACACCCTGGTGGTGGCCGGACTGCCGTTCGACATGGGCCCGTTCTTCTGGGCGCAGGCCCAGCCGGGCCGCCCTGTGCCGACGCTGGCCGAACTCGCGCAGGAGCGCGGGGTGCAGTCGGCGTCGGACGCGGCCTCGTATCTGGTCATGGGCAGCGACTTCGGCAGGGCGATCTGTGTGCAGTACGGCACGGCGAACATCGTCGCTGTGCCGGTGGAGCCGGGCCCGGGCGGCGCTTCCCTGCCGCCGCAGTTCGTGAACACGGGACTGCCTGAGTTCGTGCGCTGTCTGGCGCTGCTGGGCCGGATGTGGCGGCTGCGGTTCGGGCTCAACCAGGAGCAGGCCGGTCGCTGGACCGTCGACTTCCAGGCGCAGCTCGCCTCGCTCGACCCGGCGGCGCTGGGTTCGCCGGAGAGCTGGTGGTCGGTGCTGCTGGAGCAGATGTGGGACGGGTTGCTGTGAGCTGTTTCTGACGTAGTGTCAAGGGCTGGGCCCGGTCGTACATACGACCGGGCCCAGCCGCTTTTTCAGGTGATCTTCAGCGTCATGCGTTGCTCACGTGTGGAGTGTCGCGTTATGAACACTTCTGTCTGATCCATCAAGATGTGCGAAAAATCATCGGTTCGTGTGGGTCAGGTGGAGAGGGGATTCATGAGCAGCGCATCGGGGTCGCCGCACGGCTTCGTGTCCGTACGGCGCGGCTACCGACCCGATCAGGTCGACGCGTACACCGCAGCCCTCTCGCAGGACCGCGACGCCGCCTGGGAGCGGGCCGCCCGGCTCACTGTGCTGGCCAAGGAGATGGAGGGGGACCTGGCGCGGCTGCGCGAGACGGTGGCGCAGCTGGGCCCGCAGACGTACGAGGGCCTCGGTGACCGGGCCCGGCGGCTGTTCGACATGGCGCGGGAGGAGGTCGCCGCACTGCGGGAGGACGCACGGCAGGAGGCGCAGCGCCTGGTCGCCGAGGCGGAGGAGGCCGCCGGTCAGATGCGGGAGGTGGCACAGGCGTATGCCGACGAGGTGCGCGGCGAGGCCGAGGAGCGGATCCGTACCCGGCTGCTGGCGGCCAGGGCCGAGGCCGACGACGTACGGATCACGGCGCGGCGCGATGTGAAGGAGGCCCGCGGCGAGGCGCTGGCCGCGCTGCGCGAGGTGCGGCAGCGCACCGAGACGCTGCTCGCCGAACAGGAGCGTGAACACGGCGAGCGCTGGGAGGGCGAGGAGCGCGCGGCGGCAGCACGGACCGCCGCGCTGGATGCCTCGGAGGCGGAGCGGGTGGCGCGGGCGGAGGCGTCTTTGTCGGAGGCGAAGCGGGCGTTCGACGAGGCCGAGGAGTCGGCCCGGCAGTTCCAGCGGGACGCCCAGGAGCGCGCCGCCGGACTGATCGCCGAGGCGCGGCTGCGGGAGGAGCGCATCGCCCGGGAGACGGAACGGGTGCTGCGGGAGCACGGCGAGCAATGGGACAGCGTGCAGGCGCAGATGGACCACGTTCGCAACAGTCTCGCCATGCTGACGGGCCGGGCGCCCGCGGAGTAGACCCGCTCCGCGGGCACCGTTTCGTCAGCCGCTCCGTCGTACCGCACCCGCCAGGATCCATCCCTCCACGGCCTCGTACTGCCGTCGCTGCTCCGCGGCGTGGCGGCGGCCGGAGGCGATCGTGCCCAGCCAGCCGTAGGCGAAGCCCAGCGGAATGGAGACGAGACCGGTGGTGGTGAAGGGGAACCAGTTGAAGTCGGCGTCAGGGAAGGCCGCGGCGGGGGAGCCGGAGACCAGGTTCGTGCCGGTCATCAGGACCACCACCGTCGCCGTGCCGCCGATCAGCGTGCACAGCAGGCCCGTTCGGGTGTAGCGGCGCCAAAAGAGGGTGTACACGAGTGCCGGTGCGATCGCGGAAGCGCCGATGCAGAAGGAGAGCGTCACCAGCGGCTGCAGGCTGAGGTGGTGGACGAGGGTGGCGAGCAGGATCGCCACCGCGCCCACCGCCATGGCCGACAGGCGCGCCACGGTCATCTCGCGGCGCGGTGTCAGCTCCCGCATATGGGCCGCGAACACGTCGTGGGCCAGGGAGTTGGCGCAGGCGAGGATCATTCCGGCCACGGAGGCGAGCAGGGTGAGGAAGATGGCCGTCGTCACCGCGGTGAACAGCAGTGTCGCGCCGGCCGACACCTCCGGCCCGAACGCCGCGCGGGAGCCCAGCAGGTAGGCCGTGCGGCCCTGCGGGTCGGCCGCCGCGATGGTCTCGCGCCCGATCAGGGCCGTCGCGCCGAACCCGACGACCGTGATGATGGGCACGAACAGGGCTACCGACGGCACCGCCCAGGACATCGAGCGGCGCACCTGCCGGGCACTGTTCGCCGTGTACATCCGCATGGTGATGTGCGGCAGACAGGCGCCGCCGAGCACCACCGTCAGCTCCGAGCTGATCATGTCGAGGCGGGGAGCCGGGCCGCCCGCGAACTCCAGGCCGGAGTGCAGGAAGGCGGGGCCGACCCCGCTGTTCTTCGCAGCGGCCGAGAACAGCGCGCCGGGGTCCCAGTCGAAGCGGTGCAGGATCAGCGCGGCGACGACCGCGCCGGAGCCGAGCAGCATCACGATCTTCAGGATCTGGATGAGGGCGGTGCCCTTCATGCCGCCGATCGCCGCGTAACTGATCATCAGGGCGCCGATGCCGATGATGCAGCCCGTTTTCAAGGCGTCGCTGGAGAAGCCGAGGATGAAGGCCAGCAGGTCGCCGGTTCCGGCGAGTTGGACGAGCATCATCGGCAGCAGCGCGGCGACGGTCACGATGCACGCGGTCATACGCACCGCCCGGCCGGGCATCCGCCGTGCCAGGGCGTCGCCCATGGTGAACCGGCCCGCGTTGCGCAGGGGTTCGGCGAGCAGGAACATCAGCAGCATCAGCGACAGGGCCGTGCTCAGGGCGAGGACGACACCGTCGTACCCGGTGAGCGCGATGATCCCGCCGGTGCTGAGCACGGTGGCGGCGGAGATGTAGTCCCCGGCGATGGCGAGGCCGTTGCTCATCGGGGACAGGGAGTTGTAGCCGGTGTAGAACTCGTCGAGGTCGTCGCGGTCGGGACCGGTCATCACGCACAGCAGGAGCGTGATGGTGGCGACGGTGGTGAACGCCACCAGCGACATGGCCTGCGCCGAACTGTTGAATCCGGTGAGCCCGCCGACTGTGCTCGCCGTGGTCATCGCGCGGCCTCCCGCCTGGCGTCCAGCGTGGCCTGTCTGCGGATGCGGTCGGCGATCGGGTCGACCGTGTGGCGGGCCGTGTACTCGTACACGGCGATCGCGAGGCAGGCGACGGGGACCTGGAGCAGGCCCAGCAGCAGGCCCATGGTGAGGCCGCCGGTGACCGGGGTGGTCATGAAGGACGGCGCGAACGCGGACAGGACCAGGAAGAGCGTGAAGTAGCCCAGCGCGGTGAGGGTGGCCACGCGCCGCTGCCAGCGGTAGGCGGTGCGCAGGACCCGAAGGTCGCTGTGGTGGCCGAGCGGCTGGTGGCGTGGCAGCCGCCGCCGCACCGGGTCGGCGGGCGGCGGCTGCCACGGGTACGTCGGATACGAGGGTGACGAGTGGTGCGGTGCTGTGTACTCGGGGGACGAGTGCGGCGACGGAAATGCGTCGGACATCCCGTTTCTCCTTGCCGGCTCGGGTCCGTGGCGGCGGACCGCAGGGAGCGGGGGGCGGCGACGCACGTTACTCGCGCGTACAGGGATGCGGGAGCCTTTCGCCAAACTGAGCGGTCGGTATGCGCTTGCCTTCACCGACCTGTGTTGTTACCCGCGGTCACCTGGGCCCCGTGTGTCCCTCGATGCCGGGTGGCCCGTCAGTCACCGTCCACTTCTGGTTGGCCTGGCCGTTGCAGTCCCAGACGACGACCTTCGTGCCGTTGGTCGTACCGAGGTTGTAGGCGTCCAGGCACTTGTTGCCGTACACCACCAGTTCCTTGCGGGAGGTGTAGGTCCAGGACTGGTTCTGGCCAGCGTTGCAGTCCCAGATCTCCGCCTGGGTGCCGTTGGTGATCGTGTTGTTGTAGATGTCGGTGCAGCGGCCGGACTGTCTGCCGACGAGCAGGGACCCGTTCGTGCCCGGTATCGCGCCGACCGTGATCGCGCCCAGGGTGGGAAGCGAACTGCAGGTGCTCGCGGTTGCCGTCGAGGACGTCGTAGTACGCCTCGGCGTCCTCGGCCGTCAGCGGACACAGGACCAGGCCCGGGAGCCGCGCCGGCAGTTCGCCGAACGTCACGCCGGGTCAGTCCTTGAGCACCGGGAAGCGGCGCGGGGCCAGCAGGAGCAGGACCAGGAACGCGAGCGCCGCCGCGCAGGACGCGCCCAGGTAGACCGCGTGGACCGCCGACGCGATCGCCCGGCGGGTCGCCTCGGGCGCGGAGCCCCCGTCCAGGGCCCGCGTCACCGCGTCCAGGTCGCCCGCGCCGCCCAGCCGGGACGCCAGGACGCCGTTGGCGACCGCACCGAACACCGAGGCCCCGACGGTCTGGCCGGTCTGGCGGCAGAAGAGGACGGACGCCGTGGTCGTGCCGCGCTCCGACCAGCCGACCGTCGACTGCACCCCCACGATCAGCGGGAGCTGGAAGAGGCCCAGTGCGCCGCCGAGCAGCAGCATCAGAAGAGCCGGCTGCCAGGGCGAGCCCGGGTACGGCAGGAAGGGAAAGGCGAGCAGGAGCAGAGCCGCGAGCCCGATGCCCAGCATCGCCGTGGCACGGAAGCCGACGCGCCGGTACACGTGCTGGCTGAGCGCCGCCGACACCGGCCAGCTCAACGTCCACACGGAGAGCACGAACCCCGCTGCGACCGGCGCGAGTCCGAGGACCGCCTGCGCGTATGTCGGCAGGAAGACCGTCGGGGCCACCATCAGCAGTCCCAGCGCTCCCAGGGCCAGGTTGACCGCGGCGATCGTACGGCGCCGCCACACCCACCCGGGGATGATCGGCTCCGCGGCCCGGCGCTCCACCGCCACCACCACGGCGACCAGCGCGAGTCCGGTGCCGAAGAACGCCAGCGAGGGCGCCGACAGCCAGGGCCAGGCCACCCCGCCCTGCACCAGCGCGGTCAGCAGGACGCCCCCGCAGGCGAACACCGCGAGCGCGCCCGCCCAGTCGATGCGGGGGCGGGGACCCGACTCGCGGTGCGGCTCGTGCAGATGGCGCACGATCAGCCACAGCGCGACGGCCCCGATCGGCAGGTTGATGAGGAAGATCCACCGCCAGTCGGCGTAGGCGGCGAGTACCCCGCCGAGCGCCGGGCCCGCGATCGCGGACACCGCCCACACCGTGGACAGCTTCGCCTGGATCTTCGGGCGCTCCTTCAGTGGGTAGAGGTCGGCGGCGAGCGTCTGCACGGTGCCCTGGAGCGCACCGCCGCCCAGGCCCTGCACGATGCGGAACGCGATCAACGCCCCCATGTTCCAGGCGAGCGCGCACAGCAGCGAGCCGAGCAGGAAGACGGACGCGCCCGCGATCAGCACCGGCTTGCGGCCGAAGGTGTCGGAGAGCTTGCCGTAGACGGGCAGCGTCACCGTTACGGCCAGCAGGTAGCCCGAGAACAGCCACGAGAAGACGGAGAAGCCGCCGAGGTCGCCGACGATCTGCGGCACGGCGGTCGACACGATCGTCGAGTCGAGCGCGGCCAGCGCCATCGAGAGCATCAACGCGGCGACGACGGCACCGCGTCTGTCGGATCCGGCGTGCCGTGCGGCTTCGCGTATCGCAGGTCTGGTACTGCCCACCGGATGCCTCCCCTTGCACTTGTCCGCCGCACGCAAGTTTCTCACCGGAGCCCGACTCCGCGGGAGGCCGCCCCCGAGGGCGGCTCGGCTCTGGCGCGGCGAGGTTTCTCACCTGCCGGCGTGGCTTGCCCCTGACGTGGCGGGAGGCTTGACCCTGACGTGGCGGGAGGGCGGAGCCTGGCTGCGCCGGGGGTGGAGCCGACCCTGAGAAAGAGTCCACCCTCCGGTGGACTGCCCCTAGGGGTTGCTCCGTACCAGGGCTCGGGGAAGGTTCGTCCCGACGGAGGACGAGAGGGGACCGGGCCGTCCTTAACCTGGCTTTACGCCGCTGGGGAGCGGCCGGGACGCACGGGGGTCGTGCCGGCCGCACCGGAGGGGGTGGGGTTTTCCCCAGCAGAACACGGGGCCGGGCACCAGCGCGCCGGGGCCCCTTCCGGCACCAGACTGATCGACGCAGCCAACCACTGATCGACCTGACGAGGGACCACGCGTCCCATCCACAGACCGACATAGGAGATTTGACATGACATCGGCCGTGACCATTCCCAGGCACGGGGGCACTGGAGGGCGTACGGCCGTTGCCGCGCGAGCGCGGCAGGTCGTCAAGGCGTACGGGTCGGGGGAGACCCGGGTCGTCGCCCTCGACCACGTCGACGTGGACATCGCGCGCGGCCAGTTCACCGCGATCATGGGCCCCTCGGGGTCCGGCAAGTCCACGCTGATGCACTGCCTGGCCGGGCTCGACACCGTGACGGGTGGTCAGATCTTCCTCGACGAGACCGAGATCACCGGCCTGAAGGACAAGAAGCTCACGCAGCTGCGCCGGGACCGGATCGGTTTCATCTTCCAGGCCTTCAACCTGCTCCCCACGCTGAACGCGATCGAGAACATCACGCTGCCCATGGACATCGCGGGCCGCAAACCGGACCGCGCGTGGCTGGACCGCGTCGTGGAGACCGTCGGCCTGGCCGACCGGCTCAAGCACCGGCCCACCCAGCTCTCCGGCGGCCAGCAGCAGCGCGTCGCCGTGGCCCGCGCCCTCGCGGCCCGCCCCGAGATCATCTTCGGTGACGAGCCGACCGGAAACCTCGACTCCCGGGCCGGCGCCGAGGTGCTGGGCTTCCTGCGCCGCTCGGTCGACGAGCTCGGCCAGACCATCGTGATGGTCACGCACGACCCGGTCGCCGCCTCGTACGCCGACCGCGTGCTGTATCTGGCCGACGGCCGGATCGTCGACGAGATGCACAAGCCGACCGCGGACGCCGTCCTCGACCGCATGAAGGACTTCGACGCCCGGGGGCGCACGTCATGACCGTCCTGAAGACATCGATGCGCAACTTCTTCGCGCACAAGGGACGCATGGCCCTCTCGGCCGTAGCGGTCCTGCTGTCGGTGGCGTTCGTGTGCGGCACGCTCGTCTTCACCGACACGATGAACACGACGTTCGACAAGCTGTTCGCGGTCACGTCGTCGGATGTGACGGTCAGTGGGAAGGGCGCCTCCGACAGCGGCGAGACGACCTCCGGCAACGGCAGGCCGCCGGTCATGCCGGCCTCCGTGCTCGGTGAGGTGCGGGGGGCGCAGGGTGTGAAGTCGGCCGAGGGAACGGTCTTCTCCACCTCGGTGACCGTCGTCGACGCCGACAAGAACAACCTGTCCCCCAAGAGCGGCGCGCCCACCATCGTCGGCAGCTGGAACGCCAACGACGCCCGCACCATGAAGATCACCTCCGGTGCGGCGCCCGACGGCTCCGACCAGGTCATGGTCGACGCCGACACCGCCGACAAGCACCACCTGAAGCTCGGCGACGAGATCGGTGTGATCAGCGCGGTCGGCACGCACACCGCGAAGATCTCCGGGATTGCCACCTTCACCGTCACCAACCCCGGTGCCGCGATCTTCTACCTGGACACCAGGACCGCCCAGCAGACCCTCGTCGGGAAGACCGGTGTCTACACGAACGTCAACGTCACGGCGGACAACGGCGTCAGCGACGCGCAGCTGAAGAAGAACGTGGCGGCCGAGATCGGCGGCGCCTACAAGGTGCAGACCGCCCAGGAGACCGCCGACGCCAACCAGAAGGACGTCGAGGGCTTCCTGAACGTGATGAAGTACGCGATGCTCGGCTTCGCCGGGATCGCTTTCCTCGTCGGCATCTTCCTGATCATCAACACCTTCTCGATGCTGGTCGCTCAGCGGACGCGGGAGATCGGTCTGCTGCGCGCGATCGGTTCCTCCCGTAAGCAGGTCAACCGGTCGGTGCTGGCCGAGGCGCTGATGCTCGGCCTGTTCGGCTCCGTGCTCGGCGTCGGCGCGGGCGTCGGCATCGCGATCGGGCTGATGAAGCTCATGGGCTCGATGGGCATGCATCTGTCCACCGACGACCTGACGGTCGCCTGGACGACCCCGGTGGTCGGCCTCGCGCTGGGCGTGATCGTCACGGTCCTGTCCGCGTACCTGCCCGCCCGGCGCGCGGGCAAGGTCTCCCCGATGGCCGCCCTGCGGGACGCGGGTGCCCCGGCCGATGCGAAGGCGGGCCGGATACGCGCCCTGGTCGGCCTGGTCCTGACCGGCGCCGGCGGTTACTGCCTGTATGTGGCCGCGGCCGCCGACAAGGCCAAGGACGGCTCGCTCTGGCTCGGCCTCGGCGTGGTCCTCTCCCTGCTCGGTTTCGTGTCCGTCGGTCCGCTGCTCGCGGGCGGCCTGGTCCGGATGCTCGGAGCGGTCGTCCTGCGGGTCTTCGGACCGGTCGGGCGGATGGCCGAGCGCAACGCCCTGCGCAACCCGCGCCGTACGGGTGCGACGGGCGCCGCGCTGATGATCGGCCTGGCGCTGGTCGCCTGCCTGTCGGTGGTCGGCTCCTCCATGGTGGCCTCCGCGACCGACCAGCTCGACAAGACCGTCGGCACGGACTTCATCGTGCAGAACGACGGCGGGCAGCTGATCACTCCGCAGGCCGTCAAGGCCGTGAAGTCGACACCGGGTCTCGAGCGGGTGACCGAGTACAAGGTGCTCGACGCCACGCTGACCACGCCCGACGGACGCACGTCCAAGAACGAGACGATCAACGCCGCCGACCCGACGTACGCACAGGACCTGCGCACCAAGACGGTGACGGGGAACCTGGCGGACGCCTACCGCCCGGACTCGATGTCGGTCTTCGAGGGCTTCGCCAAGAAGCACGGCATCGAGCTCGGGTCCACGGTGAAGGTTGACTTCAAGGACGGCAGGACGGCGAGTCTGAAGGTCCGCGCGATCACCAGTGACGACGTCGTGATCGACAAGGGTGCGATGTACGCGTCCATCGCGACGGTCGCGAAGTACGTGCCTGCCGACACGATGCCGCTGGACGTCCTGGTGTTCGCCACGGCCAAGGACGGCCAGGAGGCGGCCGCGTACAAGTCGCTGAAGTCGGCGCTGCACGACTATCCGCAGTACACGGTCCGCGACCAGACCGACTACAAGCAGGCGCTGAAGGACCAGATCGGCCAGCTGCTGAACATGATCTACGGCCTGCTTGCACTGGCGATCATCGTCGCGGTCCTCGGTGTCGTGAACACCCTGGCCCTGTCGGTGGTGGAGCGCACCCGGGAGATCGGCCTGATGCGTGCGATCGGTCTCTCGCGCCGCCAGCTGCGCAGGATGATCCGCCTGGAGTCGGTGGTGATCGCTCTCTTCGGCGCCCTGCTGGGCCTCGGCCTGGGCATGGGCTGGGGCGCCACGGCCCAGAAGCTCCTGGCTCTGGAGGGTCTGAAGGTTCTGGAGATCCCGTGGGGCACGATCACCGCGGTCTTCATCGGCTCGGCGTTCGTGGGCCTGCTCTCGGCCCTGGTCCCGGCCTTCCGCGCGGGCCGGATGAACGTACTGAACGCGATCGCGACGGAGTAGCCACCGGGCGGGGAGTACGGGGGAACGGGGAAGGGCTGGGCCCGGCGGAGATGTCCGCGGGGCCCAGCCCTTCGGTGCAGCTAGGGGAGACGTCCGATGTGCAGGACGACGATGGTGATGGTGCTGTCGTCGATCTCGTACAGCACTCGATAGAACCCGACATGCATGCGACAGAACCCGACATGCATGCGCCGAAGTTCTGGTGAGCCATAGGCGACGGTACCGGCGGGGCGAGGATCGTCGGCCAGGAGATCGACTGCGGCGAAGACCTGCCGCAGACCATCGGGGTCGTCCTTCAGGAAGCGGACGGCCGTGTTGGTGGCTCGCTCCGCCCAGATGATCTGGTGGCTCGCTCCGCCCAGATGATCTGGTGGCTCACTCACGCTCCAGACCGAGCATTGCGCGGACCTCGTCGTGAGGTACGCCAACGAAAGTGCTGTCGGCCCTCTCCGCTCGATAGCGGATCACGGCCAACTGCTCTTCCAGTTCCAGCACCCGCTCCTCCAGCTCGGCCAGCTCGCTGGGGTTTATGAAAACGGCCGCGGCCTGGCCGTGATCCGTGATGGTGATGCGCTCTCGCGCGTTCGCGGTCCGGCGCACCAGGGAGCCGAACTGAGCACGGGCCTCGGTGATGGGAAACGTGGCACTCATGTACGGAACTGTACGGTCCATACCCCATCGAGCCGATCGCTCTCGCGGGTGAACGCCTCGACGGAGTCGTACGCTGGACACCCCGGCCCGCGCAGCGTGTCGGGTGATTCGCGTTGCCCCTCACCCGGACGGAAGCCCCTTTCATGAGCCTGCACGGTCTGCTCGACGCCGTCGTCAAGGACGCCGCACTCGCGGAAGCGGTGAAGGCCGCCTCCGACGGCAACCGGATGCACGTCGACCTGGTCGGCCCTCCGGCGGGCCGCCCCTTCGCCGTGGCCGCACTGGCCCGGGACGCGGGCAGGCCCGTACTCGCCGTGACCGCGACGGGCCGCGAGGCCGAGGACCTCGCCGCCGCGCTGCGTTCGGTGCTGCCGTCGGACAGCGTCGTGGAGTACCCGTCGTGGGAGACCCTCCCGCACGAGCGGCTGAGCCCGCGCAGCGACACCGTCGGCCGCCGTCTCGCCGTCCTCAGGCGGCTCGCCCACCCGAGCCAGGACGACCCCGAGACCGGCCCGGTCTCCGTCGTCGTCGCCCCCGTGCGCTCCGTGCTCCAGCCCCAGGTCAAGGGCCTGGGCGACCTGGAGCCCGTCGCCCTGCGCGCCGGACAGCAGGCCGACCTGGAGGACGTCGTGGACGCCCTGGCCGCGGCCGCGTACTCCCGGGTGGAGCTGGTCGAGAAGCGCGGCGAGTTCGCCGTGCGCGGCGGCATCCTGGACGTCTTCCCGCCCACCGAGGAACACCCTCTGCGTATCGAGTTCTGGGGCGACGACGTCGAGGAGATCCGTTACTTCAAGGTCGCCGACCAGCGCTCCCTGGAGGTCGCCGAGCACGGTCTGTGGGCGCCCCCGTGCCGTGAGCTGCTCCTCACGGACGACGTACGCCGGCGGGCCGCGGCCCTCGCCGAAGAGCACCCGGAGCTGGGCGAACTGCTCGGCAAGATCGCCGAGGGCATCGCCGTCGAGGGCATGGAGTCGATGGCTCCCGTCCTCGTCGACGACATGGAGTTGCTCCTCGACGTCCTGCCCAAGGGCGCGATGGCCGTGGTGTGCGACCCGGAGCGGGTGCGGACACGGGCCGCGGACCTGGTGGCGACCAGCCAGGAGTTCCTGCAGGCCTCCTGGGCGGCCACGGCGGGCGGTGGCGACGCGCCGATCGACGTCGGCGCGGCCTCCCTGTGGCCCATCGCGGACGTCCGGGACCGGGCCCGCGAGCTGGGCATGCTGTGGTGGTCGGTGTCGCCGTTCGCGGCGGACGACGAACTGGACTCCCTGGACGGGGACACCCTCAAGCTCGGCATGCACGCCCCGGAGACCTACCGTGGCGACACCGCGAAGGCACTCGCCGACACCAAGGGCTGGCTCGCCGACGGCTGGCGGACGGTGTTCGTGACGGAGGGCCACGGCCCGGCGTCCCGCACGGTCGAGGTGCTGGGCAGTGAGGGCATCGCGGCCCGCCTGGACGCCGACCTCGGAAAGCTGTCCCCATCGGTCGTGCACGTCGCGTGCGGCTCGATCGACTACGGATTCGTGGACCCGGCCCTCAAGCTAGCCGTGCTCACGGAGACCGACCTCTCCGGCCAGAAGGCGGCCGGACGCGACGGCGCCCGTATGCCGGCCCGCCGCCGCAAGACGATCGATCCGCTGACCCTGGAACCGGGCGACTACATCGTCCACGAGCAGCACGGGGTGGGCCGCTACATCGAGATGGTGCAGCGCACCGTGCAGGGTGCGACCCGTGAGTACCTGGTGGTGGAGTACGCCCCGGCCAAGCGCGGCCAGCCAGGCGACCGCCTCTACATCCCGACCGACCAGCTGGAGCAGATCACCAAGTACGTCGGCGGCGAGGCCCCGACGCTGCACCGCTTGGGCGGCGCCGACTGGACGAAGACGAAGGCGCGCGCGAAGAAGGCCGTCAAGGAGATCGCCGCGGACCTGATCAAGCTCTACAGCGCGCGGATGGCCGCGCCCGGCCACGCCTTCGGCCAGGACACGCCGTGGCAGCGCGAGCTGGAGGACGCGTTCCCGTACGCGGAGACCCCGGACCAGCTCACCACGATCGCCGAGGTCAAGGAGGACATGGAGAAGTCGGTCCCGATGGACCGCCTGATCTGCGGCGACGTGGGCTACGGCAAGACGGAGATCGCGGTCCGGGCCGCCTTCAAGGCGGTGCAGGACGGCAAGCAGGTCGCGGTCCTCGTGCCCACCACACTGCTGGTGCAGCAGCACTTCGGCACGTTCTCGGAGCGCTACTCGCAGTTCCCGGTGAACGTGCGGGCGTTGTCCCGCTTCCAGACCGACACGGAGGCGAAGGCGGCCCTGGAGGGCCTCAGGGACGGCTCGGTGGACATCGTCATCGGCACGCACCGCCTGTTCTCCTCGGAGACAAAGTTCAAGGACCTGGGCCTGGTCATCGTCGACGAGGAGCAGCGTTTCGGCGTCGAGCACAAGGAGCAGCTCAAGAAGCTGCGCGCGAACGTCGACGTGCTGACGATGTCCGCGACCCCGATCCCAAGGACGCTGGAGATGGCGGTCACGGGCATCCGGGAAATGTCCACGATCACGACCCCGCCGGAGGAGCGGCACCCGGTGCTGACCTTCGTCGGGCCGTACGAAGAGAAGCAGATCGGCGCCGCCATCCGCCGCGAACTGCTGCGCGAGGGTCAGGTCTTCTACATCCACAACCGGGTGGAGTCGATCGACCGGGCGGCGGCGCGGCTGCGCGAGATCGTCCCGGAGGCGCGTATCGCCACGGCCCACGGCCAGATGTCGGAGCAGACGCTGGAGCAGGTGGTCGTCGACTTCTGGGAGAAGAAGTACGACGTCCTGGTCTCCACGACGATCGTCGAGTCGGGCATCGACATCTCGAACGCGAACACGCTGATCGTGGAGCGCGGCGACAACTTCGGTCTCTCCCAGCTGCACCAGCTCCGTGGCCGCGTCGGCCGGGGCCGCGAGCGCGGCTACGCGTACTTCCTGTATCCGCCGGAGAAGCCGCTCACCGAGACGGCCCACGAGCGCCTGGCGACCATCGCCCAGCACACGGAGATGGGCGCGGGCATGTACGTCGCGATGAAGGACCTGGAGATCCGCGGCGCGGGCAACCTGCTCGGCGGCGAACAGTCGGGCCACATCGCGGGCGTCGGCTTCGACCTGTACGTGCGCATGGTCGGCGAGGCGGTCGCCGACTACCGCGCATCCCTGGAGGGCGGGGTGGAGGAGGAACCGCCGCTCGAGGTCAAGATCGAGCTCCCGGTCGACGCGCACGTCCCGCACGACTACGCGCCCGGCGAGCGGCTGCGTCTCCAGGCCTATCGCGCGATCGCCTCCGTGAACACCGAGGAGGACATCAAGTCCGTGCGCGAGGAACTCGTCGACCGCTACGGCAAGCTCCCGGAGCCGGTCGAGAACCTCCTCCTGGTGGCGGGCCTGCGCATGCTCGCCCGCGCGTGCGGCGTGGGCGAGATCGTCCTGCAGGGCAACAACATCCGCTTCGCCCCGGTCGAGCTGAGGGAGTCCCAGGAACTGCGGGTCAAGCGCCTCTACCCGGGAACGGTCATCAAACCGGCCGTCCACCAGGTCCTGGTGCCCCGCCCCAAGACCGCGAAGGTGGGCGGAAAGCCGCTGGTCGGACGGGAACTGCTGGGCTGGGTCGGGGAGTTCCTGACGTCGATCCTGGGGTCGTAGGGCCGGCCGGCCGGCTTGGGCAGGGGCGCCCTGGTCAGGCGGAGCGGAACAGCATGCCGGTCAGCGTGTGGAAGACCTCCTCAGGGTCGCGGTCGCCGATCGGGGAGTCCAGGTTGTGGCTGAGCAGGAGTGTCGCGAAGCCGTGGGCCAGGGACCAGGCGGCTATGCCGGCGAGGCGGGCGTCGGGGATGCGTGCGGCGGCCTCGGACGTGGGGATCGCCGTGCGCAGGCGCTCGCCCGCCAGGGCTCGGGCCGCCGTCAGCTCCACGTCGTTCTCCCGCAGCAGCTTCGGGGTGAACATCACCTGGAAATGCGCGGGATGGTCGGTCGCGAAGCGTACGTAGCGGACGCCCGCGTCGCGTAGGTCGTCGGCGTCACCGAGCGCTGCCGCGAGCAGGGCGTAGCCCTCGGCCGCGATCGCCGTGAGCAGCCCCGTGCGGTCCTTGAAGTGGTGGGCGGGGGCCGCGTGGGAGACGCCCGCGCGGCGGGCCAGATCGCGCAGGCTGAGCGCGGAGGGCCCGTGGGTGGCGATGACGTCGAGCGCGGCGGACAGGAGCGCGCGGCGGAGGTCGCCGTGGTGGTAGGGGCGGGACGGCCCTCCGGTATCGGTGGCCAGGGCGGTCTCGTCGGCCTTCGCGGTCCCGGCGGCCGTCTCAGGACCGGCGGTCTTCGCGGACTTGGCGGTCTTCGCGGACTTGTCGCTCCCTGCAGTCCTGGCGGCGGTCATGGTGAGCAGCGTACGCCGAATCTAGTCATTGACAAGTTGGGTCCGGTCGCGCAATCTAGCCAATGTCAAGTTCCAGAGGTCGATCGGGACGAGGGGTGGGACATGTCCGGGGATGTCGAAAGTGTTGCGAGCGGGGCGGGTGCCGAGGGTGCCGACGGGGTCGAGCTCGGTCGGGTGCGTCAGCTGTGGCACCTGCTGGAGCCCCTGCACGCCGTGCTCTACTACGCGCCGGAGGCCTTTGAGGAGGCGGCTGCGCTCGGGTACGGCACGCAGGAGCGCTGGCCGAGCTACTTCCCCTGTCGTGCCGCTCCGTTGGGTGCCGTCGGGAGCGAGCGCGTGGCATCCGCCTTCTACAGCTTCAGCCCGCGCATGGTCGCCGAGAACATGAAGTCCGCGTGGAGCGTCACAAGCCCGGATGCCGTGCTGAAGGCGCGGGAGCGGGGCGGTCGACCGGGCCTACCGGGCGATACTGGGCGACCGGGTCGACAGTCCCGAGCTCGCCGCGGCCGCCGCGCTCGCCCGCCGTGCCGCCAAGGCGGCGAACACGGCAGGGCGCCCGCTGGCCGCGGGCAACGCCGAGCTGCCGTGGCCCGAGGCTCCGCACCAGCAGTTGTGGCACGCGGCCACGATTCTGCGCGAACACCGCGGTGACGGCCATCTCGCCGCGCTCCTCGTCGCCGGCCTGGACCCGGCCGAGTCCCTGGTCTCCTTCGCCGCGATAGGCGCGGCCGCCGTCGAGCGTTTCGAGAGCCGGGGCTGGACGCCTGAGGAATGGACGGCGGCACGGGAGCGGCTGGCCGCCCGTGGCCTGGTGGGCGAGGACGGTACGGCGACCGAGGCCGGCCGCGAGCTGCGACGCCGCGTCGAGCGGCACACGGACGAACTCGCCGCGCAACCATGGCGGATGCTGGGCCCGGAGGCGATGGGGGAACTCGCCGACCTGCTGGGCGAGTTCTGGGTGGCGGTCCTGAGCTCGGGCCTGCTTCCTTCCGAGACGACGCTTGGTATCGGGAAGGTGTGAGCAGGAGACAACCGCTGCGGCAAAGGTGCCGCACGGTGCCGCAGCCCGCCCCCGGTCGGGCGCGGTTCCTGAGCCGGCGCCAGGCCCGAACGCTCCGTCAAGTCGTTCCGCATGCGCCCGGCGTGCACCAGTTGCCTGGATGGGGTGGTATGGACATGACCCTTCGGCCGTTACCGTGAGGTGAGGAAACCGCGCCCGTGGGAGGCGGTTCGGACAAGCGGGACGGGCAAGGGGAGGACGGAGCGCCATGCGTTCTGAGGGGCATATGAGGCATATCGGAGGATCCCGGCGCATCCTCGTGGCATCCGCCGCTCTGCTCGGCACCGGGCTGCTGCTCACCGGTTGTGACAGCGCCGACTTCCCGATGGGTGGCTCTCCTTCAGGCTCCGATGTCCCGACGGAGAGCGGTCGCTCGGTGAGCCCGTTGGGCAACCCCGACGGCACGAAACCGGGGCTGGCGGCGATCATCTCGGCAGTGGACAGGGCGAAGGCGCGATCGCTGATCGAGAAGGTGGCCACGAAGGGACGCGGCCCGAAGACGGGCTATGACCGGGACAAGTTCGGCTACGCCTGGATGGACTCGGCCCCCGGCGGCATTCCCTACGCCCACAACGGGTGCGACTCGAGAAACGATCTCTTGAAACGTGACGGGCAGCGGGTCCGTTTCCGGACGGGCTCGGACTGTGTCGTCACCTCCATGACGCTGCACGATCCGTACACCGGCAAGACGATCGAGTGGACCAAGTCCCGCGCCGCGAAGGTGCAGATAGACCACGTGATGCCACTCTCCTATGACTGGCAGATGGGTGCCTCGCGCTGGACGAAGGGCAAGCGTGAGGACATCGCCAATGACCCGCTCAACCTGATCCCGGTGGACGGCCCCACCAACGGCGCGAAGGGCGACTCCGGCCCGGCGACTTGGCTGCCCCCGAACAAGCGGATCCGCTGCGCGTACTCGGTGCGCTTCGCCCAGGTGTCGTTGAAGTACGACCTTCCTGTGACGGTCGCCGACAAGCAGATGATGCTGAAGCAGTGCGGCGGCTGATAGAGGGCAGAGGCAGCCGGCATCAGCCGCCGGTCGAGGGAGCCATGATGCTCGTGGAGGGTCAGTCAAGGACGGTCAGCTCGGGCCATTGCTCTCGCCACCGCGCCGCCTTGGCCTCGTAGACCGACTGCGGGGCGAGCACCGGGTTCGGGCGGGTCGGCCCGGTCTCGGACCTGAGCCGCGCGCACCCCACCTCCCGCGAAGCGGAGGTGGGGCGTTTGCCGCTGTGTCGGTCGCGCTCCCTCTAAGAGGCCGTCTTCTGCAGGGAGGTGACGATCTCCCCGGCCAGCTTCTTCGCCGTCGCCGCTCCGTTGTCGTGGCCGTCCGTCGACAGCACGCTCACGACGTTCGTGCCGACGCGCGCGGCGATCAGGGTGGTGCCGTTCTCCCAGGCGCTGTTGGTGAGCGTGATGGTGTACGCCGAGTCGCCGAGGCCGGACGTCGCCTGTCCGGTCACCTTCACCTTCGTGTGCGTCTGTGAGTCGGTGAAGGTGGCGCAGGCCGAGGCCATCTGCTCCAGGTCCTTGAGGACCGTTGCCGCTGTCGTTCCGCGGAACGTGTCGATCTCCTGCGCGATGTCCTCGGAGGTGTTCTTGTTGACGTAGTCGTTCTGTGCGAAGGACACGCCCGAGACCCCGGTGATGGCGATCCAGCTGGTGCCGCCCAGCTTCGCGCAGTCCGGCTTCGACGACGCGGGTGCGGACGACGGCTCCACGTACGTGCTGCCGGTGTCCCGGGCCCCGCTCGGGTCCACGGCGAAGCCCTTGGCGAAGTACGACGCCGGCGCCAGGGCCTTCTTGAGTTGCGTACCCGTCGGGAGACCGGCGTTCGGGTCCTTGGACGCCGTCTGCTTCGGCTTCGCCGTGTCGGCGGAGGGGTCGGACGAACAGGCGGTCAGGGTCAGCGCCAGAGGGAGTGCGGTGACGAGGCAGAGGCGGGCAAGTGCGGTGCGACGCATGGAAGTTCCTTGAGACGAGGTGACGTGCGATGAGGTGAGTCGGGAGGGAGCAGCGTTGGGTGACGGGCGGGCGGGAGCGGGGAGTCAGGACGTCTTCGTCCAGTCCTTGCAGCCCGTGGTCTTGAAGTAGGCGTCGCCCGCGCTGATCGTGACGACGGCGGATCCGGTGGCCGTGCCGTGTGCGATGACGGATCCGGGGGTATGCAGGGCGTCCTTGTCTCGCTCCCAGCGGCACCGGCCGTCCGTGGTCCCCGTGGACCGGTACCTGCCGGGGGCGATGTCGACGCCGACTCTGTACATCCCGCCGTCGCCGTCGATCCGCGAGCCCGCGGGTGCGCCGGTCGGGTTCCCGCCGACGGCCTCCCACGGCGTGCATCCGCTCGACGTGAAGAGCTTGTCGGTGGCCTCGACGGTCACGTAAGCCGTGCCGGTGACGTCGCCGTGGGCGAGCAGGGAGCCGGCCACGTCCGATGCGTCCTTGGCGCGCTCCCAGGAACACCGGCCGTGGGCGTTGCCGGTCGTGCGGTAGGTGCCGGGACGGATGTCCCAGCCGACCACGTACCTGCCGGAGCCACTGAGCGCGGGCCCGTGGCCGGAGGGGCCCGCGTTCGCCGACACCGTTCCGATGACGACCAGACCGACGACGGCCCCGAACGCGATCCTGCCCGTCATTCCCACGCCGGGCTCCCCTCCCTCAACGCGGCGACCGCCGTTCCTCAGCGGTCGCTCGTTCGACGGGTCAATGAAAGCATTGGCTGTGAACCGAGTCAACATGGTTCACGCGTAGAGCCAAGTACACGCCGTGAAGTGGTCGATCTTGCGCAGGTCGCTATGATCGACGCCACACAGCGAGTGCGCCGCAGAGGGGAGCCGGGCGGGTGCAGGACCACGCGACAGAGGTGACCGCCGCCGGGATCGCCCGGCTCGCGGGGGTCGGCCGTGCCGCCGTCAGCAACTGGCGCCGCCGCCACGCCGACTTCCCCAAACCGGTCGGCGGCACCGAGACCAGCCCCGCCTTCGCGCTCGCCGAGGTCGAGGAGTGGCTGCGCCGGCAGGGCAAGCTCGCCGAAGTGCCCCTGCGGGAGCGTGTGTGGCAGCAAATCGCCGGCCATCCGGGGGGGCCCGTCGAGGCCCTCGTCCACGCGGGCCGGGTCCTCGTACTCGTCCACGACCGGCCCACTGTCTGGAAAGAGGCGAGCGCCGGGTCCGACCGGCGCCTGGCCGAACTGCTGCCGACCGCCCTCGAGCAGGTCCTCACCCCCCGCTTCGGCGTGCTCCACAGCCCCGCCGTGCCCGTCCCGGCGTCCGCGGACCTCCTGCCCTCGGCCCCGCTGCTGCGCGGCGCCGCCGACCTGGCCGCGGAACTGGGCGCCCCACGGGCGTACGAGTTCCTGCTCGGCCGGCACCTGGACGCCAACCCGCGCCAGTACACGCTCACCCCGGCCGGCCTCGCCGCCCTGATGGCCGGCCTCGCCGGGCCCGCCCGCACCGTTCTGGACCCGGCCTGCGGCACCGGCGCCCTGCTGCGTGCCGTCGCGCCCACGGCCGACCAGGAGCTGTACGGCCAGGACGGCGACCGCGGTCTCGCCGCGCTCACCGCGCTGCGTCTCGCGCTGCACACGAGGGCCGCCGTCCGCACCGCCGCCGGCGACAGTCTCCGAGCCGACGCGTTCGACACCCTCAGGGCCGACGCGGTGTTGTGCCACCCGCCGTTCAACGAGCGCAACTGGGGCCACGACGAACTCGCCTACGACCCCCGCTGGGAGTACGGCTTCCCGGCCCGTACGGAATCCGAACTCGCCTGGGTGCAGCACGCGCTGGCCCGCCTCAGGGACGGCGGCACGGCCGTCCTGCTGATGCCGCCCGCCGCCGCCTCCCGCCGCTCGGGCCGCCGCATCCGCGCCGACCTGCTGCGCCGCGGCGCCCTGCGGGCCGTGATCGCCCTGCCGGCGGGCGCCGCGCCCCCGTACAACATCCCGCTGCACCTGTGGGTGCTGCGCCGCCCCGACAAGGCACCCGCGCAGCCCGAGTTGCTGGTCACGGACGCCGGCGCGCCCGCCGCCGCGGGCCGTGGCGGACCGGACTGGCAGGCCGTGCGCACCGCCGTCCTCGACGCCTGGCACCCGTTCGCGCGCAGCGGCACCGCGCCGGAGGTGCCGGGCGTGAGCCGGTCCGTGCCCGTCATCGAACTCCTCGACGACGACGTCGACCTGGCCCCCGCACGTCACCTCCCGCCGCCCGCGGCGGGCGGCGGCGCCGAGGAGCTCACGGCCCTGCGCGCCCGCCTCGACGAGACCCTCCGACTCACCAGCGACCTCACCCCGCCTGCGGCCGGTGACGCCGCCCCGGCCCGCTGGCCGCTCACCACGGTCGGCGAACTGGCCCGCGGCGGCGCCCTCGTGATGCGCACCGGCGGGCACGGACCGCACGCGCGCGTGCTCACCGACCACGACGTCGTCGCCGGTACCGCGCCCTCCGGCGCCCTGCCTGAGAACGGAGAGGCACCGGTCCTGCTCGAAGAGGGCGACGTCGTCGTGCCGCTCGTCGGCGGCGGCGCCGTCGCGCGCGTGATCGACGCGGCGACCTCGGGAGCCGCCCTGGGTCGCAACCTCACGCTCCTGCGCCCCGATCCGGCCGCGCTCGACCCCTGGTTCCTCGCCGGTTTCCTGCGCGGCACCGCCAACCACCGCCAGGCCAGCAGCTATGCCTCCACCGCGACCCGGCTCGACGTGCGTCGCCTCCAACTGCCCCGGCTCCCGCTCGACCGGCAGCGCCGCTACGGCGAGCGGTTCCAGGCGCTCGCCGCCTTCGAGGACGCCCTGCGCCACGCGGCCCGCCTCGGCGAGCAGCTCGTCCGCGGCCTGCTCGACGGCATGACGGACGGGACGGTCACCCCGGACTGAGGGCTCCGCTCCCTCGCGGTACCACAACGGTTCGGCCCAACCCGGGACCGTCTGTCGGAGCCGGGCTATACGCTCGGACCTCGACACTCGTACGTCCGTCCTCATCCGGTCCCAGGAGCAGTCATGCACGGCCACGGCGCTGCGCCGCCCACCCGCACTTCGGGCATGGTCATCACCCAGCGCGTGCTGTTCGCCCTCGCCGGTTCCCTCAGCTGCGGGCTGCTCGCCTGTCTGCCCCTGTTCCGGGTCGCCGTGCTGCGCGGCAAGTGGCAGGACTGGGTCCTGGCCTGGATCAGCCTGCCGCTGTCCATCGGCGGCCTCGTCGTCATCGGGACCGTGCCGGAGAGTGACCAGCGGGGCGACATCGCGTTGGCCGTCATCCTCCTTCTCGGAGCGGTCAGCGGTGCGTACTTCGTCATCTTCGACATACGCCACCAGCGCGCCCTGCCGACCGCGGGCCCGGCCCCGCAGCCCGCGCCCTACCCGCCGCCCCAGCCGGGCTACGGCTACCCGCCCCCGCAGCCGTACGCAGCCCCCGGGCCCGCGCAGACCCCGCCGCCCCCGTACACGCCCGCGCAGACCCCGCCGCCCCCGTACACGCCCGCGCAGCCGCCCCCACAGCCGCCGCGTCCCGCGCCCGCACGCATCGAGCAGGTCCGGGCCGAACTCGACGAACTCAGCGACTACCTGCGCAAGCACGAGGGCGGCAGGTGAGCGTGGCGACCGGACGCCTCGTAGCCGGCCGCTACGAACTGTCGACGCTCATCGGCCAGGGCGGCATGGGCCAGGTCTGGACGGCGTACGACCAACGCCTCGACCGGCGGGTGGCGGTCAAACTGCTGCGCCCCGACAAGGTGGCCGGCCAGGAGGCCGACGAGCTGCGCCGCCGTTTCCTGCGCGAGTGCCGCGTCACCGCGCAGGTCGACCACCCGGGACTGGTGACGGTGCACGACGCGGGCACCGAGGGTGAGGAGCTGTACCTCGTCATGCAGTACGTCGACGGGGCGGACCTCGCCGACCATCTCGCCGAGCACGACCCTTACCCCTGGCAGTGGGCGGTGGCCGTCGCCGCGCAACTGTGCGCCGTGCTGTCCGCCGTGCACGCCGTGCCGATCGTCCACCGCGACCTCAAGCCGCGCAACGTGATGGTCAAGCAGGACGGCACGGTCACCGTCCTCGACCTCGGCGTGGCCTCGGTGATGGACACGGACACGACCCGGCTCACCCACACCGGTTCCCCCATCGGCACGCCCGCCTACATGGCGCCCGAGCAGGCGATGGGCGGCGCGGTCGGCCCGTACACCGACCTGTACGCGCTCGGTGTCCTCATGTACGAACTCCTCAGCGGGAACGTGCCGTTCACCGGCGCCACCGCGCTCGGCGTCCTGCACCGCCACCTCTACGAGCCCCCGGTTCCCGTGCGCCGACTGCGCCCCGAGGTACCCGAGGCGCTCGAAGTGCTCGTCCTGCGCCTGCTCGCCAAGGACCCGCAGCACCGCCCGGCCTCCGCGCAGGAGACGTACGAGCAGCTGCTCCCCCTCCTCCCGGCACGCGGCATGCCCTCCGGCGCTCCGCTCGACCCCACGCGCCCCTTTCTCCGCCCGCACGCCCCCTGGCCGGACCGGGCGCGCACCCCGGCGCCCCAGCCGCAGCCCGCGTCGGGGCACGGGAAGCCCGATGTGGCCGGCGCTGTCGACGAGGTCAAGCGCCTCCTCGGCGAGGGCCGCATCACCCAGGCCGTCGACATCCTCGGCGCGATCCTCCCCGCAGCCTCCGCCGAGCACGGCGAGCGCTCACCGGTCGTGCGCACCCTGCGCAAGCAGTACGCGGCCACCCTCATGGACGACGGCCAGTACCGGCGCGCACTGCCCGAACTGCGCCGCCTCGCCGATGAGCGCGCCGCCGAGGCCGGCCAGGCCGACCCCCAGTCCCTGCGCTTCCGCTACGAGGCCGCGCAGTGCCTGGAGCAACTCGGCGAACCGGCGGCCGCGCTGGCCGAGTACCGGGCGCTGCTGCCGTACTACGAGAACCAGTACGTCGCCGGCGACCCGGAGCTCGCCCACGACGTTCGCCGCCGCGTCGGCCACCTGCTCCTCGCCCTCGGGGACCGGGCCGCCGCTCACGACACCCTCGTACGGCTCCTGCACGACGTCGAACTCCTGCGCGGCCCCGGTCATCCGCTGGCCGTGGACATCCGGCGGAACCTGCAGTGGCTGGGGCAGGTCCGCGGCTGAGGCCCACGGAGAACCACACCCGGAGACGCCGCTCCTCAGCGCGTCACCGGCAGCCCCGCCACGAAACGCGGCCCGTCCCCTCGGTGCTGGACCGGGAACGTGACCTTCAGGCCCTGTTCCTGGCCGGCCAGTGTGAGGTGGGTGACGTACTGCAGGCCCAGGAACGCCTTCTTCGAGCCGCCCGCCGAGACGTAGGGGCGCGGGAGGTTGAGGACGAGCTTGCCGGGCTTGCCGCCGCGGTTGCCGTCGAAGAAGAGCAGGCGCTGGTCGGTCAGGACCATGTACAGCGGGCGGGGTGTGACCGTGGCCATCACCGTGCCCGCGCTGAGCACGCCGACCACGGCCGCGGTGAGCGCCTGCTTGCGGACGGAGACAGAGCCGACGCCCGCCAGGGTGGTCATCTGCACCTGCTCGCCCTGCAGCAGCAAAGGGGTGGCGGTTTCCACCAGTTGCCTGGTGCGGCGTGCGTTGAGGGCCATGAAGGGACTCCGGAGAGATGGAGGAGCGGCGCCGCTGGAGCGGGGCGCTGATCAAGACGGGCGGACTGTATGACTGTACGGTGAACGTGAAGTGGCCACATGGGACGGGGTCGGTCAAGGATGAGTCGTCTTTGTCCCCTCTCGGGTTCGCTGTCCCCCGGCGACCCGGTTGTCACAGGTCTCGCCTAGGATCCCGCCCCATGTCGCCCGCTTCCGCCTCCTCCCCGCCGTCCCCCGACTTCGAGGTCGCCTCCGCCTTCCCCGAAGCCGCCTGGCTGCGGCAGGCCGCCGCCGCGTGGGACTGGTCGGCGATACGGCAGTACGTCGACGGGCTGCCGCAGGGGACGAACCGCAGCTTCGCCGTCGGTGTGCTGGCCGAGGTGAAGGGGGTCGAGGACTGGATGCGCCACCTCCTCGCCGCCGCGCCCGACGACGTGCTCGCGCTCACCGTCCTCGGCACCCGCGAGGTGCACATCGGCTGGGAGATCCGGACGGCGGCGCGCGCCGAGCACGTGAGTCGCGAACAGTTCGCCGGGCTGCACAGGCACCTTCGGCAGGCCGAGCAGCTGCTGATCCGGGCCACCGCGCTCGACCCGTCGTTCGACGCGGCCTGGGCCCGGCGCATCACCACGTGCATGGGGTTGCAGCTCGGGCAGAACGAGGCGCGGCGACGGTACGACCGGCTGGCCGCCCACCACCCCCACCACTTCAGCGGGCAGGGCGGACTCCTCCAGCAGCTGTGCCCCAAGTGGGGCGGCAGTTGGGAGGCCGCTCACGGCTTCGCCCGCACCTGTGCCCTGAGCGCGCCCGAAGGGGCCGTGAACGGCGGGATGGTGGCCGAGGTGCACATGGAGCACTGGCTGGCCCTGCGCGGCAAGGAGCGCGAGGAGTATCTGCGCCAGGACCACGTGCGTGCCGAAATCGTCGAGGCCGCCGAGCGGTCCGCGCTCCACCCGCACTTCCACCGTGGCTACGGCTGGGTCTCCGTCCAGGGCTATTTCGCCGCGCTCTTCTCCCTCATGGGTGACACCGCCCGGGCCGCCGCCTGCTTCCGCGCGCTCGGGAATCTCGCATCCGAGTACCCGTGGGCCGACCTGGGCGGTGACGCCACCGCGGCCTACGTCAAACACCGCGACGCCGCTCTGGCACGAGGATGACGCCGATGCACACGCCGAACAGAGGCCGAAGATGAACCCCCAGGCAGCCATTCACCCCACCGAGGTCGACGGCATACCCACCCTCTTCGCGTATGCCACGGGGCCCGTGCGCGCCGGACTCGTCTTCCGCGTCGGCGTCGCCGACGAGACCCTGGGCCGGGCCGGTGTCACCCACCTCGTCGAGCACCTCGCCCTGCACCGCCAGGGCCTGGCCGACTACCACTTCAACGGCGCGACCAAGGCCGCCTTCACGCACTTCCACGTGGAGGGCGCCGAGCACGAGGTCGTCGCCTATCTCCAGGGGGTCTGCGCCTCCCTCACCGACCTGCCCATGGACCGTCTGGAGACCGAGAAGGAGATCCTGCGCACCGAGGAGTCCCGGCGCGATGTCGGCCAACTCCCGCTGTGGCGCTACGGAGCCCAGGGTTACGGACTGGTCAGCTACCCGGAGTGGGGCGTGCGCAACCTGCGCCCGGACGACGTACGGGACTGGACGCAGACCTGGTTCACGCAGGGCAACGCCGTGCTGTGGATCGCCGGCGAACGCCTGCCGGCCGGGCTCACGCTCAAGCTGCCCGCCGGTCCGCGTCGCCCCATGCCCGCTGTCACCTCCGCGCTGTCCACCACCCCCGCCTACTTCTCCGACGGCAAGGGCGGTGTCCTGCTCGATGCGGTCGTCGCCGACACCACCGCCGCCCGGCTGTACGCGGGCGTCCTGGAGCGCGAGCTCTCCCGAGCACTGCGCCAGGAGGGCGGCTACTCCTACACGGCGGCCACCGACTACGCCTCCCGCCGTGACGGCTTCGCCCTGGTGACCGCCTTCGCGGACGCCCTGCCCGCCAAGCAGGACGCGGTGCTCGGCGGCTTCGTCGACGTCCTTGCCGGGCTGCAGGTGGGGCGGATCGGGCCGGCGGACCTGGAGGCGGTGCGCACGCGGGCCGACGGGGCGCTGACCGCAGCCGACGCGGCCGCACGACGGCTGCCCGGCGCGGCGGAGGACCTGCTCGCCGGGCGGCCGCTGCGCACCCTCGACGAACTGAGGTACGAGCTGTGGGCGGTGACACCGGGGCATCTGCACACGGTGGCCCTCGAGGCCGCCCGGACCGCCCTGATGCAGGTGCCCGCGGGCCACAGCGCGGACTGGGCGGGCTACACGGAGGCACCCACGAGTTCGTCGTACGCGGTGACGGGGCGGCGGTTCGCCTCGGTACGCGGAGACGGCTCGGCGCTGGTGGTGGGGGAGGAGGGCGTCAGCCTGACGGCGCGGGCCAAGGACGGCACGGAGAGCGCGGCGACCGTCCTCTACCGCGCCTGCGCCGCGATGCTGAGCCGGCCCGACGGCGGCCGGCGGCTCGTCGGGACCGACGGCATGGTCGTCGATGCGGAGCCGGGCCTGTACGGGGTCGACGCGCACACGATGGCGGCCGTCGACGCGGCCGTGCCGCAGACGGCTGTGGTGTGGCTGCCGCCCCGGCAGCAGCCACCGAAGCCGGAAGCGGTCGCGGCACCCGAAGGGAACGGCGGGACCGGCACCGGGACGTCCGGGCGGCCGGCCCCCGTCCGCCGCACCGGGCGGCAGACGGCGGCGCTGGTCGTCTTCGGCCTCCTCGGCGGCCTGTTCGCCTTCCTGGCCCTCGCGTTCACGGTGTTCGGCGCCGGCGATCCGGAGACGAGCACCGGCGAGTGGGCCGCCATCGCGGGCTTTCTGTGGGGCGTCACCGCCCTGCTGGCCTGGCCCGCCGTACGGATCCTGCGGCGCACCCGCCGAATGTGAGGCCCGCCGGGACGGGCATGGAGCACCGTGGCCGGTTCAGCCGTCGGCGCGGGGGCGCGGGGCTGGAGCCGTGGCCCCGGTGACGGTCCGAAAAGGGTCGGGACTCGGACCGTCTTCTTCGGGGGCGGGACTCGCGCGGTCTTCTGCTGCGGCGGGACTCAGGTCGTCTTCTTCAGGGAGGTGACGATCTCCCCGGCCAGCTTCTTCGCCGTCGCCGCTCCGTTGTCGTGGCCGTCCGTCGACAGCACGCTCACGACGTTCGTGCCGACGCGCGCGGCGATCAGGGTGGTGCCGTTCTCCCAGGCGCTGTTGGTGAGCGTGATGGTGTACGCCGAGTCGCCGAGGCCGGACGTCGCCTGTCCGGTCACCTTCACCTTCGTGTGCGTCTGTGAGTCGGTGAAGGTGGCGCAGGCCGAGGCCATCTGCTCCAGGTCCTTGAGGACCGTTGCCGCTGTCGTTCCGCGGAACGTGTCGATCTCCTGCGCGATGTCCTCGGAGGTGTTCTTGTTGACGTAGTCGTTCTGTGCGAAGGACACGCCCGAGACCCCGGTGATGGCGATCCAGCTGGTGCCGCCCAGCTTCGCGCAGTCCGGCTTCGACGACGCGGGTGCGGACGACGGCTCCACGTACGTGCTGCCGGTGTCCCGGGCCCCGCTCGGGTCCACGGCGAAGCCCTTGGCGAAGTACGACGCCGGCGCCAGGGCCTTCTTGAGTTGCGTACCCGTCGGGAGACCGGCGTTCGGGTCCTTGGACGCCGTCTGCTTCGGCTTCGCCGTGTCGGCGGAGGGGTCGGACGAGCCGGAGGAGCAGGCCGTCAGGGCCAGGGCGAGGGGGAGTGCGGTGAGAGCGAGCGCCTTGACGGCACGCGACGGGGTGCGCATGAGGTCCTTCTGGGGAGTTGAGAAGTCGCAGAAGGCCCGGTCTGTCGGTCGCCGGGCCCGAGCGGACCTTATGCGGGCCGGGCGACACACAGGTCACGCACAGTTATGTGATAGCCCAAGTGTTCGCCAAGCCGGTCAGCGACGGGGGACTTCACCAGGGCGTCGTTGCCCGGGGCGGAAGTTTTTGCCGTGACATGAGGGAATCTTGTGGTGATCAAGAGGCGCCGTTTTCCGACTGCAAGGACGCCGTCGGTTACGGTGCGATCCGCTTCGGGCGCCCAAGTCCCGCGCGCACGGGTACGTTTCAGTTGTCTTCGGACATTCGTACGGACGTCGCCGCGCCGGACTCGCGCCGCTTTCAGGGGCTCAGGCTTTTTCCGGCGGACGCCGTGTGCGTGCCGCCTTTCGTGAATTGGGGTGGGCATGGCCGGCCATCGGCAGTCGAAGAAGTTCAGGTACATCACGTGGTCGGTGGCCGGTGCGGCCGTCGTCGCGGGCGCCGGGATCGCCGCGCAGACCTCGATGGCCGCCACGACCTGGCCCGCCCAGAGGACGTACACCGGTCGCGCCTTCGACACCTGCACGGCGCCGTCGCTCTCCGCGATGAAGGCCTGGAAGGGCGGTCTCTACGGAGCGGCCGCCGTGTACGTCGGCGGCAAGAACCGCGGCTGCAGCCAGCCCAACCTCACCGCTTCCTGGGTGAAGTCGGTCAGCTCGGTCGGCTGGAAGCTCATCCCGATCTACGTCGGCGCCCAGCCGCCCTGCCAGACCAGCTCCAACCCCGAGAAGCTCACCGCCTCCACCGCCGCCTCGCTCGGCGCGACCGACGCGGCGGACGCGGTGGCCAAGGCGTCGGCGCTGGGGATGAAGGCCGGCAGCCCGATCTACCTCGACATGGAGCCCTACGACATCACGAACACGTCGTGCAACAACGCCGTGCTCACGTATGTCCGCGCCTTCGACAAGGCGCTGCGCGCGAAGACCTACCGCTCCGGCTTCTACGGTTTCACCAGTTCCAGCGCCAAGGCCATCGCGACGGCGACCGACAAGACCGACCTGCCGGGCAACCTCTGGTACGCGCTCTGGGACAAGCAGAACACCACGACCACCGACTGGCCGTGGGGCTCCACCCAGTTCACCAACCACAGCCGCGGCCACCAGTACATCGTCAACAGCAAGGAGACGCGCAACGGTTACACGATCACCGTGGACCGCGACGCGTGGGACGCGCCCGTCGCCATCACCGGCTGAACCGGCGGGCCCGGGCGAGCGACGCGAGAGGCGGACGGGGGACCCGCATCGTGCCCAGGAAGGCGGTCAGCTGCTCCGGCCCGTCGCCGACGTCGTCCTCGTCGGCGCCGGCGCCGGTGACAAGGCCGGTGTCGATGTGACCTGGGCCGAACGCGGCGACGCGCTGCGCACCGACGTCGCCGGAGCGGTCGAGCGGGCGGTGGACGGGCGGTCCTGACCGGCCGGAGCGGCGGCACACCCGCCATCCCACGGTGCCCGAAGTCCCGGTGAATCGTTGGTCGAATGGGTTGGCCAGAGCTCGGCCACTGCCTAACATCGATCACCGCAAGACTTTGTGCACCGCCGCACAATCTCCTCGGGAGGCCACCTTGCACCGCCGTCGCACCGCGATCGCCCTCAGCGCCGCCCTGGCCGCGGCTCCCCTACTCACCGCGTGCGGCGGTGCCGCCCATGCGGGTGCCGCGGCTGTCGTCGGAGGGCAGCGGATCACGGTCACCCAGTTGGAGAGCCGGGTGAACGAGGTGCGCGCGGCCCAGCGCGCAGCCGCCCCCGACGACGCCCAGTACCAGCAGGCGGTCGCCCGGACCAGCAGCCTGACCCGCGACACGCTGCACAGCCTGGTTCTCGACCGGGTGCTTGACCGCGCCGCCAAGGACGCGGGTGTGAGCGTCACCCGCAAGGACGTCGAGCAGATGCGCACGAGCCTGGAACAGCAGGCGGGTGGAGCGAAGGCGCTGCAGTCGGCATGGCTGCAGCAGTACGGGGTGGCCCCCCGGCGCCTCGACGGCAGCCTCCGCACGGAGGTCGAGGCACAGAAGCTGGCCGCCGCGCTCGGCGCCGACATGAACACGACCGACGGCAAGGCGGCGTTCTGGAAGGCGATGTCGGACGCGTCGAAGGAACTCCACGTCGACCTCAACCCGCGATACGGCGCCTGGGACGTGCAGAAGAGCAGCCGCGTGGACACGAAGACGCCGTGGGTCAAGGAGGTCACCGCGGCGGCGACGCAGCAGACGGCGTGACGCGGAGGCGGTGCCGGGGTGGTCCGTCCGCCTGTGGACAACCTCCGGGGACGTCCGTGGCGTGCGTTACGTTCGAAGGGTGAACGCAACCAGCCCCCGCGACGACGGTCAGTACGGGACCGACGTCTCCGACGCGGCCGTCGGCCGTGTCGTCCTGCTCACCACCAGCCACCGCGTCGCGCCCGGGCTGCTGTCCTGGCCCGCCTGGCAGGTGCTGCGCGACGCCGACCGGGTCCTGTGCGCGGACGGCGCGCACCCGCAGCTGCCCTATCTGCGTGAGGCGGGCATAGCGGTCGAGGAGGCCGCCCCGACCGCGCAGGAGCTCGTCGACGCCTGCGCTGGCGGCCGCACGGTGGTCGTCGTCGCGACCGGTGAGGGCGAGCCACACCTCACCGACGGCCTGGCCCGGCTGGCGGGCTCCGGCAGGGTGCGGATGCCGGAGCTGGAGCTGCTCCCCGCGTCGTACGACCTTCCTGGTGCCCGTCTTCTCGACCTCGTCCAGGTCATGGACCGCATCCGCGCCGAGTGCCCCTGGTCCTCGCAGCAGACCCACATGGGCCTGGCCAAGTACGGCATCGAAGAGGCGTACGAGCTGGTCGAGGCGATCGAAGCGGGCGACCGCGACGAACTGCGCGAGGAACTGGGCGACGTCCTGCTCCAGGTCGTCTTCCACTCCCGCATCGCCGAGGAGGATCCGGATGCCCCCTTCTCCATCGACGACGTGGCGGGCGGCATCGTCGCCAAGCTGATCCACCGCCACCCGCACGTCTTCGGCGACGAGACCGCGACGACGCCGGAGGAGGTCAAGGAGCACTGGCTGCGCACGAAGGCGGTCGAGAAGCGGCGCACTTCGGTGACGGAGGGCGTCCCCCTGGGCCAGCCGGGCCTCGCCCTGGCGGCCAAGCTGTCGTCCCGCGTCCGCACGGCGGGCCTCGACGTCCCGCTGCCGCAGGGCGAGGGCATCGGCTACGAACTCCTGGCGATGGCGGCACGAGCCGAGGCCGAGGGCGTGGACCCGGAGGCGGCTCTGCGGGCCGCCGCGCGCGCATACCGGGACGCCGTGCGAGCTGCCGAAGGGCTTGAGGGTTAGCAGGGTCGGCCACGCCCGGCTCCGGTGCGCCGCCCGGCGTGGCCACTGCGGGGCGGCGACCGCCCTCGCCGCCCGGGGCCGGCCATCCGTGGATACCGTCGGGGAGTGACCAACCAGCCCACTTCCCCCGAACCCGGCCCCGAACTCTTCACCTGGGAGTTCGCCGCCGACCCCTACCCCGCCTACGCCTGGCTCCGCGAGCACGCCCCCGTGCACCGGACCGAACTGCCCAGCGGTGTGGATGCCTGGCTGGTCACCCGGTACGCCGATGCCAAGCAGGCCCTCGCCGACCAGCGGCTCAGCAAGAACCCGGCGCATCACGACGAGCCCGTCCACGCCAAGGGCAAGACCGGCATTCCCGGCGAGCGCAAGGCCGAGCTGATGACACACCTTCTCAACATCGACCCGCCCGACCACACACGGCTGCGCCGGCTCGTCTCCAAGGCCTTCACGCCCCGGCGCGTCGCCGAGTTCGCGCCGCGTGTGCAGGAGCTGACCGACCGGCTCATCGACGGGTTCGCGGACCGCGGCTCCGCCGACCTCATCCACGAGTTCGCCTTTCCGCTGCCCATCTACGCCATCTGCGACATGCTCGGCGTCCCCCGCGAGGACCAGGACGCCTTCCGGGACTGGGCCGGAATGATGATCCGGCACGGCGGGGGCCCGAGGGGCGGGGTCGCCCGGTCCGTGAAGAAGATGCGCGGCTATCTCGCCGACCTCATCCACCGCAAGCGCGAGGCCCTGGCCGACATACCCGGCCCGGGCGAGGACCTCATCTCCGGGCTCATCCGCGCCTCCGACCACGGCGAGCACCTCACCGAGAACGAGGTGGCCGCCATGGCCTTCATCCTGCTCTTCGCCGGGTTCGAGACCACGGTCAACCTCATCGGCAACGGGACGTACGCACTGCTCACCCACCCCGAGCAGCGTGCCCGCCTCCAGGCCTCCCTCGCCCGCCACGAACGCGGCCTGATCGAAACCGGAGTCGAGGAACTCCTGCGCTACGACGGCCCGGTCGAGCTGGCCACCTGGCGGTTCGCCACCCAGGCGCTCAGCATCGGCGGGCAGGACATCGCCCCCGGCGATCCGGTGCTCGTCGTGCTGGCGGCCGCCGACCGGGACCCGGAGCGGTTCGCCGACCCTGACGTGCTCGACCTCTCCCGCCGCGACAACCAGCACCTGGGGTACGGACACGGCATCCATTACTGCCTCGGCGCCCCCCTCGCCCGCCTGGAGGGGCAGACGGCGCTGGCCACGCTCCTGACCCGCCTGCCGGACCTGCAACTCGCGGTGGATCCAGCCGATTTGCGCTGGCGGGGCGGGCTCATCATGCGCGGATTGCGCACGCTTCCCGTGCGGTTCGCGCCGATTCGGGAATCAGGTCACCGACGTCCCTCCGGCACCGGTGAATGACGTGGCGTGGCGAACGTTCCGACGATCACGGGAAGGTGACACTTTCTCACCTCTGTGATCTTCACGTGATCTGCGCTGCATTAACTTGTGACAAGCGATCGACTGCCGATACGTTCACGCAGCAACGCGGCGGTACGCCACAGTCGCCGCGTCGGTCACCGCTGTCGTGTGAAAGGCAACCGCATGCTCTCCGGGAACGGTCGTCACCGTCGCCCCCGTCAGGCTCCGGCTCTCCTCGTCGCGGCAGGGGTGACCGGGTCAGCGATCGCGATCCCGCTCCTCGGTGCCACGGGCGCGAGTGCGGCCGGCGGCACCACGTGGGACCAGGTCGCGGAGTGCGAGAGCGGCGGCTCCTGGAGTGCGGACACCGGCAACGGTCGCTACGGCGGGCTCCAGTTGACGCAGCGGGACTGGGAGAAGTACGGCGGCCTCGACTACGCCCCCAGCGCCGATCAGGCGAGCCGCTCCCAGCAGATCGCCGTCGCCGAGAAGATCCTCGCCGACCGGGGTGTCTCCGTCTGGTCCGCCTGCGCTCTGGTTTCAGGCCTGAGCGAGGACTCCGCCTCCGCGCATGTCGACACGGGCCTCGCGGGTGACTTGTCCGGCGGCGGTTCCGCTTCCGGCTCCGGCGTGGACTCCGGTCTGTCCGACTCATCCGGTTCATCCACTTCGGTAACGTCGTCGCCTTCTTCATCCGCGTCTTCCTCTTCATCCCCCTCCTCAGGAGCGACCGCCGACTCGGCCGAGAGTGAGGCGGGCGCGAGCGGTTCCCGGGGGTCCAGCGACTCGCCCGCTGCTACGGCGAAGAGTGACGAGTCGGACAAGTCCGGGCGGAACGGCGCCTCTTCGGGTGACGACGCGAACGAGACCTCCGGCGCCGGCCGCCACCGCGGCGACAGCGCCGACGAGGGTGCCGCAGACGGCCGCACGGGCGACTCGGCCGGCCGGCACGCCTCGCGGGGCTCCGACGCCGCACGCGACGCCGCCGACGGCTCGTACACCGTCCGTCCCGGGGACAGCCTGTCGGCCATCGCCGACTCTCTTGACCTCACGGGTGGATGGACCGCCCTGTATGACGCGAACAAGAAGACGGTCGGTGCCGACCCCGATCTCATCCTCCCCGGTCAGAGCCTTGCGCTCGAGGTCGAGCCGGTGGCGGAGCAGCCCTGAACTACCCTCCGTTCGAAGGGGACTTCACGCCCTACTTCGCGCCGAATGTCTGGATTGGCGAGAGTGAGAGATGGGTCTCATTGGCCCTGATCGTCTTTGGAATTCGGCGGATCGACTGCTTACGGTCGTGACCGCTCGCCACAGCGGGCCCCCCGGTCGCAACGCCGAATCCTGCCAGCGGCCGCGTGGGAACAGTCGTCGCGTCAAGCGCCGTAGGCAGGAGCGGGGGACCCAAGGTAAGTGCCGCGCCCGGGAGTTGACCGGGGGCGGCTGGGGGTGGAGCCGCGCATCCAGTGGTGCGCGGCCGGGCAACTCAACCGGCCCGAACCCGACAGCTCACCTCGCAGGCGTCGGTGAGGGGAACGAACCATGCTGTGTTCCGGCAAGGGCAAGCACCGCCGCCCGTCCAAGGCCGTCCGCGCCATCGCGCTCGCCGGTGTCACCGGCGCCGCCGTCGCCGCCCCGCTTATGGCGGCCGGCACCGCCTCCGCCGCCACCGCTTCCGAGTGGGACGCCGTCGCCCAGTGCGAGTCCGGTGGCAACTGGTCCATCAACACCGGCAACGGCTTCTACGGTGGTCTGCAGTTCACCAACTCCACCTGGGCCGCCTACGGTGGCACCGCCTACGCCCCGCGTGCCGACCTGGCCGGCAAGGCCCAGCAGATCGCCATAGCCGAGAAGGTCCTCGCGGGCCAGGGCAAGGGTGCCTGGCCGGTCTGCGGCAAGGGTCTGTCCGGCGCCCCGTACAACGGCGCCGCCGCCGGCACCGCTTCCAGCGCCACCAAGACCGCCCCTCGGGCGGCCACGCAGCAGGCCTCCCGTTCGGCCGAGCGTCCGGCTGCGCAGAAGACCGTCACCACCCCGACCGGCCAGAAGGTCAAGAAGGGCGACGGCGAGTACAAGGTGGTCAAGGGCGACACCCTCAGCTCGATCGCCGAGAAGCACCACGTCCAGGGCGGCTGGAAGAAGCTGTTCGAGCTGAACAAGGACATCGTCAAGGACGCCGACCTCATCTACCCCGGCCAGCAGCTGCACCTCAAGTGACAGGCGGCTGGTAGCCGGGCCACAGGGTCCCCATATACATGGCCTTCATCGCGGAGGTCACGTGAGGACCGCCCCCCGTCCCCACGGGCTCCCCGCTCCGGTGCGTGTTCCCCCGTACGCACCGGAGCGGGGCTTTTTGCTTGCGCGCCGCGCGATTTTCACCAGGCCTTCCCCTCCCCCTTTGTTCCGCGCTGGAACAATGTGTACCGTCACCCTGTCCACGGGACGGTCGGTCGGCTGGCCGATGGCCCGGGACGGTTAGGCTCTAGTCACAAGTGCCCCGCACTCTCAGCGTCACATCCAAGAAGGAGATGCTCGTGCCGTCCATCGACGTCGTCGTAGCCCGGGAAATCCTGGACTCCCGAGGCAACCCCACGGTCGAGGTCGAGGTCGGCCTCGACGACGGCAGCACGGGTCGTGCCGCCGTTCCGTCCGGCGCCTCCACCGGCGCCTTCGAGGCCATCGAGCTCCGCGACGGTGACCCCAACCGCTACCAGGGCAAGGGCGTCGAGAAGGCCGTCCTGGCCGTGATCGAGCAGATCGGCCCGGAGCTCGTCGGCTACGACGCCACCGAGCAGCGCCTGATCGACCAGGCGATGTTCGACCTGGACGCCACCGACAACAAGGGCTCGCTCGGCGCCAACGCCATCCTCGGCGTCTCCCTCGCCGTCGCCCACGCCGCCTCCGAGGCGTCCGACCTGCCGCTCTTCCGCTACCTGGGCGGCCCCAACGCGCACCTGCTGCCGGTGCCGATGATGAACATCCTGAACGGCGGCTCGCACGCCGACTCCAACGTGGACATCCAGGAGTTCATGATCGCTCCGATCGGTGCGGAGTCCTTCTCCGAGGCCCTGCGCTGGGGCACCGAGGTCTACCACACGCTCAAGAAGGTGCTGAAGAGCAAGGGCCTGTCCACCGGCCTCGGTGACGAGGGCGGCTTCGCCCCGAACCTCGGCTCCAACCGCGAGGCCCTCGACCTCATCCTCGAGGCCGTCAAGCAGGCCGGGTACGTCCCCGGCGAGCAGATCGCCCTCGCGCTCGACGTCGCCGCGTCCGAGTTCTACAAGGACGGCAAGTACCTGTTCGAGGGCAAGGAGCGCTCCGCCGCCGAGATGACGGAGTACTACGAGGAGCTCGTCGCGGCCTACCCGCTCGTCTCCATCGAGGACCCGCTGTTCGAGGACGACTGGGCCGGCTGGAAGGTCATCACCGACAAGCTCGGCGACAAGGTCCAGCTCGTCGGCGACGACCTGTTCGTCACCAACCCCGAGCGCCTCGCCAGGGGCATCGAGGAGGGCGCCGCCAACGCCCTGCTCGTCAAGGTCAACCAGATCGGCTCCCTGACCGAGACCCTGGACGCCGTCGAGCTGGCCCAGCGCAACGGCTTCAAGTGCATGATGTCCCACCGCTCCGGTGAGACCGAGGACGTCACCATCGCCGACCTGGCCGTCGCCACCAACTGCGGTCAGATCAAGACCGGCGCCCCGGCCCGTTCCGAGCGCGTCGCCAAGTACAACCAGCTGCTGCGCATCGAGGAGATCCTCGACGACGCCGCGGTGTACGCGGGCCGCAGCGCGTTCCCGCGCTTCAAGGGCTGAGCGGGCAGGGCCACGCCTTAGCCAGTCGTCCGTACGTCCCCGTACCCGGTCCCGTACCGTGTGCGGGGACGTACGTACGTGTGAAGGGGAGGCGTGGACATGGCCGTGAAGGACCGTGACCGGTTCTCCACCGCGACCAGGCTGCGGCTGCTCGGGGAGCAGACGGCGGCCCGGGTCTACCGCTCCCAGACCCGACGGCAGGCCCGCCGCTCCCGGCTCACCGGCCGGGCCGCGCTGCTCGCGCTCGTGCTGTGCTCGCTGATCCTGGCGCTGGCGTACCCGATAAGGCAGTACGTCTCCCAGCGTGCGGAGATCGCCGACCTCGAGCGGCAGAAGGCCCAGGCCCGCGAGCGGGTCGAGCAGCTGCGCGACCTCAAGGCGCGCTGGCAGGACGACGCGTACGCGGAGCAGCAGATCCGGCTGCGGCTGCACTACGTGATGCCGGGGGAGACCGGTTACGTCGTGATCGACCCGGACGCGGCCAAGCAGTCGCGCACGGACCGCACGACGGCCGCGCGCCCTTGGTACGCCAACATCTGGGACGGGGTCGACAAGTCCGACAAGTCCAGCCAGTGAACCCGACAGAGACACCAGAGAGAATTTCGTACGGCATGGAAACACCCCCGCCGCCCACGGCGCGCACCGCACCCACCCACGCGGACGTCGAGGCTTTCAAGCAGCAGCTCGGCCGGCCGCCGCGCGGACTGCGCGCGATCGCGCACCGCTGCCCGTGCGGGCAGCCGGACGTCGTGGAGACGGCCCCGCGGCTGCCCGACGGCACGCCCTTCCCGACGCTGTATTACCTGACCTGCCCGCGCGCCGCGTCGGCGATCGGCACGCTCGAGGCCAACGGCGTGATGAAGGAGATGACCGAGCGGCTCGCGTCCGACCCGGAGCTCGCCGCCGTGTACCGTGCCGCGCACGAGGACTACATCCGGCGCCGGGACGAGATCGAGGAGCTGAAGGGCTTCCCCAGCGCCGGTGGCATGCCGGACCGGGTCAAGTGCCTGCATGTCCTGGTCGCGCACTCGCTGGTGGCCGGGCCCGGGGTGAACCCCTTGGGTGACGAGGCGCTCGCGATGCTGCCGGAGTGGTGGCTGAAGGGCCCGTGTGTGACGGTCGGGCAGGACAGTGCCTCCTGCGGCGAAGCCTCGAAGGAGGACGACAAGTGACACGCGTCGCGGCCGTCGACTGCGGTACGAACTCCATCCGGCTCCTGGTCGCGGATGCCGACCCGGCCACCGGTGAACTCGTCGAACTGGACCGGCGGATGACCATCGTCCGGCTCGGACAGGGCGTGGACCGGACCGGTCGGCTCGCGCCGGAGGCCCTCGAGCGCACGTTCGCCGCCTGCCGGGAGTACGCCGAGATCATCAAGGAGTACGGCGCCGAGCGGCTCCGCTTCGTCGCCACGTCCGCCTCCCGGGACGCGGAGAACCGGGACGAGTTCGTCCGCGGGGTGCTGGAGATCCTCGGTGTCGAGCCCGAGGTCATCTCGGGCGACCAGGAGGCGGAGTTCTCCTTCACGGGCGCGACCAAGGAGCTGGGGGACCGCGAGGACCTGGCCGTGCCCTTCCTGGTCGTGGACATCGGCGGCGGCTCCACGGAGTTCGTCGTCGGCGAGGACCATGTGCGTGCCGCGCGGTCCGTCGACATCGGCTGCGTCCGTATGACGGAGCGTCATCTTGTCCAGGACGGGGTCGTCACCGACCCGCCGACCCAGGAGCAGATCGCGGCCATACGGTCCGACATCGAGGCCGCGTTGGACGTCGCGGAGGAGACGGTGCCGCTGAGCGAGGCGCAGACCCTCGTCGGACTCGCCGGCTCGGTCACCACCCTCTCGGCAATCGCCCAGGACCTCCCTGAGTACGACTCCGCGAGGATCCACCACTCCCGGATCACCCTCGACCGGGTCCGGGAGATCACCGAGTGGCTGCTGAGGTCGACGCACGCCGAGCGCGCGGCGATCCCCTCCATGCATCCGGGCCGCGTGGACGTGATCGGCGCCGGCGCCCTCGTACTGCTCGCGATCATGGAGCGGATCGGGGCCGCAGAGGTCGTGGTCAGCGAGCACGACATCCTCGACGGAATCGTCTGGTCCATCGCGTAGCGACCGGCTCTGACGGGCGTTCAGAAGCTACGGAAAGAGCCTTTCACTACTCGTCGGTAGCCTCTCCTGAGCAGGTCCGATAACGTATGAGCGCCCCCGAGGCGGCTTCCGTGACCCCTCGGCGACGCGCCGCCGGAAAACTTCGTGAAGTTCTTCACAAGGAAATCGGTCCGGCTGGGCGATGCGGGGGGCCCGCCGGGCCGTCCGGGGGGCTCAAGGGGCCTTCGGGGGAGCTCGCGCGAGGGTTCCCGGGTGGTCGCAGCGGTGTGGCGGCAGGGATCGGTACGGATCTCCGGAAAGCCGGAGGGGCAGCTCACGCGGCCTTGCCAACGGTCGGGCCTACACGGTGGTTCCCCCGTGACGCCATGACCTCCGTCACGCGAGCGGCGCAGTGTAGCAGACACGCCACCCAAGCTTGTGAAGGGGCGCACGAGCGACCCCCCAGGGGCAGGTGGATACTCGATGCCATGAGCACCACGGAGCGTCCCAGGATCCTCGTAGTAGGCGGTGGGTACGTAGGCCTGTACGCAGCTCGCCGCATTCTGAAGAAGATGCGCTACGGCGAGGCGACCGTCACGGTTGTCGACCCGCGCTCGTACATGACCTACCAGCCCTTCCTTCCCGAAGCCGCCGCCGGCAGCATCTCCCCCCGGCACGTCGTCGTCCCGCTGCGACGCGTCCTGCCGAAGGCGGAGGTCCTCACCGGCCGGGTCACCACCATCGACCAGGACCGCAAGGTCGCCACGGTCGCCCCGCTGGTCGGCGAGGCGTACGAGCTGCCTTTCGACTACCTCGTCATCGCGCTCGGCGCGGTCTCCCGCACCTTCCCGATCCCCGGCCTCGCCGAGCAGGGCATCGGCATGAAGGGGATCGAGGAGTCCATCGGCCTGCGCAACCACGTCCTCGAGCAGCTCGACAAGGCCGACTCCACGACCGACGAGGAGATCCGCCGCAAGGCGCTCACCTTCGTCTTCATCGGCGGTGGATTCGCCGGTGCGGAGACCATCGGTGAGGTCGAGGACATGGCACGGGACGCGGCCAAGTACTACACGAATGTGTCCCGTGAGGACATGCGCTTCATCCTCGTCGACGCCGCCGACAAGATCCTCCCCGAGGTCGGCCCCAAGCTCGGCCAGTACGGCAAGCAGCACCTCGAGGGCCGCGGTGTCGAGGTCTACCTGTCCACCTCCATGGAGTCCTGCGTCGACGGGCACGTGGTGCTCAAGAACGGCCTCGAGGTCGACTCCAACACGATCGTGTGGACCGCGGGCGTCAAGCCGAACCCGGCGCTCGCCCGCTTCGGCCTCCCGCTCGGTCCGCGCGGTCACGTGGACACCGCGGCCACGCTCCAGGTTCAGGGCACGGACTACATCTGGGCCGCCGGCGACAACGCCCAGGTGCCCGACCTCGTCGGCCGCAAGGCGGGCAACGAGAACGCCTGGTGCCCGCCGAACGCCCAGCACGCGCTGCGTCAGGCCAAGGTGCTCGGCGACAACGTGGTCTCCGGCATGCGGGGCTTCCCGCAGAAGGAGTACAGCCACGCGAACAAGGGCGCGGTGGCGGGGCTCGGCCTCCACAAGGGCGTCGCGATGATCGTCATGGGCAAGATGAAGATCAAGCTCAAGGGCCGTCTCGCCTGGTACATGCACCGCGGCTACCACGGTCTGGCGATGCCGACCTGGAACCGGAAGATCCGGATCTTCGCGGACTGGACGCTCGGCATGTTCCTCAAGCGCGAGGTCGTCTCGCTCGGCGCGATCGAGTCGCCGCGCGAGGAGTTCTACGAGGCCGCCAAGCCGGCCCCGATCGCCGCCGCCAGCAAGCCGGAGGAGAAGGCCAAGGCCTCCTGACCTCCGGGCACTCAGCCGACCGAAGGGCCTTCCGCCATCCGTGGTGCGGGAGGCCCTTCGGCGTTCGGTGACGGGGGTCCCTCCGGGGCTCGGTGACGGGGGTCCCTCCGGGGCTCGGTGACGGATCCTTCCGGCCGGTGTGGAGCGGATCCGGGGCGGAGCCTCGTGGCGTATACAAGTATTTTGCCCAGCCGTAACGCCAACGGGGGACTGCGGCGCGGCCCCGTAAGTGTTTACGTGGTGTTGGACATTGCCGGGATCCCCGTCACGGAGGTGTGCACCATGGCCGACGCCGCGTCGCGGCTGAAGAGCCTCGTCGAACAGTTGCTGGGAAACCCGCTTCCGGTGCGCATCCGCGCCTGGGACGGTTCGGAGGCCGGCCCGCCCGGCGCTCCCGCCCTCGTCGTGCACAACCGGCGCGCCCTGCGCCGTCTGCTGTGGAAACCGGGGGAGTTGGGCCTGGTCCGCGCCTGGGTCGCCGGAGACCTGGGCATCGACGGCGATCTGTACACGGCCCTCGACCTCCTCGCCGGCCTCATCTGGGAGCGCGGTGAGGACGCCCGTACGCTCGTCCAGGCCGTTCGAGACCCGGAGGTCCGCGCGGCCGTCCGCGGCCTCGCGAAGCTGGCCGGGCCCTTCCCGCCGCCCCCGCCGCCCCGCGAGGAGATCCGCAGGGTCCGCAGTCACCTCCACACCCGGCGCAGCGACAGACGCGCCATCAGCCACCACTACGACGTCGGGAACGACTTCTACGAGATCGTCCTGGGCGCGTCGATGGTGTACTCCTGCGCCTACTGGGCCACCCCGGACGGCACCCTCGAGGACGCCCAGCGCGACAAACTCGAACTCGTATGCCGCAAGCTCGGCCTGAAGCCCGGTCAGCGGCTCCTCGACGTCGGCTGCGGCTGGGGTGCCATGGCCCTGCACGCCGCCCGCGAGTACGGCGTGAGCGTCGTCGGCGTCACCCTCTCCCAGGAGCAGGCCGCGTACGCCCGCAAGCGGATCGCCGACGAGGGCCTCACCGACCGCGTCGAGATCCGGGTCCAGGACTACCGCGACGTCGCCGACGGCCCGTACGACGCGATCTCCTCCATCGGCATGGCCGAACACGTCGGCGCCGAGCCGTATCTGGAGTACGCCCGCACTCTGTACGCCCTGCTGAAGCCCGGCGGGCGGCTGCTCAACCACCAGATCGCACGGCGGCCCCAGCGGGACGAGTCCTCGTACTCCGTCGACGCGTTCATCGACGCCTACGTCTTCCCGGACGGCGAACTCGCCCCCCTCGGCGCCACGGTGACCCAGCTGGAGCGCGCCGGGTTCGAGGTCCGCGACGTCGAGTCCCTCCGCGAGCACTACGCCCTCACGCTGCGCCGCTGGGTCGCCAACCTGGAGGCCCAGTGGGAACAGGCGCAGCGCCTCACCAGCCCCGGGCGCGCCCGCGTCTGGCGCCTGTACATGGCATCCTCCGCCCTGGCCTTCGAACACAACCGCATCGGCGTCAACCAGGTGCTCGCGGTACGGACGCCGGAGTCGGGTGCGTCCGGGATGCCGTTGCGTGCCCGTACGTGGGAGGCGTGAGTTCTACGGACGACGAAAGGGCCCCGTTCCAGCGAGAAACGGGGCCCGCGTCCGCTGCCGCTACTCCGACTTGATCGCCGTCAGCATGTTGAGGCGGGCCGCGCGCCGGGCCGGCCACAGGGCGGCCAGCACACCGACGGCCGCCGCCAGCAGGAGGAAGACGGCCATCCGGCCCCAGGGCAGGACCAGCTCGTAGGTCGCCAGCTTGGTACCGAGCAGTTCACCGGCCGCCCAGCCGAAGAACACACCCAGGCCGATGCCGAGCACGCCGCCGAAGACCGAGATGACCAGGGACTCGAGACGGACCATCCGCTTGATGCCCTTGCGGTCCAGGCCGATCGCGCGGAGCATCCCTATCTCCTGCGAGCGCTCGAAGACCGACATGGCCAGGGTGTTGATGACGCCGAGGACGGCGACGATCACAGCCATGGCCAGCAGGCCGTAGAGCATGTTCAGCATCAGGGTGAACGTCTGAGCGATGCTGTTGGAGATGTCCTTCTTGTCCTGGATCTTGATGGCCGGGTTGTCGCCGAGCGTCTTCACCAGCGTGTCCTTGGCCGAGGTGGTGGCGCCGTCGGACGTCTTGATCATCACCTGCATGTCGGACGGGTCGCTCTGGTGCGGGGAGAGTGTCGCGGTGTCCAGCATGATGCCGCGCATCATTTCGGTGGCCTGGTAGACGCCGGTGACCGTCAGCTGCTGCTTCCTGCCGTCCTCGTACGAGACCGTGAACCGGGAACCCGCGCTCCAGTGGTGGGACTTTGCCGTGTCGTCGTCGACGACGACACGGCTACCGCCGACCTCGAAGGCGCCGTCGTCGACCGTGAGGTCCGTCAGCTTGCCGATGGTGGCGCCGTCGACGCCGGTCAGGAACTCGGTCTGGCCGTCGATACGTGAGGGCGCGTTGCGCAGCGGGCTGGTCGCGGTGACGCCGTCGGCGGACTTCAGCGTCCTCTCGACGCCGGGTGAGAGCTCGTTGCCGTTCGCCATGGACACCACGTAGTCCGCCTTGATCGCGGAGGACGCCATCTTGTCGATGGCGTTCTGCAGGCTCCCCGCCATCACCGTCAGGCCCGTGATCAGGGTCAGACCGATCATCAGGGCCGAGGCGGTGGTCGCGGTGCGGCGCGGGTTGCGCACCGAGTTCTGCCGCGCCAGCTTCCCGGAGACACCGAAGGCCCGAAGGAGGGGCGCGGCGGCCGCGATCAGCGGCCGGGACAGCTGCGGGGTGAGGACGAAGACGCCGATCACGAGCAGCGCCGCGCCGAGGCCCATCGGGGCCTGGCCGTCCGAGCTGTCCAGCGTGGTGGCGTACAGCACGGTGGCGATGCCTGCCGAGGCGAGCAGGGCGCCGATCGTGTTCCGCAGGACCAGGGACTTGGTGGTCGCCTTTGCGTGGACGCTGCTCATCGCGGCGACCGGCGGGATCTTCGCGGCGCGGCGGCCCGGCAGCCAGGCGGCGAGCATCGTGATCAGGATGCCGACGGCGAGGGCGGTGACAACCGTGCCCGGGCTGATGACGAGCGGGCCGTCGGGAACCGTGCCACCCAGCCTGCCCACGAGCGAGCGCAGTCCGGCGCCGATGCCGATGCCGGCCACCAGACCGGTCACGGCCGCGACGGCGCCGACCACGAACGCCTCGACGAGCACGGATCGGGTGACCTGCCGGCGGGACGCGCCGACCGCGCGCAGCAGTGCCAGCTCCTTGGTGCGCTGGGCGACCAGCATGGTGAAGGTGTTGGCGATGATGAACGTGCCGACGAACAGCGCGATGCCTGCGAAGACCAGCAGGGCGGTGCGCATGCTGCTCGTCGCCTGGGAGATCTGCCGGGCCTGGTCGTCGGCGAGTTGCCGGCCGGTGGTGGTGGAGGCGACGTTCTTCGGGACGATCTCGTCGAGGGCGTTGCGCAGCGCGATCTGGCTGGTCCCGGTGGCGGCCTTCACATCGATCTCGTCGTACGAGCCGTCCTTGTGGAACAGGCGCTGGGCGGTGGCCGTGTCGAAGAGGGCGAGGCTGCCGCCGGCCGCGACGTTGCCGTCGTCGGTGGTGAAGACGCCGGTGATCCTCGGTGTCAGTACGGGGCCGTCGATCGACATCCGCACGGTGTCGCCGACCTGGTAACCGGCCCGCTTTGCGGTCTCGGAGTCGATGAGGACCTCGCCCTGTCCCTTCGGGGCGTGCCCGCTGACGAGCGGATACCGGGGGTCCTTGGTCCCCCAGTGGTTTCCGCCCTGGGACTGGAAGCCGCCGCCGATGAGCTTGCCTTCCTTGTCGGCGATGGCGGTGAAGCCGCTGACGACACCGATGGCCGTGTCGGCGCCCTGCGCCTTGGCGGCCTTGTCGAGGAGGGCCTGCGTCAGCTTGGCCTCCTTGCCGACCTTGTCGCCGGTGTCCACGGGACCCTCCGGCTGGATGGCCACGTCGACCTGGTCGAAGCCCTTGGCGGAGCTCTTCTGGTAGGCGTCCGAGATGGTGTTGGTGAACACCAGGGTGCCCGACACGAACGCCACGCCGAGCATCACGGCGAGCACGGTCATGAGCAGCCTGGCCTTGTGCGCGAGCACGTTGCGCAGGGCGGTACGGAACATTTCTCTCTGTCCAGGGCTGGGGTGTGCGGTGGATGGTCGGGAGCCGCGCTCGGTGGGCGGGTCCTCCGGGGGCAGGGGGCGCAGGGGCCTCAGCTGGTGCGGCCCTTGGCGTCGAACCGCTTCATCCGGTCCAGTACCGCCTCCGCGGTCGGCTCGTACAGCTCGTCCACGATCCGCCCGTCGGCCAGGAAGATCACTCGGTCCGCGTACGCAGCCGCCACCGGGTCGTGGGTGACCATGACCACCGTCTGCCCCAGCTCCCGCACGGAGTTGCGCAGAAAGCCCAGCACCTCCGCGCCGGACCGCGAGTCCAGGTTCCCGGTGGGCTCGTCGCCGAAGATGATGTCCGGCTTGGACGCGAGCGCCCGCGCCACCGCGACGCGCTGCTGCTGGCCGCCCGACAGCTGCGCGGGGCGGTGGCTGAGCCGGTCCGACAGACCGACCATCTGGATCACGGTGTCCAGCCATGCCTTGTCCGGCTTGCGGCCCGCGATGTCCATCGGAAGCGTGATGTTCTCCAGCCCGGTCAGCGTGGGCAGCAGGTTGAACGCCTGGAAGATGAAGCCGATCTTGTCCCGGCGCAACTTGGTGAGCTGCTTGTCCTTCAGCGCGCCCAGTTCGACCTCACCGATGCGGACGGATCCGGACGAGAAGGAGTCGAGCCCGGCGACGCAGTGCATCAGCGTGGACTTGCCCGAACCCGAGGGCCCCATGATCGCCGTGAACTGTGCCTGCTGGAAGTCGACGGTGACCCGGTCGAGGGCCACCACCTGGGTCTCGCCCTGCCCGTAGACCTTCGACAGATCCGTGGCGCGGGCGGCCACGGTGGTGGTCCGGTCGGCGAGAGGGGTGCTGGTCACGGGAGGGTGCTCCTGTCGGGACGACGACGGTGAAGAGGACGTGTTCCATCGTCGCGGCCGATCGGTGGTGTGTAGTCAGCCGCTGTTCCGGTTCTCGGGGCAGTCTCGAGTCGGACCGGCCCCCACCCCGTCATACCTGGGGATGACCCGCTCCCCTGAGACCGTCCGGAGTGGAAAGCCGTTGTTCACCTCCTCCGGAACCGCTCGCCCCGTCGTCCTCCCGGGCGGTGAAATTCCGTCATTCCGCATACACGGGCCGTGGCCGCTCGAAAGGCTATTGGCAAGTGCGGATGGCCCGTACCGAGTGCTGATGCACCCTCAGACGTCAATAAAATCAGACAACATCGCATCGCCCGCCCGCTGTTCGGGGGATGCACCCCGATAGGCTCGGAACGCTCGATGCGGAGCCCCATGGCCTGCCCGGATGGTGGAATGCAGACACGGCGAGCTTAAACCTCGCTGCCCCTCGCGGGCGTACCGGTTCAAGTCCGGTTCCGGGCACCTCCCGCACCTGCGACGCAGGGCGCGGCGCGGACCACCCTCGGAAGTGCTCCGCCCCGCAACCAACAGCGCGACCCCGACCACCAGATGGATCCAGCCCCAGGCGGTCAGGTCGAACCGGTAGCTGTACTCGGACGGCCCGCTGTACACGGAATCGCGTGCGATGCCGGTGATGCCCAGAAGAACGCTCAGCATCCCGCTCAACACCAGCGCCACGCCGGAGAACACGGACACGCCGGACACGGAGACGGGCAGGTGCGTTTGAGTCCAATCGTCGGTGCTGCGTCGCCGGCCCGCGACTCGGCCGTGCCCGCCGATGGCAAGCCCCGCGGACAGCGGGACGGATCCCCGCCGCCCGGGCCCTTTACTGACCTGGCATCAGGTCTGTGACCATGTCGGCGATGGTGTCGGGGGCCGGAGTTGCGTCGAGCGAGGCGCCCAGCTCGTCCGGTTCGAGCGGTTCGAGCGTGTCGAGCTGCGAGTCGAGGAGCGACCTCTGCATGAAGTGGCCGGTGCGGTGGCGGAGCCGCTCTGCGAGCAGTTCGTGGCCGGCCGCCAGGTGCAGGAAGAAGACGCCTGGGCAGGCCATTCGCAGCGTGTCCCGGTAGCGGCGCTTCAGGGCGGAGCAGGCGACCACGCCGCCGGTGCCGGCGGTGTCGCGCTCGTGCAGCCAGCGGCCGACGGACTCCAACCAGGGCTGACGGTCCGCGTCGTCCAGTGGGACACCGGCCGACATCTTGGCGATGTTGGCCGGCGGGTGGAAGTCGTCCGCCTCCGCGAAGGGCCTGTCCAGCCGGTCCGCGAGCAGCCGGGCGACGGTGGTCTTGCCGGTCCCGGAGACCCCCATGACCACGATGCACAGGGAGCGAGGCTCGGTGCTGGGGGACATGACGGTGCTTTCTTTCGATGACTGGCCGCGGCGGCGGTTGTGCGGCCGCCGCGGCGGGGGTGTGGTGGCGGCAAGGCGTGAAGCGACCGCTGCGCGCCGGCCCTCGTGCACCGGGCTGACCGTCAGGTGTGACGTAGACCGCCGCCGCGTCGGAGATGCTGTCGGGGATTTTCGCGAGATTGGCGTCGGCGTCGTTCACATGAAAGTACTCGGCAAGCACTCGATGGCTGCGATCCCACGGTTTCCTCGACGACATCAGTGAGTTGCTGGTACGCCCGGTCTCTCAGAGCCGCCTCATCACTGCTCGTCGAAGGCAACCAGGCGAGCGAGCCGTGGAACTGCGGGAAATCCCACGCGGTCACCGCCTCCACCACGCCTTGGGTGAGCTCCGCCTGCCGCACGGCCCAGCGAAGGGCCCGCTTGGATGGGGCCGAGCCGTCCACCCCGACGATGCGACCTGTCTCCTCACGCTGGTCAGGCACGGTTTCCACCTCGGCTCGACGGCTGGGTACAGCGGCGGCGGGTCACCTGGTCCGCCGCTGCTGGGCTTGGCCTCCAGCCCAGCCTCATGCCGAGCGCGCCATGTGCACAGCCTGACAGGACCGAACGGGGGTCGATCGCCCCCGCCGCCGGGCTCGTGGACCGTTGCCGGCCGCAGAACGTCCCCGCTCGTGTGCGCTCTCTCTCCTGCTGATCCGTGATTCGTGAGCACGACACCGTTGACAGCGAGCGCCGACGGCCGGACACTCGTCAGAAAAGTGAAAGAAATTTCACTAAGCGAACAAGGGACTGGGCGAACAAAGGGGCGTCGGGATGCGTACCACGGTCGGCATCATCGGAGCGGGACCCGCCGGGCTGCTGCTGGCGCGGCTGCTGTACAACGCGGGCATCGACTCGGTCGTGCTGGAGAGCCGCGACCGGGCCTATGTCGAGCAGCGTCAGCGGGCCGGGATCCTGGAGCAGGGCACTGTCGATGTGCTACGGGCCGCCGGGGCCGGCGAGCGCATGGACCGCGAGGGGTTGCGCCACGACGGGATAGAGCTGCGCTTCGCGCGCCGCCGCCACCGCGTCGACTTCCCCGCGCTCACCGGCGGCAGCTCCGTGATGGTGTACGCGCAGACCGAGGTCTGCAAGGACCTCATCGCGCTCCAGCTCAAGGAAGGCGGGCCGCTGCTGTTCGAGGCGGAGGCGCTCGCCGTCGAGGACGCGGCGACGGATCGGCCCCGGGTCCGCTTCCGCCACGAGGGCCGCGAGGACGTCCTGGAGTGCGACTACGTCGTCGGATGCGACGGCTTCTGGGGCGTGGCCCGCAAGGCGGTCCCCGCCGCGCTGTCCCGGGTCTCCGAACGCACGTACCCCTTCGGCTGGCTCGGCGTCCTCGCCGATGTCGCGCCCTCACACGACGAACTCGTCTACGCCCGCCACGAGCGCGGCTTCGCCCTGCTGAGCATGCGCTCCCCGTCCGTCTCCCGCCTCTACCTCCAGGTGCCGGCCGGCACGGACGCCGGGGAGTGGCCCGACGAGGAGATCTGGGACGAGCTGGAGCGGCGCTTCGAGACCGCGGACGGCTGGACGCTCGCCCGGGGACCCATCACCTCGAAGTCCGTCACCCCGATGCGCAGTTACGTGCACGAGCCCATGCGCCACGGACGGCTCTTCCTGGCCGGGGACGCCGCCCACATCGTGCCGCCCACCGGTGCCAAGGGGCTCAACCTCGCCGTCGGGGACGTCGTCACCTTCGCCCGGGCGCTGACGCATCAGCAGGAGACGGGTTCGGGCGAGCGGCTCGAGAGGTACTCCGAGACCTGTCTGCGTCGCGTCTGGCAGGCCGAGCGGTTCTCGTACGAGATGACCATGATGCTGCACCGGGCCCCGGACGCCACGCCGTTCGACGACCGCATCCAGCTGGCCCGCCTGGAGCGGCTCGCCGCCTCGCGCGCCGCCGAGACCGACCTCGCCGACGGCTACACGGGGTTCCCGCTGGAGTGAGCAGTCCGGAGGGGAACGGCACCCGCACCCCGACGATCACCCGGTCGGCCGATGGCCGGTCACCCTGTTGACCGGCGTCGATCACCCGGTTGATCAGTGGCCGGTCTCGACTCTGTCCCAGGTTGGTCATGGATGACGCCGTTCATCGCCGGGAATCAAGGACCCGCGTAGCGTGTTGCGCGCAAGGACGAGGGAAAGATCCTCCCCAAGCACTAGGGTCAATCCTTTGCCTACCTATTACTCTTGAGCCAAGGCCACGCAGGGTGGCCATGGAGGAGTGAAATGAGGAGCAGCAACCCGGTCTTCTCGCGACGGGGGTTCAGCCGCGACAACGGCTACGCGGGCTTCAACACCGCGCCGCAGGCCGGGGGAGCCGCCGTCGGCACGCAGGGCAACCCGTACGCACAGGGCAATCCCTACGCGCAGAACCCTTACACCCAAAACCCGTACGCTCAGCAGACGCAGTACGGTGCCCCGCCGCAGGCCCCGGCCACGACCGGCCGGATGACGATGGACGACGTCGTCATGCGATCGGCGACGACCCTCGGCACGGTCGCGGTCGGCGCGATCCTCGCCTGGGCCCTGCTGCCGGTCTCGTCCACCAGCTACGGCCTGGCGATCGGCTCGGCACTCGTCGCGTTCGTCCTGGCGATCGTGCAGTCCTTCAAGCGCACCCCGTCGCCCGCGCTGATCCTCGGGTACGCCGCCTTCGAGGGCGTCTTCCTCGGGGTCATCAGCGAGATGTACAACGCGCAGTGGGCGGGGGCGCCCTTTCAGGCCGTCCTCGGCACCATGGCGGTCTCCGGCGCGACCCTGCTCGTCTACAAGGCGGGATGGATCCGCGTGACCGCGCGGTACGCCCGGATCGGCATGGCCATCGCCATCGCGTTCGTTCTGGTCATGGCGGTCAACCTGCTGCTGGTCGCCTTCGGGGTCGCTTCCGACGGCGGGCTGCGCAGCATGGGTCCGCTGGGCGCGCTCGTCGGCATCATCGCGATCCTGCTGGGCGCGTTCTTCCTGACGCTCGACTTCAAGCAGATCGAGGACGGCATCGCGTACGGCGCGCCGCGCCAGGAGGCCTGGCTGGCCGCGTTCGGCCTGACCCTGACCCTCGTGTGGATCTACGTCGAGATGCTGCGGCTGGTCGCCATCTTCAGCAGTAACGACTAGCAGTCGGCACCGGGCAGTGGAGGGCCCGTGAACCCCGGCCGGGGTTCACGGGCCCTTCGTCGCATCCGAGCTTTGTCGCGGGCGGGTTCGGTGGTGCGCGCTCAGAGCAGTTTGCGCGCGGCCCTCCTCAGGTCGTACTCGTGAATGATCGCCTTGGCATGGCCGTACGCGAGATTGTGCTCGTGCCGGAGCCAGCTGACCTTCTCCTCGAAGCAGAGAGCGGGGCCTTCGGCGACGGTGCGAAGCCAGTCGGAGACTTCACGACCGGTGCAGTGGGGGATTCGGGCGAGCAGATTGCGATGGGTCTCCTCGGAGAAGACTTGGGACATCGGCGCCTCCGGACGCACTCGATGAAGCCGGTCCTTCAGGTCACCGTGCCTGAGTGTTCGCCTGTTGGCAACAGTCGTGCTGCGACGCGTAGTCTCGCGGCGTGCTTGATACGACGCCTTTGACCCGGGCCGTGGATCACTTCGCCGACCGTTTGCGGGCCGCTCCACAGAGCCGGCTGCAACGGGGGGCGGCGGCCGAGGCACTCGGTCTGGCCAGGGAGTTGGCGCGCCGTGCCCAACTCCTCGAGGACCCCTCGGCCGAGCCCCGTCAGATGCCGGACGCGGGTATGTTCGCGGCCGCCGACCAGATCACCGTCGCCGGGCACGACCTGGCGATCGTCCTGAAAGACGCGGCGGAACTCGCCGAGGCGGTGGCGCTCGTGGAGGAGGCACAAAAACGCGCCGGGGTATGACACCTCGGCACGCGGGTCCGCCTCACGGGGGACACGACGATGCGGTCCTTTGTTGCGGGGGTCCGTCGCTGGGGGCCCGGCGATGCGGTCCGTGTCTACAGGGACGCGATGACGCGGTCCGCGAGGACGTAGACGTTCTCGTCGCCGCACGCGAACGTCAGTGCGTACGCACCCGAGACGCCGGAGCCGCCGAGCAGGACCGGCGCCGCGCCGTCGTCCAGAGCCATGGCCAGGCGTTCCGCTGTTTCGCGGTGGCCCGGCGTCATGCACAGCGTCGTACCGTCCGCGAAGACATAGACGTCGAGGGTGCCCAGCGGGCCCGGGCGGACGTCGGCGAGCTCGGTCCGCGCGGCGGCCAGCTTCTCCAGACAGGCGACCGTGCGCTCGTGGTCGTTCACGACCGGTGACGGGCCCGGTGCGAAGTCGGGGTGCGAGGGGTGACGGCGACGGGCGGCGGCCAGCTCGGGGGAGTCTCCGGCAGCCAGGCCTCCGTCCTGGGAGGTACCGCCGGCGAACTCGCTCTCCTCCTCGAAGGCGGACTCGGCCACCGGCTCAAGGCTGTTGTGCTCCAGACCGGCGAAGTCCGACTGGCGGGGCAGGAACAGGTCGGTGTCGGGCAGACCGAGCAGGGTGGGCGCGTCGGCGATGTCACGGGCCTCCTGGGCCGCCCAGAAGGCACGCGCCTCGGCCAGCTCGCGTTCTCGCTCGTCGGCGAGCGCCTCGGCCACGGCCGTGCGTATCTCCTCGGCGTCCGCGGTGGACCGGGCGGCGGGCACAAGACCGCGCGTGTGCGTGGCACGGCTCTTGGTGAGTTCGGTGTGCAGGGCCGCGACCTGTTGACGCAGCGCCCGCACGCTGTACAGGACGGCGACACCCACGCCCGCGGTGGCGGCCGTGGTGAGCAGCAGAGCTATCGGCATGGCGCTCACTGACGTACTCCCGGTTCAAAGTCGACCCTCGACTTCCTACATCAGCTTGAAGGGTGGACTAACCAGCTGTCAGTGCGTAACGTCACGAAACGGACAGGGGCCTGGTCCTGGTGTATACCCCTGAAACGGCGTGACCTGCGTAAATCCCTGCGGGAGGGAGATAGGTCACATCCTGGGGGAGATTGGATCACAAAACGGCCCGAAGCCCTGAGTGAAGCCGGGCTCCGGGCCGTCGCATGGGGAGCGCTGGGCGGTCAGCTGAGGCGCTCGACGACCATAGCCATGCCCTGGCCGCCGCCGACGCACATCGTCTCCAGGCCGAACTGCTTGTCGTGCCACTGGAGGGAGTTGATCAGCGTGGTGGTGATGCGGGCGCCGGTCATGCCGAAGGGGTGGCCGACGGCGATGGCGCCGCCGTTGACGTTCAACTTGTCCAGCGGAATGTTCAGGTCGCGGTAGGAGGGGATCACCTGGGCGGCGAAGGCCTCGTTGATCTCGACGAGGTCGATGTCGTCGATGGTGAGGCCGGCGCGCTGGAGGGCCTGCTTGCTGGCCTCGACGGGCCCGTAGCCCATGATCTCCGGCGAAAGTCCGGACACGCCCGTGGACACGATCCGCGCGAGCGGCGTGAGCCCCAGCTCACGGGCCTTGGTGTCGCTCATGATGACGAGGGCGGCCGCGCCGTCGTTGAGGGGGCAGCAGTTGCCGGCGGTGACGCGGCCGTCGGGGCGGAAGACGGGCTTCAGTCCGGAGACGCCCTCCAGGGTGACGCCGGGGCGCGGGCCGTCGTCCTTGCTGACGACCGTGCCGTCCGGAAGGGTCACCGGGATGATCTCGCGCTCCCAGAAGCCCTTGGCGATGGCCTGCTCGGCGAGGTTCTGCGAACGGACGCCGAACTCGTCCATCTCCTCGCGGGTGATGCCCTTCAGCCGGGCGAGGTTCTCGGCGGTCTGGCCCATCGCGATGTACGGGTCGGGCAGGAGGCCGTCCTCGCGCGGGTCGTGCCAGTCGGCGCCCTCGGACTGGGCGACGGCGGCGGTGCGGGCCTCGGCGTCGGCGAAGAGGGGGTTGTGGGTGTCGGGGAGGCCGTCGGAGGTGCCCTTGACGCTGCGGCTGACCATCTCGACGCCCGCGGAGATGAACACGTCGCCCTCGCCGGCCTTGATGGCGTGCAGGGCCATACGGGAGGTCTGGAGAGAGGAGGAACAGTAACGGGTGATGGTGCAACCCGGGAGGTGGTCCATCCCCATCTGTACGGCGACGATGCGGCCGAGGTTGTGGCCCTGCTCGCCTCCGGGGAGGCCGCAGCCGAGCATCAGGTCGTCGATGTCCTTGGGGTCCAGCGAGGGGACCTTGTCGAGGGCGGCCTGGATGATCGTGGCGGTGAGATCGTCCGGGCGGAGGTCCTTCAGAGAGCCCTTGAAGGCGCGGCCGATGGGGGAGCGGGCGGTCGACACGATGACGGCTTCAGGCATCACGGCTCCATTGCACGAGGAGAAGGCAGGGCTGGGGGGAAGTTACCCGCACGTACGGTGGAGGTCACGGGCGTGGGGGTGTGACTCGGGCCGCACTTTTCCAAGCGCTTGCTTTTCCTCCGGGGTTGAGCCGGAAGGCATGCGGGTGGGCGGGGCACCGTTCCTGGGCTCCGCCCAGCCCGCATCGGTCCACTGCCCCCCTTCCTCGGGAGACATCGGAATCCAGCCACCGGACGTTTCCGGACCCCGGCGGGACTGCAGCCCCGCCGGGGACCCAGGCGGGGCCCGGAGCGAAGAGCTCCCCGAGTCAGACCGTCGGCTCCGGGGCCGTGGCCGGAGTCGCGTCCGGGGTGGGGAGGCGGCGACGGCGGCGGCGTTTGAGGAGGGCCCAGGGGCCTCGTGGACCCGTCGGCATGGCGGCCGTGACCTCCGTGCCCGCCTCCGACGCGGCCTCGGCCGCGGCGCGGGCCACCGGCAGGAAGCCCTCGCGGCGGGACGCGTCCGGGCGCTCCTCCTCCGCCGGCCAGAGGCCGAGGGCCGCACAGACCGTCGGCAGGACGGCCATCGCCGCCGTGGCGTAGCCCTCCGCCGAGGGGTGGTAGTTGTCGGGGCCGAAGAGCTCGCGCGGGTTCGCCTCGAACTCGGGACCGAGCAGGTCGCCCAGAGACACCGTACGGCCCCCCTGTTCGACGACCCCGATCGTCTGGGCTGCGGCCAGCTGACGCGAGGCCCGGCGGGCGAGCCAGCGCAGCGGTTGCTGGACCGGTTCGATCGTGCCGAGGTCGGGGCAGGTGCCGACCACCACCTCCGCGCCCGCCGTGCGCAGGCGGCGTACCGCCGACGACAGGTGGCGCACCGAGCGCGTGGCCGGCATGCGGTGCGTGACGTCGTTCGCGCCGATCATGATCACGCAGATGTCGGGGACCCGGTCCTGGTCCTCGAGAGCCAGCGACACCTGCCGGTCCAGGTCGTCGGACTGCGCTCCCGGGAGGGCCACGACACGCAGCTCCACCGGGCGTTCCGCCACCGCCGCGAGGCCCGACGCCAGCAGGGCGCCCGGCGTCTGGCGCAAGCGGTGCACTCCCTGCCCCGCGGCCGTGGAGTCGCCCAGCATCATCAGCCGCAGCGGCGGTCCGTCAAGGGCGGCGTACCCCCGTCCGTACAGGCCGTCCGCGCTCGGCGGATGCGGGCTGTGACCGTTGCCCACGTGGCGCTTGGCCATCTGCACCTCGGCCAGCAGCAGCCCGACGGCGGCCGCACCGACCAGGCCGACTCCGCCGCCGCCGTACGCTGCGCCCGCCGCGATGCGCCGGGCCACCCTCGCCCTCGACATGCTCGACATGCGTCGCCGCCACCTCCTCGTAGCCGTACATCCACTGCTTGCCCCGTACGCACTGTCGTCCAATCTCAACTGGACGTGAACGCCCGGGACGGCCCGCGCTTGCGGACCACCCGGCCGCAGGAGCGCTTACGCTGGCGGCACATCACGACCACTTCTTTTGCAGCAACCGGAGACAACGGTGCAATTCCACGACTCGATGATCAGCCTGGTCGGCAACACCCCGCTGGTGAGGCTCAACCGCGTGACAGCCGGCATCCAGGCGACCGTCCTCGCGAAGGTCGAGTACTTCAACCCCGGCGGTTCCGTGAAGGACCGCATCGCCCTGCGCATGATCGAGGCGGCCGAGCAGAGCGGCGAGCTCGAGCCGGGGGGCACGATCGTCGAGCCGACCAGTGGAAACACAGGTGTGGGCCTCGCGATCGTGGCCCAGCAGAAGGGCTACAAGTGCATCTTCGTGTGCCCCGACAAGGTCTCCACGGACAAGATCAACGTGCTGCGTGCGTACGGTGCCGAGGTGGTCGTGTGTCCGACGGCGGTGGCCCCGGAGCACCCGGACTCGTACTACAACGTCTCCGACCGGCTGGTCCGTGAGACGCCCGGCGCCTGGAAGCCGGACCAGTACTCCAACCCCAACAACCCTCTTTCGCACTATCATTCGACCGGCCCCGAGCTGTGGGAGCAGACGGAGGGGAGGATCACCCACTTCGTCGCCGGCGTCGGCACCGGTGGCACCATCTCCGGTACCGGGCGCTACCTGAAGGAGGTCAGCGACGGCCGGGTCAAGGTCATCGGCGCCGACCCCGAGGGATCGGTGTACTCCGGCGGGTCCGGGCGCCCGTACCTCGTCGAGGGTGTCGGCGAGGACTTCTGGCCGACGGCGTACGACCCGGACATCCCCGACGAGATCGTCGCCGTGTCCGACAAGGACTCCTTCCAGATGACCCGGCGGCTGGCGAAGGAGGAGGGGCTGCTGGTCGGCGGCTCCTGCGGCATGGCGGTCGTGGGGGCGCTGCGGGTCGCCGAGCGGCTCGGCCCCGACGACGTGGTGGTCGTCCTCCTCCCCGACAGCGGTCGCGGCTACCTCAGCAAGATCTTCAACGACGAGTGGATGGCCGACTACGGCTTCCTGGAGGACGCCGGCCCGAGCGCCCGCGTCGGTGACGTGCTCAACGACAAGGAGGGCGGCTCCATCCCCTCGCTCGTCCACATGCACCCCGACGAGACGGTCGGCCAGGCCATCGAGGTGCTGCGCGAGTACGGCGTCTCGCAGATGCCGATCGTCAAGCCGGGCGCGGGCCATCCGGACGTCATGGCCGCCGAGGTCGTGGGCTCCGTCGTCGAACGCGAACTCCTGGACGCCCTGTTCACCAAGCGCGCCTCGCTCGACGACCCGCTGGAGAAGCACATGTCCGCGCCGCTGCCGCAGGTCGGCTCCGGTGAGCCGGTCGGGGACCTGATGTCGGTGCTCGGAGCGGCCGACGCGGCGATCGTCCTCGTCGAGGGCAAGCCGACCGGTGTGATCAGCCGGCAGGACCTGCTGGCGTTCCTGGCCAAGGGGGGAAAGCAGTAGCGAACGTCCGGCGAACCGGCCGTGTCGCCGGGGAACTTGCGGTCCGCGCGCAGGCACGGGCTTCTCGGAAGTGGTACGAGCGCGTCACGTCCGCGCAGCACCCGCTTAACACGGGTCCGGCACATTGGTGGGTGTCGGCAGGGCGGGAGCGGCTCCCCGCCCCGGCCGGCAACCGAAACGGCGCCAAGGACCTCCGGAGCGGCTCCCGGACCTCCATGACGCCATGGACGCGCAAGCCCGGCCCTGACCCGGCCCGCGTCCCTCGCGGGGACCGCCGTCGTCCCGCCCCCCGGCAACGGGGGTGCGGCGGTCCCCGCGCATTACTTTCTCGGCGGCAGACCGCACATCACGTACCCCGCCCACGCGGTTTTGAGGCACGGCAGTCCTGCCCCGGGGCCGCTCAGCCCTCCCAGTCGCTGTCCTGGGAGGACTTGCGGCGGCGGGCGAAGAGGCCGGGGTGGGTGCGGGCGGCCTGGACGGCGTTCACCCCGACGATGCCACCCCACGTGATCAGGAGGCCGGGCAGGTGCGCGATGCCGCCGCCGATCGCCGAGAGCGGGATCGCCAGCACCAGTGACACGATGCCGAAGCCGAAGCGCTCTCCCCAGGAGTCCGTCGCCCGCGGGGTCCGTGCGCCGCGCGCCGCCACCATCTGCTGTTCGGCCAGCTGCCGCCGCACCCGGCGGTCGATCGCGCCGTCGATCCGCTCGTCGACCCTCTCCAGGAAGGAGTCGACCAGCGCCGACTCGTACTCCTCGCCCAGTTCCCTGCGGGCCTGCAGGGTGGCGTCTAGTTCCCTCTTGAGTTCGGCGTCCCGCGCGTCCATTCCGGTCATGCGGACCACGTTAGGCAGCCGACGCTCCCGTCGCACTGGGGGTAGCCCCCTGTTCCCCGGATGGGCAGCCCGATGCCCCGGGCGCTCGGCTACTTCACCAGCCCGTGCTGCTTCGCGTATGCGTTCGCCACGTCCTCCGGGTCCTTCTTGTCCTTGTCCACCAGGCGGTTGAGCTCGGTGAGCTGGGCGGTGGTCAGGACGTTGCCGAGCCTGGCGAGGGCCTTGCGGACCGTGTCGTCCGCCTTGCGGTCGGCGATGAGGGGGACGATGTGCTGGCTGGGGATCAGGTGCTCGGGGTCGGACAGCACCACCCAGTCGTTGGCCTGGATGTCGGTGTCGGTGGTGAAGAGGTTCGCGACGTCCACGTCGCCCTTCTTCAGAGCGCCCTTGACCAGCGGGCCGTCGGAGTCCAGCGACTTGAACTCCTTGAACTCGACGCCGTAGACGGACTTCAGGCCGATCGCGCCGACCTGGCGTTTCTTCACTTCGGGAGCGGCGCCGATGACCAGTTTGCCGTTCTGCTTCTTCAGGTCGGCGAGGGAGACCAAGCCGTACTTCTTCGCGGTCTCGCGGGTGACGACGAAGGCGTCCGAGTCCTCCGCCATGCCGTACGGCAGGACCTGGAGGCCGGCGGGGAGGGCGAGCGTGAGGGCGTTCTGCATCGTGCCCTGCTCCGTCGGCGTGGCCTTCGGGTCGAGGTAGTTGAGGAGGGCGCCCTGGTACTCGGGCAGGAGGTCGATGTCGCCGCTCTTGAGAGCGGGGATCACGATCTCCCGGGTGCCGAGGTTGGGGCGCACGGTCACTTTCACCCCGGCCGCCTTCAGGACCGCCGCGTAGAGGTAGCCGAGCACCTGGTTCTCGGTGAAGTTGGCGGTGCCGACGGTGACTCCGCCCTTGCTGGAGCCTCCGCCACCGGTGGTGGTGCCCTGGTTGTCGAGGGACGTGATGCCGCTGGCGCACGCGGAGAGGGCGGGGACGGAGGCAGCCGCGAACAGGCCGCCGAGGAGGGTACGACGATTCATTTCGGTGGTTCCCTACGCGGTGCGGTGGCGGAAGAGGATGCGCTGGAGCGTGGAGAGGGCGACGTCGAGGACGACGGCGACCACGGCGACGAGCACCGCGCCGCCGAGTACCTGCACGAGGTCGCGCTGTGCGAGGCCGTCGAAGACGTAGCGGCCGAGGCCGCCGAAGGAGACGTACGCGGCGATGGTGGCCGTGGCCACCACCTGGATCAGGGCCAGGCGCAGGCCCGTCATGATCAGGGGGAGGGCCAGCGGGAGTTCCACCTGGAAGAGGACCTGGTGGCCGCGCATGCCCTGGCCGCGGGCCGCGTCCTTCACGTCCGCGTCGACGGCGGTCATTCCGGCGTACGTGTTGGTGACGATCGCGGGGACGGCGAGTGCAACCAGGGCGACATACACCGGCAACATCGACAGGCCGCCCGCCAGGAAGACCAGGACGACCAGACCGACGGTCGGCAGCGCGCGGCCGAAGGACGCGAGGTTGATCGCGACGAACGCGCCCTTGCCGGTGTGCCCGATGAGCAGGCCGATCGGGAGGCCGATGGCCGCCGCGATGAGCGTGGCGAGGAGGGAGTACTGGAGGTGCTCGGCGAGGCGGTGGGCGATGCCGTCGGGGCCGGTCCACTGGGCGCCGCTGACCAGCCACTTTCCGAGGTTCTTGAAGAGTTCGTACATGTCAGGCGCGCCGCCTCGTCCACGGGGTGAGTGCGTACTGGAGGGCGACCAGCAGCGCGTCCGCGACCACGGCCAGCAGGATCGTCAGGGCCACGCCGACGATCACCGGGGTCGGGAAGTAGCGCTGGAAGCCGTCCGTGAAGAGCTGGCCGAGGCCGCCGTCGCCGATGTACGTGGCCACGGAGACCAGCGAGATCGACATGACCGTCGCGATGCGGACGCCCGCCATGATCACGGGGAGGGCGAGGGGGAGTTCCACGGTGACCAGGGCGCGCAGCGGGCGGGTGCCCATCGCCTTCGCGGCCTCCTTCGTCTTCCCAGGGACGGAGTCGAGGCCCTCGACCGTGTTCCGGAGCAGGACGACCAGGGTGTAGATCGTCAGGCCGATGACCGTGGTGGTGCGGGTCAGGCCGGTGACCGGGAGCAGCAGGACGAAGATCGCGATCGACGGGATCGTGAAGAGGATGTTGGAGAGGCCGAGCAGGAAGCCGCGCAGGGGACGGATCCGGTGGGCGATCACGGCCAGCGGGAGGGAGATCAGCAGGCCGAGGACGACGGCGGTCAGGGCCGCCTGGAGGTGGGAGAGCGTGAGCGAGGTGAGATCGCCGGTGTGCTCGGATATCCAGGACCAGTCGACGGTCACGCGGCGACGCTCGCTTCCGCGTGGGCCCGTCCCGCGTGCTCGTGGATGTCGTCGCGGGAGGAGACGCCGGTGAGCACTCCGTCCGCGTCGACCCGGGCCACCAGGCCGGTGGGGGAGGCGACCGACTCGTTGAGGGCGGACAGGAGCGAGTCGGTGTCCGTGAGCGGCCGTACGGGGAGTTCGCCCTCCTCCGAGCGCCAGTGCAGCGGCCTGCGGGACCCGTCGAGTACGAGGGTCCAGGTGCCGCCCTCGGGGGCCGGGCCTTGTGGGACGTCCGCGAGGGTCTTCAGCGAGAGCAGCTTCAGGCCGCGCTCGGCGCCGAGGAAGTCGGCGACGAAGTCGTCCGCCGGGCGGGCCAGCAGCTCGGTGGGCGGGGCGCACTGCACCAGATGGCCGCCGGTGCGGAAGACCGCGATCCGGTCGCCGAGCCGGACCGCTTCGTCGATGTCGTGTGTGACGAAGACGATGGTCTTGTTCAGCTCCTTCTGCAGACGCAGCAGCTCGTCCTGGAGCTGGGTGCGGACGACAGGGTCGACCGCGCCGAACGGCTCGTCCATCAGGAGGACGGGAGGGTCGGCCGCGAGGGCACGGGCGACGCCCACGCGCTGCTGCTGGCCGCCGGAGAGCTGGTGCGGGTACCGCTTGCCGGCGTCGGCGGCAAGGCCCACGGTCTCCAGCAGTTCGGCCGCCCGCGCGCGGGCCTTCCTGCGTCCCCAGCCCAACAGGAGCGGGACGGTGGCGATGTTGTCGAGCACCGTGCGGTGCGGGAAGAGGCCGGACTGCTGGATGACGTAGCCGATGGAGCGGCGCAGTTCGGCGGCGTCCTGCTGCACCACGTCCCGGCCGCCGACGCGGATGGTCCCGGAGGTCGGGTCGACCATCCGGTTGATCATCCTGAGGGTGGTGGTCTTACCGCAACCGGAAGATCCCACGAGGACGGTCACGCCGCCCTCCGGCATCTCCAGGGAGAGGTTGTCGACCGCCGTGGTGCCGTTCGGGAATCGCTTGTGGACCGCATCGAATTGGATCATGAGGTGTCCCTTGCCGGGCTTGCATATCGTCATGCAGAGTTCTTGGTGTCTGAATAACTTGTCAATGGTCCGGCGTTAATCGCTGGTTACTTCCGACCGGCATACGAGATCCAATGTCCGGATTGATGGGAGTTTGAGCGTAATGGTGTCTCGGATCGTGGACACGGTGTCGACGGGGCCAGTCGATGTCGTCGTCCTCGACGGGTGCGGCCTGGGCATCGGCGATGTCGTGCGCCTCGCCGACGGGGTCGCGCGGCCGGTGCCTGGCACCGAGGCCGTGAAGCGGGTGGAGGAGTCCTGGGACGCCGCCCGGCAGATCGCGGCGACCGGGCGCGTGTACGGCCGCTCGACCGGTGTCGGCGCGAACCGCACCGAGGACGTACCGACGGAGGCCGCTGCCGGACACGGCCTGCGGCTGCTGCGCAGTCACGCCGGGGCGATCGGCGAGGAGCTGCCGGCGCGGCAGGTCCGGGCGATGCTGGCGGTCCGGGCGAATCAGCTGCTCGCGGGCGGCGCGGGGCTGCGGCCGAGCGTGGTCACGGCGCTGTGCGAGGCGCTGGAGAGCGGGGCGTACCCGGTCGTCAACGAGTTCGGTTCGGTGGGGACCGGCGACATCGCGGCGCTGGCACAAGCGGGTCTCGCGCTCGCCGGGGAGCACCCCTGGCGGGGCCCGGGCGCGCCGGAACCCCAGCCCCTCGACAACAACGACGCCCTTGCCTTCATCAGCAGCAACGCCCTCACCCTCGGCCAGGCCGCGCTCGCGCTGCACGAGCTGCGCGGGCTGATCGGCGCCACCCAGGTCGTCGCCGCGCTCTCCCTGCTCGCGGTGGACGGCTCGCACGAGGCGTACGCCGCCCCCGTGCACGTCGCCCGGCCGCACCGCGGCTCCGCCGAGGTCGCCCGCCGTATGCGGGAGCTGATCGGCGCCGCCGACCGGCCGACACCGCCGCTCGGCCGCATCCAGGACCCCTACGGCTTCCGCTGCCTGCCCCAGATCCACGGCCCCGCGCACGACGCGGCGGACGCGTTGGAGGACGTCATCGCCGTGGAGATCAACGCGGCCGCCGAGAACCCGCTGATCTCCCCCGAGGACATGGCCGCCTACCATCACGGCGGCTTCTACCAGGCCCAACTCGCCCTCGCCCTGGACCACTTCCGGTTGGCCGTGACACAGGTCGCGCGGCTGTCCACCTCCCGTCTCTCGACGCTGAACGAGCCCGCCTACACCCGTCTGCGCCCCTTCCTCGCCGACCACGAGCCCGCGTCCTCCGGAGTGATGATCCTGGAGTACGCCGCCGGAGCCGCTCTCGGTGATCTACGGGCGTTCTCGGCCCCCGCGTCGCTCGGACACGCTGTACTCTCCCGGGGCGTCGAGGAACAGGCCAGCTTCGCCTCGCTCGCCGCGCGTCAAACGCTGCGCGCGTGCGGTGCGTACCGTCTGGTGGTCGGCTGCGAACTGGTCGCCGCCGTACGGGCGTTGCATCTGCGCGACCTCAGGCCCGAGCCGGACCTTCCGGTGGGCCGGGCGCTGGAGCTCGCCGAGTCGGTGCTCGACGGGGACCTGGCCGACCGGCCGCTCACGCACGACGTCACAGCGGCGGCCGGCCTGCTCGACCGGTTCACCGACATCTGGAGGGGGAGCACGTCATGAGCGTGACCGACAGCCCTGCCGCACGGCTGCAGGCGCTCTTCGAGGGGCACCGGCTCACGCCGACCCAGCGGCGCATCGCACACAGCATGGTGCGGCGGGCCGGCGACGTGCCGTTCCTGTCGAGCGTGGAGCTGGCCGAACTCGCCGGGGTCAGCCAGCCGTCCGTCACCCGCTTCGCGGTCGCCCTCGGCTTCGACGGCTACCCGGCGCTGCGCAAGCATCTGCGCGAGGTCGCCCCTGGGGAACCGGCGCCGGAATCAGGGTCGTACAACGAGTACCAGCAGGCCGTCGAGGCCGAGATCGAGAACCTGAAGCACCTGGCGGAGATGCTGGCCGACCCGCGGCCCGTGCAGAAGGCGGGTCGGATCCTCGCCGCCTCACGCCCGCTGCCTGTCCTCGGTCTACGGGCCGCGGCCTCCCAGGCGTACGGCTTCGGGTACTTCGCGGCGAAGGTCCACCCGGACGTGAGGCTGCTCCACGAGGGCGGCACGATGCTCCACGACCGTATCGATGCGGCCGTACGGGCGGGTGCGAGCGCCCTGCTGTGCTTCGCGCTGCCCCGCCATCCGCGCGAGGTCGTGGACACACTCTCCTACGCCAAGGAGGCGGGCCTGACCGTGGTCACGGTCGCCGACTCCGCGTTCGCACCGGTGGCGAAGGTCTCGGACCTGCTGCTGCCGGCCGCCGTCGGCACGGGGCTCGCCTTCGACACGGCCTGCGCGCCGATGCTGCTCGGCCGGGTGCTGCTGGAGGCGATGTGCGACGACCTGCCGGACGCCCAGGCGCGGCTGGAGGAGTTCGACGCGCGGGCGGCGGTCCGGGGACTGTTCGTGGAGTAGCCCCCGCATGCCGGATGTCCCGCCTCGCCGGGTGTCGCTTTTCAGACTCGTCTCACTTTCGCTCGCTAGCCTGCCCGGGCTGAGGCGCTTGGCAGATGAGACGGGAGGCCGGACGTGGCGCGCGGAGGAGGACAGGGACTGGCCCGGGTGGCCGTCGTCGTACGGGCCGGAGCCGCACCGCTGTGGTGGCTCGGGGTTTTCGCGGCCGGCATCGGGGTGCTCGTTCCGGGAGTGACCGGACGCCGGATCGGTGTCATGGCCGGGGCCGCGCTGTTCCTCGTCGCGACCGCCGTCGTCGCCTCCACGCGCCGTAAGCGGTACGTGGCCCTCGCCCACGGCGCCGCCCGCGCCGGCAAGTACGACGTGCTCCAGGACCGCGCGGTGACCGTCCGCAACTGGCGACGCGGGCACCGCTGGTGGCTGCTCGCCGCCTTCGCCGCCGCGCTCGTCTGCTCCTTCGCGGTGCCCGCCGCCGGGGGCATGCTGCTCGCCGGAACGGGTGCCGGGCTGCGGCTGAAGGCCTCCTGGCTCGGCCGCCGTGAGCGGGCCCACGACGCACTGCTGTGGGTGCGTGTCGACTGGCTCGGCCGCCGCGGCGGCGCGCCCGCCGGCAAGCCGGTCAAGGGGTACCGCAGCACCGGCATCGCGGCCGGCGACGCGGCCCCGGGCGGGGCGCGCCGCCGTACCGCGGAGCTCGTGTAGCGGGCGGCAGGCGGGGCCGGGTCAGACCTCCAGGTCCTCCTCGATCCTCTTCAGCTGGTGGCGGGCCATCGCCAGGTTGGCGCGCTTGGCGTCGAGGACCAGGTAGAGGAACAGACCGTTGCCGCCGCGACCGGTGATCAGCCGGATCAGGTGGTACTGGTCGCTCAGCGTGATCAGGATGTCCTCGATCTGCCCCTTGAGCCCGAGGTGCTCCATGGTGCGCAGCTTGGCCCGTACGACATCGGTGTTGCCGGCCGCCGCGACCGTGAGGTCGAAGCTCTTGCTGCCGCCCATCGTGCCCAGCGCCATGCCGCTGGTGTAGTCGACGAGGGCGGCTCCTGTCGCGCCCTCGATGGAGGCGAGCGCCTCTTTCAGCGCGGTTTCGGTGTTGGCCATCTGGTGGTGTGTCCTTTCAACTTTCCGTGGTGGTGTGCGCGTTCGCGGCCGATCGCGGGCTCGCGGGGGTGCGCGTGGTGCGGGTCCGCGTGGGAGCGGACCTGGTGGTGGTCTTGGTGGGAGTCCTGGTGGCACGGGAGGGCGCCGGTTCGGCCCGGGGGGCCGCTGCGTCGACCAGTTCGCCGATCCGGGTGCTCGCGCGGCGGCCCTCCAGGTGCAGCCTGCCGACGTTGACGCGGTCCTGGGCCAGCAGTGTGAGGACGGCGCTGCGGCCCGCCGCGTACGTGGCCACATAGCCGTGGGTGCCGCGGACGAGCAGCTCACGGAGGTCGCCCTGGCCCGTCGCGTCCGCCAGCCGTACGGCGACGCCCAGCGCGGCGGCGGTGAGCGCGGCGACCCCCTCCGGTTCGACACCGGGGGCGTCCTGGGCGAGGACGAGTCCGTCGACGCTGGCGGCCAGGGCGCCGGTCAGCTGGGGGATGCGGACTCGCAGGCGGCGGAGTTCGGCGAGGACCTCGGGCTCCGCGTCCATCAGGGGTCTCCTCTCGGTGGTGCGTTGCCGTTCGAGCCGGTCAAAGGGCCTCCAGCGCATCCCTCAGCCTCTGCAGCAAGGTGATGTGGGGGTCCGTGAGAGGCGGCAACTGTGCGGTGAGGGCGGGGGGTTCTCCGCCGTCCGTGGGTACGGCCGCGCGGGCCGCGACGACGCCCGCCGCGGCCAGGCGCCGAATGTCCACCAGCGTGTGGAACGCAGGGCGGCCCAGCTCTCGCGAGATGTCGGTCGCCGTCCGTATTCCGTCGAGCCGGTCGAGTACCTCACCCTGGCGGGGCGTGACTGCCGGGCCCGCGGGGAGGCCGGTGTGGACGAGGGGGGCCACATCCGTCGCGGGATCGGGCCAGATGCGGTGCAGGAGTTCGCGGCGGCGCAGCGTTTCGCGCTCCACCGCGACCACCGGTACGGGGCGTACAGGGCCCAGCCAGTGGGCCTCGCCGTACCGGAAGCGGGCGGGGGCGCTGCTCGGACCGAGCACGAAGTACGCCGCGTCGTACAGCGCCCCCAGATGGCACAGTTCCAGCGCGCCCTGGCCGATCCGGCCGCTGTCCACCAGGAACCGTCCCACCAGCCGCTGCGGGCCCGCCTGCGCGACCGCCTCCCGCCAGCCCTCCTCGTCGAGCGCGCCGCGCGCGACGAGCAGGACGTCGAGAGCCGGGGTGGCGGGGCTCTCGGCGTACACCACCTGACCGTCGGACAGATGGAGCATGCCGCCCTCGCGCATCAGCACCCCGGTGGCCCGTTCGGCGGCGAGCCGGCTGAGCATGGGGGACAGGCCGCCGCTCGGGATCTGCGTCTGCTGCCGTACGGGCAACGGGGGCGGTGGAGGCATCCTGACCGTCGTCATCCCAGCACCAGCCGTCCGGCCATCTCGCCGAGCCGGATGCGGGCGAGGGCGAGGTTGCCCTCCGCGCGGGCCAGCCACAGGTGCAGGAAGACGCTGCTGTCGAAGGTGGTGGGGACGAACCGCAGCAGGTGGTAGCTGTCCCGGTTGGCGATGATCAGGTCCTCGACCGGGCACGCCTCGTCGGACCAGTCGGCATCGTCCTCCGGCGCGAACGCGCGGTGTTCGGCGGCCAGCCGGGCCAGTTCGGCCGCCTCCGCCGCGGTCGTCTCGTGGTCACCGCCGGGCGAGTCCCCGACCGTGCCCAGGGCGAGCCCGCTGGTCCAGTCGACCACCGCGGCGCCCCGGGCACCGGGCAGTCGCATGGCTTCCAGCAGGCACTCGTCGATTCCGGGCACCGTGGCTCCCCTCCCGCCTCGGGTACGGCTGAGTGACGCCGACGCTACGCAACGTGTGCGCGAGGGGTGAGGGATCCGGCATTTTCCAGCGGAACATGCACCTGGCCGCTAGGGTGGGTCAACTGTGCCCACTTACGGGGGTGTTGGGGCTGGTGTGACTCCTGCCCGCTGACATGTGGATATGCGGATGGCGTGCACGGGCAGGGGCGCTCGAGAGGGGCGCGCGCAGTTCTCAAAGCGCCGTCAGTGCGCCCGTGTGCCCTCCTCCCGACTCCGCCACGATCTCCTCGAGGGTCTGCGGCTCCCGGACGACCGCGAACCGGATCCCGCCGCCCTCGCCCGGTGCGTAGCCGTACACACCCGGCCGGGCCAGGGAGTTGTACGCGTAGTGGTGCGCGAAGTAGTAGGCGCCCGTGTCCAGCGCCGCCGCGTAGTCGCCCTGCTCCAGGAGCGGCAACGCCTGCCCCGCGGCCAGCAGGTCGCCCGCGAAGCACGCCGGTCCCGCCACGTCCTGCACCACCTCGGGGCCTTCCTTCGGGCGCCCCTTCGCGTCGTACGCCCCGATCCGCAGTGGCCAGGACGCGGGCGCGTACACCGTGCGAGTGGCGACCTGTACGCCCGCGTGCGTGATCGCGACGGCCCGGCCGCCCGCGCGCTTGGCGTACTCCACCCGTGCCACCACGGTCCCGTGCTTGGCCAGCAGTGACCGCCCGAACTCCGTGACCAGCCCGTATCGCCCGTCGAACAGACCGGGCACCGTCTTGGCGAGCAGCCGCGCGTACTGCGCGTACGTCGGCGTCGTCGCGTCCGAGGCGAAGTTGACCGGCAGCCCGCCGCCGATGTCGATCGTGTCGATCTGCTGCCGCCCGATCCTCCGGTTGATCTCCTCGGCGAGCGCGTAGCTCTCCGCGATGCCCCGCGCCATCAGCGCGAGCGGGACGCCCTGCGAACCGGAGTGCGCGTGCAGCCGGGTCAGCCAGGGCCGCTCGGCGTAGGCGCGTAGCAGCCATTCGCGCGCACCCTCGTCCCGCAGCGCCACCCCGAACTTGGAGGTGGCGGTAGCCGTGGACAACGCCTCGATCGCACCGGCCCCGACCTGCGGATTCACCCGGATCCCGAGCGGGGAGGACGTCTTGGTCGTGCGGACGAGGCCGTCGATCCGCGTCAGCTCCTGCGGGTTGTCCACGTTCACGGCGATGCCCAGAACCAGTGCCTCCCGCAGCTCGGCCGGCGTCTTGGCGGGCGCGTCCAGCACGGTCCGCTCCGGCGGCACTCCGGCCGCCCTCGCCAGCGCCAGCTCCCCAGGGCTCGCCACTTCCGCACCGATGCCCGCCTCCCGCAGCAGCCGCAGCACCGGTACGAGGGGGGTCGCCTTCACCGCGAAGGCGTGCAGCACCGGCGTGCCCGGCGCGGCCACCGCTTCGAAGGCCGCACGCAGCGCCGCCGCGGAGTCCCGGATGCCCACCACGTCCAGAAGACCGACGATGGGGGTGTCCGGTGCCAGCAGGCCCTGCTCGACGGCGCTCCGCACGGCCTCGTCCCGGCGCGCCACCCGTTCGGCGTCTGCGGGGTGGCCGTCCGTGCCGTCGCGCCCGGTGCTGTCGTCCCTCATGTCCACCACGTCCCCCGTTCCGTGTCACCTTCTGTGGTCATTCATCCAGCCAAACATCCCCGCTGCCGCTCCGCTGGCGCAAGAACGTATTGACTAGCTCTATTCAGGTCGTCAGGATGTGAATAACCACTGCAACAGTCCCGCGCGCCCCCGGCCGCGTGCGGCCGTCCACCAGGAGGCAGACCATGTCAGGACCCCTCCCGCCCATCTCCCGCCACCACCCTCAAACGAGGCCCTTCGGGCCGCCCCCTGGTGGTGTCCGAGCGCCGCGCGGTACGGAACTGAGCGCCCTGGGATGGCAGCAGGAGGCCGCTCTGCGGATGCTGCAGAACAACCTGGACCCCGAGGTCGCCGAGCACCCCGAGAAGCTCGTCGTCTACGGCGGCACCGGCAAGGCCGCGCGCGACTGGCGCTCCTTCGACGCGATGGTCCGTACGCTGAAGACCCTCAAGCAGGACGAGACGATGCTCGTCCAGTCCGGCCGTCCCGTCGGCGTCATGCAGACCCATGAGTGGGCGCCGCGCGTCCTCATCGCCAACTCCAACCTGGTCGGCGACTGGGCCAACTGGGAGGAGTTCCGCCGTCTGGAGGCCCTCGGCCTGACCATGTACGGGCAGATGACCGCCGGTTCGTGGATCTACATCGGCACCCAGGGCATCCTCCAGGGCACCTACGAGACGTTCGCGGCCGTCGCCGCGAAGAAGTTCGGCGGCTCGCTGGCCGGGACCATCACGCTGACGGCCGGCCTCGGCGGCATGGGCGGCGCCCAGCCGCTCGCCGTCACGATGAACGACGGCGTCGCGATCTGTATCGACTGCGACCCGCGCGCCATCGAGCGCCGTATCGAGCACCGGTACCTGGACGTGAAGGCCGACTCCCTGGAACACGCCCTCCAACTGGCCGTCGAGGCGCGTGACCAGCGCAAGGCGCTTTCCATCGGCGTCCTCGGCAACGCCGCCGAGCTCGTCCCGCAGCTTCTCGCCATGGGCGCCCCCATCGACATCGTCACCGACCAGACCTCCGCCCACGACCCGCTGTCGTACCTGCCGGTCGGCGTCGCCTTCGACGACATGGCCTCCGCCGCGGCCAAGGACCCGGCCGGCTTCACCACGCGCGCCCGTGAGTCGATGGCCAAGCACGTCGAGGCAATGGTCGGCTTCCTGGACGCCGGTGCCGAGGTCTTCGACTACGGCAACTCGATCCGCGGCGAGGCGCAGCTGGCCGGCTACGCCCGTGCCTTCGCATTCCCCGGCTTCGTGCCCGCCTACATCCGCCCGCTGTTCTGCGAGGGCAAGGGCCCCTTCCGGTGGGCGGCACTGTCCGGCGACCCGGCGGACATCGCCAAGACCGACAAGGCGATCCTCGACCTGTTCCCCGAGAACGAGTCCCTCGCGCGCTGGATCAAGCTCGCCGGCGAACGCGTCCACTTCCAGGGTTTGCCCGCCCGCATCTGCTGGCTCGGGTACGGCGAGCGGGACAAGGCCGGCGAGCGGTTCAACGACATGGTGGCGAGCGGCGAACTGGCCGCTCCGCTGGCCATCGGCCGTGACCACCTCGACTGCGGGTCGGTCGCCTCGCCGTACCGCGAGACCGAGGCGATGCTCGACGGCTCGGACGCGATCGCGGACTGGCCGCTGCTCAACGCCATGGTGAACGTGGCGTCGGGTGCGTCCTGGGTGTCCATTCACCACGGGGGCGGGGTCGGCATGGGCCGGTCGATCCACGCCGGGCAGGTGACGGTGGCCGACGGCACGAAGCTGGGCGGGGAGAAGATCCGCCGCGTGCTGACCAACGACCCCGGGATGGGTGTCATCCGGCACGTGGACGCCGGGTACGACATCGCGGAGTCCGTGGCCGAGGACCGGGGCGTGCGGGTTCCCATGCGTGAAGGTGACGACGCGTGACCTTCCACAGCATGTGGGCGGAGTTGCTGCCGGTCGGCCGCAGCTCCGCCTCCGGCGGCTACCGCCGCTTCGCCTGGACGGCTGCCGACGCCGAGTGCCGTGCCTGGTTCGAGGAGCAGGCCCGGGGGCGGGGGCTCGCCTACGAGGTCGACCGTAACGGGAACCAGTGGGCCTGGCTCGGGGATCCGGCCCGCGGGGATGCCGTGGTCACCGGGTCGCATCTGGACTCCGTGCCCGACGGTGGGGCCTTCGACGGGCCTCTGGGCGTCGTGTCCTCCTTCGCCGCGCTCGATGAACTGCGCCGCAGGAACACGCAGTTCGGCAAGCCGCTGGCCATCGTCAACTTCGGTGACGAGGAAGGCGCCCGGTTCGGGCTCGCCTGTGTCGGGTCGCGGCTGACCGCCGGGCAGCTCAGCCGCGAACAGGCGCACCGGCTGACCGACGGCGACGGCGTCACGCTGCCGCAGGCCATGGAGGCCGCCGGGTACGACCCCGACGCCATCGGGCCCGACCCGGAGCGGCTCGGCCGGATCGGCGCGTTCGTCGAACTGCACGTCGAGCAGGGCCGCGCCCTCGACCTGAGCGGTGACCGGGTGGGCGTCGCCAGCGCCATCTGGCCACACGGGCGGTGGCGGTTCGACTTCCGGGGTGAGGCCAATCACGCGGGCACCACCCGGCTCGTCGACCGGCGCGACCCCATGCTGTCGTATGCCGAGACCGTCCTCGCCGCCCGCCGGGAGGCCGAACTCGCCGGTGCGGTCGCCACCTTCGGCAAGATCGCCGTCGAGCCCAACGGCGTCAACGCCATCCCCTCCCTCGTCCGCGGCTGGCTCGACTCCCGCGCGGCCGACCAGGAGAGCCTCGACACCGTCGTCGGCGGGATCGAGAAGGCGGCCCGTGCATACGCGGAGGCGCACGGTGTCGACCTCGACGTCGTCCGTGAGTCGTTCACGCCCGTCGTCGAGTTCGACCACGCCCTGCGCGACGAACTCGCCCGCATCCTGGGCAAGGACACCGGCCTGACGGTGCCCGTCCTGGGTACCGGAGCCGGACACGACGCGGGAATCCTCTCCGGGAGCATCCCGACCGCCATGCTGTTCGTGCGCAACCCCACGGGCGTCTCGCACTCCCCGGCCGAGTACGCCGCCGAGGACGACTGCCTGGCCGGGGCGACCGCACTCGCCGACGTACTGGAAGGGCTGGTGTGCAGGTGACGCGGACGTACTGGCTGGAGCACGCCTGGCTCGACCCCGTGGTGGAGCCGGGCGTCGCCCTGGACGTCTCGGACGGCCGCATCACCGCCGTCCGCACCGGCGTCGACGCCCCGCCCCCCGGCGCCGAGATCCTGCGCGGACTCACCCTCCCCGGGCTCGCCAACGCCCACTCGCACGCCTTCCACCGCGCCCTGCGCGGCACGGTCCAGGTCGGCTCCGGCACCTTCTGGACCTGGCGGGAGGTCATGTACTCGTTCGCCGACCGGCTGACCCCTCGGACGTACCACGCGCTCGCCCGTGCCGTGTACGCGGAGATGGCGCTGGCAGGGGTCACCGCCGTCGGCGAGTTCCACTACGTGCACCACACCCCCGACGGCACCCCGTACGCCGACCCCAACGCAATGGGCGAGGCTCTCATCGACGCAGCCAGCGAGGCGGGCATCCGCATCACCCTCCTCGACACCGCCTATCTCTCCTCCGGCTTCGGACAGCCGCCCAACACCCACCAGCTCCGCTTCTCCGACGGCACGGCGGACGCCTGGGCCGAACGCTGTTCAGTTCTCAAGGACCGGGATCACGCACGGATCGGTGCGGCCATCCACTCCGTACGGGCCGTGCCCGCAGGGCAGTTGGCGACGGTGGCGCGCTGGGCGGAGGAGCGGCGGGCCCCGCTGCATGTGCACCTGTCCGAGCAGACGGCGGAGAACGACGCCTGCCAGGAGGCCCACGGCTGCACCCCGACGCGCCTCCTCGCCGACCACGGCGTCCTGGGACCGCGCACCACCGGCGTCCACAACACGCACCTCACGGACGAGGACCTCCGGCTGATCGGCTCCACCTCCACCGGCACCTGCATGTGCCCGACCACCGAGCGGGACCTCGCCGACGGCATCGGTCCCGCCGTGGCCCTGCAGGCGGCCGGCTCCCCGCTGTCCCTGGGCTCGGACAGCCACGCCGTCATCGACCTGCTCGAAGAGGCGCGCGCGATGGAGCTGAACGAGCGGCTGCGCACCCGCAGGCGCGGCCACTGGACGGCGGCGGCCCTGCTGCGGGCGGCCTCCGTCAACGGGCACGCGGCACTCGGCTGGGAAGGCGCGGGCGTCCTGGAGCCCGGCGCGCTCGCCGACTTCACGACGATCGCGCTGGACTCGGTCAGGACCGCGGGACCGCTGCCGCGGCTGGGCGCCGAGACGGCCGTATTCGCCGCGACGGCAGCGGATGTGCGCCATACCGTCGTGGGCGGCCGACACGTCGTACGCGACGGGGCGCACACGCTCGTACCCGATGTGCCAGGGGCGCTGGCGGACGCCGTCGAAGCCCTGCGCGCCTGACGCCCACCATCGGCCCGGCCACACACGAGGACACCATGAGCAGCACGGTCATCACCAACATCGCCAGCCTGGTCACCAACGACCCCTCCCTCGGATGGGGGTCCCCCCTTTCGAGCACATTCGAGAGTGGGGGAGGCTCCCCACTCGGACTGATCCAGGACGCGGCCGTCGTCATCGACGGCGACCGCGTCGTCTGGACCGGTGAGTCAAGCAAAGCACCCGCCACTGACAACCGGGTCGACGCCGACGGCCGGGCGGTGATCCCGGGCTTCGTGGACTCCCACTCGCACCTCGTCTTCGCGGGCGATCGCACGCAGGAGTTCAACGCCCGGATGTCCGGTCGCAGCTACTCGGCGGGCGGCATCCGCACCACGGTCGCGGCCACACGGGCGGCGACGGACGCCGAGCTGGAGGCGAACCTCGTCCGCTACCTGGCGGAGGCACTCCGCCAGGGGACCACCACCTTCGAGACGAAGTCCGGCTACGGCCTGACCGTCGAGGACGAGGCGCGCGCCCTGCGCATCGCCGCCGCGCACACGGACGAGGTGACTTACCTCGGTGCCCACATCGTCTCCCCGGACTACGCCGACGACCCCGCCGCGTACGTGACCCTGGTCACCGGCGCGATGCTCGACGCCTGCGCCCCGCACGCCCGGTGGATCGACGTCTTCTGCGAGAAGGGTGCCTTCGACGGCGACCAGGCCCGCGCGATCCTCACCGCGGGCAAGCGGAAGGGTCTGCACCCGCGCATCCACGCCAACCAGCTGTCGTACGGCCCCGGTGTGCAGCTCGCCGTTGAGCTGGACGCTGCCAGCGCCGACCACTGCACGCACCTGACGGACGCCGACGTGGACGCGCTCGCGAACAGCCGCACGGTCGCGACGCTCCTGCCCGGCGCCGAGTTCTCGACCCGAGCGCAGTGGCCCGACGCCCGCCGTCTCCTCGACGCGGGCGTCACGGTGGCCCTGTCCACGGACTGCAACCCGGGTTCGTCCTTCACGTCGTCGGTGCCGTTCTGCATCGCGCTGGCCGTCCGGGACATGGGCATGACCCCCGACGAGGCGGTCTGGTCGGCCACCGCGGGAGGGGCCGAGGCCCTCCGCCGCACGGACATCGGCCGTCTCACCCCGGGCGCATACGCGGACCTGGCGATCCTCGATGCCCCGAGCCACGTCCACCTGGCGTACCGCCCGGGGGTGCCCCTCGTCACCCAGGCGTGGCGTCGGGGAGTACGCGTCGTCTGAGCGGGCACGCGCCCCGGCCACGGCCGTCGCCCGTCAGGGCGCCCCCGCCCACCAGCGCTGCTCCGTGCCTCCGGTCAGCGGTAGCAACGACAGGCCCCCGTCGTCGTTCGGGGTGAGCGCGGTCTCGATGGCGATGGCCGGGCGGATGACCCCGTCGTCGTCCACGACGAACCTGAGGTTCTGGCCGTTGCGGCCGTAGACCGAGTCGCACTGCCAGATTCCGACGCCTTTGTCGACGGAGCCGCGGCTGTCCAGGCAGAAGCCGGGGTCGGCCGACGACTGCAGGACGCTGCGTCCGGAGTCGACACGCCACCGCTGGCCGGGGGAGGACGTGCAGGGAACCATGGCCACGTCCGTGCCGTTGCCGAAGTCGCCGGCGACGTCGAGGCACAGGCCCGAGGCGGCGTTCACCACCTGGGCGTATGTGCCGTTCGGCGCGTGTGCCGTCGCGGTCGGCTTCGGTGAGGGCTTCGGCAGCTTCGAACTCCTCGTAGGCGACGGCGACGTGGTGGTTGGTGTGGGGGAGGGCGAGGGCGTCGACGACGCCGGGGGGCTCACCGAGACCGTCGCCGTGATCGTCACCGCGGGCGGGTTCGCCGGCGTGCCGACGGAGGAGCCCGCCGAGCGCCGGTCCGGCGAGCCGGCCGACGACAGCAGGAAGACCAGCAGCGGCGCCAGGGCCAGTCCGAGGGCCGCCGAGGCCACGGCGACACGGCGGCCCGGTGGCCAAGTGACCTCCGCCGTCCCCGGGTTGCCGAGCGGCTCGCTCGCGCCGTTCAGGACGTACGCCGTGCCGCTCCACGGCAACAGGCCCTCGGCCAGTGTGGTGCGCAGGGTGTCCCGCAGGGCGGTGAGTTCCTCGTAGGCGGCCGTGCAGTGCGCGCAGTGTGCCATATGGGCGTGCAGGTCGGCGCTGTGGCGGGGGTTGTCGGGCCGTACCGACTCCTCGATCAGCCGCCGGAAGTCTCCGCAGCGCGGATCGTCCGAGGAGGCGAGGCGGGACCTCAGACAGGCCTGCCCCAGGGACTGGAGCGCCTGTTCGGTGCCGTACACCACGTCCTGGCGCCCGAGGCCGAGGAATGCCGCCGTCCTGCTCTCGGGCTCCTGCTCCACGATGCCGTACCAGATCAGGCCCTGAGCACGGGACGGGAGGGACTGGAACGCCGCGAGCATCGGCGGGACGGGGCCGTCCGTACCGGCTGTGTTCATGACCAGGAGCAGACCGGGGTCGAGGCCGGCGGCCCGCTCGTCCCCGGCCCACGACAGGGCCAACCGGACGGTCAGCAACAGGAGTCGGTGCCGCCAGGGGACGCCCGGGTCGATGCCGCGCGCCGTCTCGCGGGCCGCGTGGGTGAACGCCTGCCCGGCCAGCTGCCGCGCGGCCGGCTCGCTCGTGGTGCACAGCCGTGCGTAGGCGAGGACCGAGGCCCGGTGACGGGCGCGGAGTTCCTGCAGTGCCGAACAGGAGGTCGCGGTGTCCGCGCGCAGCAGTTCGGTGAGCCGCATGTCGGACGGGCCCGCGGGTATGTGACCCCCGCCGTCCGTTTCGGACATCCCGCCTCCGGCTTCGGCGTCCTCGTCCGTCCCGTCGGCCCGAGCCATCCACCCGCCTCCTCGCACCCCGCGGCACCGATCGCCGCGCTCCTGACGTACCGGCCAGTTTGGGGTGACCATAGTGGTGGACCGTGGCCCGTGGGGAAAGAGGTTTCCCCGGGTAACCGAGGGGCCGACGGTGACTGTGCGGGATGCGTCGGGATGTGCCGAAGGGTGTCGGCAGCGGTCCGTCCGGCACCGATGTCCGGCGCCGGACGGAAACAACACGTCACCCGGGCCGTCACTCCTCGAGTGTGAGGCCCTTCCGCAGCCGCCCCAGCGTCCGGGACAGCAGCCGTGACACATGCATCTGGGAGATGCCGAGTTCCTCACCGATCTCCGACTGGGTCATATTGGCGACGAAGCGCAGTGACAGGATCTGGCGGTCGCGCGGCGCGAGTCCGGCGATCAGCGGCTTCAACGACTCGACGTACTCGATGCCTTCGAGCCCGTGGTCCTCGTACCCGATGCGGTCCGCGAGCGCGCCCTCGGAGTCGTCCTCCTCCGGCTGAGCGTCAAGGGAGCTCGCCGTGTAGGCGTTTGACGCCGCCATGCCCTCGACGACCTCGTCGTTCGGGATGCCGAGGCGCTCCGCCAGCTCGGCCACCGTCGGGGCGCGGTCGAGCTGCTGGGCGAGTTCGTCGCCGGCCTTCGCCAGGTCGAGGCGGAGTTCCTGGAGGCGGCGCGGGACGCGCACGGACCACGACGTGTCGCGGAAGAAGCGCTTGATCTCGCCGACGATCGTCGGCATCGCGAACGTGGGGAACTCGACGCCGCGGCTGAGTTCGAAGCGGTCGATGGCCTTGATCAGGCCGATCGTGCCGACCTGGATGATGTCCTCCATCGGCTCGCTGCGCGAGCGGAAACGGGAGGCGGCGAACTTCACCAGGGCCAGATTGAGTTCGACGAGCGTGTTGCGTACGTACGAGTATTCGTGCGTCCCCTCCTCGAGCGACTCCAGGCGTTCGAAGAGCGTCTTGGACAGGGCCCGCGCGTCCACCGCCGCCACCTCGTCGTACGGTGGGATCTCCGGAAGGTCGGAGAGGCCGTCGGGCTCGGTGAGACCGTATGGGGCGAGGCCGTCGGTGTATTCGTGGTCCGGTCGTTCCAGGGGGGGTGCCGACGTCGCCCTCTGGGGATGCGATGCGTCGAGCCGGGGTGACATGCTGTCCTCCATCGTTCTCGGCATATGGCCGCCGATGCCAATACGTGCACTGCGGTGTGCGGCGCCTCCAAAGCCGGCCGTGTCGTACGGGTGTCCCTACTAGCCCTACCGGGTTTCGTGAGGTCACCGCAAGTGCGTTCTGTAGTGAAATGTCCGAATTGGTAAGGTTGTTCGGGTGCCGAGAGGCGTGAGGAAGGCGTAGTGTTCGAAGGCGTCCACCAACAGCCACGACGGTCGGGAGAGAGACGGCATGGACCGCGGGACGGTCGGCAGCGCACAGTCGGGCCGGCTTCTGGTCGAAGTGCGGCAAGAGGGCACGAGTGCCGTTGTGACCCCGGCGGGTGAGTTGGATCACCACACCGCCGATCTGTTGCGCGAACCACTCGAGGACTGCCTCGAGAAGGGGTTCTCGCGCCTGGTAGTGGACTGTTCACGTCTGGAGTTCTGTGACTCCACCGGGCTGAACGTGCTGCTCGGCGCCCGGCTGAAGGCCGAGGCCGCGGGCGGCGGGGTCCATCTGGCGGGGATGCTGCCCGTCGTGGCCCGGGTCTTCGAGATCACCGGAGCGGACGCCGTTTTCACCGTCCACGACACGCTGGACGCGGCCCTGGCCGAGTGATGCGGCCGGAGAGCCCCCAGGCGTCCCTGTGTGACCGGGGCGTTACGCGCGTCACGGCCTCCCGGCCGAATCCATGGGTGTCCCAGCGGTCCGGTCGGGCAGGAGACATGCTGAATATGTCGGCAGCCAGGGCGAAAGCCTCAAGAAGAGGACCTCGCACGAAACGGCACGAGCAACAACCGACGGAAGCACCGTCGATCCCCGTACTGAGTCTTGAATCGTGAACTGGTGAATCGGTGAGGTGAAGCGCTGATGAGCACCACCCGGCCCTACTCGCCGGGCGACCGCGGCCCCGAGCCCAGCGGCGCTTCCGGAACGCCCGCGCAGGGTCCGTCCGCGGAGGGCGGCGCCTCCCCGGGTGCGCCGGGGGAGGCGCCGCCCTCCGGCCGGCGGGTGCGCAGGCTGGGCTTCGACGGCGAGAGCGGCGTCGTCCCGCTGGCCCGCGACTTCACCCGCCAGGCGCTGTACGCGTGGGGCTGGCTGCCCGCCGCCACCGCCGACCAGCGGGCCGCCGCGGAAGACGTGCTGCTCGTTGTCTCCGAGCTCGTCACCAACGCGTGTCTGCACGCCGAGGGACCGGAGGAGCTGTTCATCTCGTGCGACAGCAAGGTGCTGCGCATCGAGGTCTCCGACCGGGGCGCGGGCCAGCCCGCCCCGCGCACCCCGCACCGCGCCGGACGCCCCGGCGGCCATGGGATGTTCATCGTGCAGCGGCTCTGCCTCGACTGGGGTGTCGTGCGCACGCCCGGAGTTGCGGGCAAGAGGGTGTGGGCGGAACTCGGCGCCCCCGCGTAGCGCTCGCCCTCCCGTGCGGCGAAGCCGTACATGAATGGCGTCCTCAGGTCGAACCCTTCTTCGTACGTCACCGCACACGTCACCTCTTGCGCGCCGGATCGCCACAGATCCGGCGCGCACTGTGTCTTCCCTCCACAAGGCCCCGGGCGTACCTTGACGGCCGATCTGATGTGCCGTCAGGAACGAGGGGACCGTGTCGTACCACAAGCGAACTGTCGCGCTCGCGTCCGCCGCTGCCCTGGCCGGCTCGGCGGTACTGTTGGCCGCCCCCGCGGCCAGGGCCGAGGTCGTCGACGTCAACTACCACTGCAAGACACCGATCGGCGACAAGAGCGCCGTCTCGCCCATCGACATCAAGGGCGTCAAGAACGGCAGTGCCTACAAGATCACCATGTCCTGGCAGAAGGGCGTCTCCTCCAGCCCGGTCGAACTGGGCAAGGGTGCGATGAACCCGAGCGCCACCATCAAGCTGGGCGGCGCCGAGAGCGGCACCATCTCCGTGACCGGCCCGGCCAACCAGGCGGCCATCCCCGCCAACACCCCCATCAAGATCAATGACCTGAGCGGCACGTACACGCCCAAGGAGACCGGCAAGGTCACCTTCACCGCGGCCGTGCTGACCATCAAGGCGCTCGGTACGACGACCACGTGCACGCCCACCAACAACCCGGGACCCTCGCTGACCCTCGACGTCACGGCCGCAGGCGGTGGCTCGTCCGGCTCCACCCAGAGCGGCGCGGGCTCCGGCGGGCAGCTGCCGCAGACCGGCCCCGAGGACTCCGCGATCGCCCTGGGCACCCTCGGCGGCACGGTCCTGCTGGCAGGCGCGGCCGGAGTGCTGTGGCTGACGCGCCGGAACCAGGCGGTACGCCGCTGAGGAGTATCCCGGATCCCGCACGAGCCGCCCACCCGTCGCCCGACCACCGCCCCTCAACGAGGCGCCACGCGCCCCATTTTGTCGGGAGCCGCCGATGCCGTACGCCCGCCACGCCCTGTGGCTCTCCCTCGCCGCCCTGAGCCTGCTGGGCATCGCGCCCGCCGCGGCCGCCGACGGCAGTTGGTCCCTCGCGCCCGCGACGGGCGGCGCAAACGGGCGGCCGTACGTCTACGCGGAGGGGGGACCGGGCACGGTCCTGCAGGACGCGGTCTCGGTGCTCAACCCGGGTGGCAAGCCGCTGACCGTCCGGCTGAGCGGCGCCGACGCGGACAACACCGCGGACGGCGGCTTCACGGTACGCAGGAAGCCGGTGGACACCGGCGCGTGGATCGGCTTCGCCCGTACGACGGGCGGGCGCAGGATCGCGGTGCACACGGTCTCGGTGACGGTGCCCGCCCGCACCCGCGCCGACGTGCCGTTCACCGTGACGGTGCCCCCGGGCGCCACGCCCGGCGACCACCCCGGCGCGATCGTGGCGGTCGCGGGCGGCCGCTCCACCGCCGTGCGCGTCCAACTGTGTGTCCTGGGACCGTCGTTGTCCGCGCTGACCGTGGAGCACGTTCAGGTGCGCGACGGGTGTGTCTGGTACGAGCTGGTCAACCGCGGCACCACCGTGCTGACCCCGAGGCTCGCGGTGCGCGCCGACGGAGTCCTCGGCCGGGTCCTCGACCGTGCCCCGCGCACGCTCCCGGTCGAGCTGCTGCCCGGCCGCAGGGTCCGGCTCAGCGAGCCGTGGCCGCACCACCCGGTGCTCGACGCGGTGGAGGTGCGGCTCACCGTCACGGCGGCGGGCGGCGTGCACGGTTCGGCGTCCGCCTCGGCATGGTTCGTGCCCTGGGGGACGGTGGCCGGCACCACCTCCGGGCTGCTCGCGGCCGTGGGCGCCGTGGCGGTCGTACGACATCGCCGGCGCCGACCGCCGGACCGGGAGGCGGAGGACCGGACGCGTACGGAAGCCGAGTTGACGGGAGCGGTGACGTGAAGGGGCGTATCTCCGCGCTGGTGGTGGTCCTCGCGTTCGTCCTGGTGCCCCTGGCGACACCCGCCTGGGGCGCCGACAAGCCGGCCGTGAAACTGTCCGCGTCCCAGGCGGGTACGGGCGGTTCGATCACCGTCTCCGGCAGCGGCTGGCGGCCGAAGACCCTGCTGATGATCCTGATCTGCGGGCAGTCCGTGCCGTCCCGGGGTGTGATCGGCGGCACCAACTCCTGCGCCAACGCGGACGGCCGCGCCGTCACGACCGACGCCCAGGGGCAGTTCAGCCGCAGGCTGCCGGTGTCCGAGCCGCCCGTGCCGTGCCCCTGAGTGGTGCACGTCGCCACCGTCACCGGGGCGAAGGCGGACGCCGACGCGATCTTCCAGGTCGCCGGGCACGCCGTGGAGGCGCTGCCCGCCGAGTCCGCCGCCGGACGCCTCTCGGTGCTGACGGACACCCGCCTGGACGGGTCCGGTGGGCTGCTGACCTGGTTCGGGGCGCCGCCGTCCCGCACGCTCGTCTTCACCGTCGGCAACGTCGGCTCCTCGCCGGTCAAGAACCCTGTCTTCCGGGTCGGCACCTCTCACGGCGTGTTCGCACCGCAGTGGGACGAACAGCAGTGGAAGGGCACGATCGCGCCCGGCAGGAAGGCGCAGATCAAGCTGCCGGTGGAACTGTCGCCGGGCGCCCACGGCGACTACACGGTCTCGCTGGAGTACGGGGGCAAGGTCGTCGCCGAACAGCCGTGGGGCGTCGGTCGCCCGTGGGGCGTGACCGTCTTCTGGATCCTGGTCTGACTGGTGGTGCCGGCCGCCGGGTTCCGCCTCGGCATGGCCGTCGTGGACCGGGTGCGGCCGCGCGGCCCGGCAGGGCGGCCGGTACGTCACCGGAGGCCGCGGCTGCCCGAACTCACCCTGCGCATACCGAGGCCGGGCGCCTCTCCGTCCGTCCCCGAGACCCCCACCACTTCGGCCCTGCCGTGGTTCACCCCGGACACGGATCCGGGGACCGCGGTCGACGGTCGGCTCTCCGCACCGCAAGAGAACAGTCCGACGACCCCGACGAAGGGAAACACGTGAGCACCCAACGGAGAGCCCTTGCGGCAGGGGGCAGAAGCAGGAGGGCGGGCGCGGCCGGAGTGGCGCTGATGCTGGGCGGCGCGGGCATCCTGCTCGCCGTGGCCGCGGCACCGGCCCAGGCCGCCGAGGTGTCGTACAAGACCGAGTGCATTCCGCCCTCCATCTCGGGGCTGCCCCCGGTCGAGGGCACCACCAAGGTGGAGATCACGGCGCCGGCCGAGGCGAAGGTCGGGGACGAGGTGACCGTCACCCGGAAGTTCGTGCAGGCCGCCTCCAAGAACCCCGATGTGATCGACCTGGACAAGGACACGGTCAAGCCGACGGGGACGCTGAAGGCGGGTGGCGCGCAGACCGCGGACATCGCGATGGAAGGGCCGCGGTCGAACCCCGCGATCCCCAAGAACAGCGACATGAAGCTGTCCGACATGACGGGCAAGCTGAAGCTGACCGCGGCCGGCGAGGTGACGCTGACCCCCAACCCGTACAACATCAACGTCAGCAAACCTGTCTCGACCGACACCAAGTGCTCCCCGAAGGAGACGGTTCAGCCGGCCGCGACCATCAAGGTGACGGGCACGGGCGGGGGCTCGGGCGGTACGACGGGCGGGCTGCCGACGATCCCCCCCACCCTTCCGACGAGTCTGCCGACGAACCTGCCGACCAACCTGCCGACGGGCCTGCCCACCGGCTCCTCCTCGTCGTCACCGACAGCGAGCGCGAGCGAGACCGGCGGGGGCAGCGGCGGATCCGGCACCACGGGCGGCGACAGCGGCGGGCAGACGGACTTCACCGGCAAGGAGGTCCAGGTCCCGTACGCCTGCAAGACGCCCATCGGCGACAAGAACGCCACGTCGCCCGTGCAGATCAACGCCAAGAAGAACGGCGGTAGCTTCGATCTCACCGTCCAGTTCAAGAAGTCGGTGATGAACAGCCCGGCGGACATCCCCAAGGACTCGGTGAAGCCGTCGATGGAGGTCGTGCTGGGCGGCGCGGACAAGGGCACCGTCCATGTCGAGGGCCCGACGAACGCCAAGGACATCAAGTCCGGCGACCCGATCGAGATCCCGGATCTGACGGGCACCTACAAGCCGGGCGCGAGCGGGCAGTCGACGCTGTCGCCGGGCGTGCTCACCATCAAGGCCCTCGGTACGACCACGACGTGCACGCCGACCAAGAGCGAGGTGTCGCTGACCCTGGACACCTCGCAGCAGCCGGGCGGGGCGTCCGGCGGCTCGTCGACGTCGGGAGGCACCTGGGGCGGCCTGGCCCAGACGGGCGCGGACGACCACGGCGCCCTGAAGGCCCTGGGCCTGGTGGCCGGGACGGCGATCCTGTTGGGCGGGGCGGTCTTCACGTTCCTGCCCCGGCGCTCCCGCTGAACCGGGAGAACGGCGGAGGGGCCCCCGGCCCCCCCGGGGGGGGCGGGGGCCCCCCCCCCCCCCCCCCCCCGCCACCCCCCCCCCCCCCCCCCAACAACAGGCAGAGGTTGTGGGGAAACCCACACCCCCCACCCCCCCCCAC